>SLCC01000019.1 GCA_007126035.1 Gemmatimonadota bacterium
ATCGGATCAAAGTCATCAAGCGTGTCGCCTACGGATTCCACGATCCTAACTACTTCGCCCTGAAGGTGAAGCAGGCTTTCCCCGGCTCACCACCGTGCACGTAATTTGGAGAAGAACCCGAGTTTCGAGTTCGGCAGCGCCTGCGGCTCGTCCCGGTTATATTGAAAGAATGACGAGTCGCAATCCTTTGGTGGCGCTATCGGCTCTGGTGGTATCCGTCGGCCTCGTGTCTGCCTGCGCTCCGGGATCGGAGCAGGGTTCTCTGGGGCGGACGCCGGCCCGGGGTGGTGCAGCGGATCGAGCGGCGGAGTCCCCAGTGGAGACCGGGACGGGGCTGCGGGGCTCCGCCTCGTACGAGGCCATTGAGGACGAGTCTGTCCCGGGCGAGGGCCATGCGGGCGAGGCCGGGTTCGGGGAGCAGGTTCTGGCCGGAGCCGACGTCCTCCTGACGGGGCGGCTGGACCTGGTGCGGGGCCTGAGGGTTGGTCTGATAACCAACCACACGGGGTTGGTGGATCTCGGGCGCGGGGTTGATGCCTCCACGAGCACGATCGACGCGCTGCATCGTCACCCCGAGGTCCGGCTGGTGGCGTTGTTCGGCCCGGAGCACGCGATCCACGGGCGTGCCGAGGCCGGGGAGCGGGTAGAGGGTGGAGCGGACCCGCGTACCGGGCTGCCGGTCTACTCGCTGTACGGCGAGACACGTCGCCCGCCGCCGGAGGCGCTCCAGGACCTGGACGTCCTGCTCTTCGACATCCAGGACATCGGCACCCGGTACTACACGTACGTGTGGACCATGGCCCTGGCCATGGAGGCCGCCGCGTCGCAGGGCGTGCGGTTCGTGGTGCTGGACCGCCCCAACCCCATCGGCGGCGAGCTGGTCCAGGGCAACGTGCTGGACCCGGCCTTCGCCACCTTCGTGGGGCTCTATCCCGTGCCCATGCGCCATGGTCTGACGCCCGGCGAGCTGGCGCTCTTCCTGAACGTGGAGCACGGGATCGGCGTCGAGCTGGACGTGGTTCCCGTCGCCGGCTGGAGGCGCGACACGTGGTACGACGATACCGGGCTGGGCTGGGTGGCGCCGTCGCCCAACATGCCGTCAGTGGAGAGCGCGGCCCACTACCCCGGAACCTGCCTGTTCGAGGGAACAAACCTCTCGGTGGGGCGGGGCACGGACCGGGCGTTCCAACAGATCGGGGCCCCGTGGTTGGCCCACGAGGAGCTGGCCCGACGCCTTAATGCCCGACGACTTCCGGGTGTCCGCTTCGAACCCGTCGTCTTCACACCCCGGAACCCCGGTGACGGCAGGTTCGGCGACAGGTCGGTGCGCGGAGTGAGGCTCCATGTGACGGACCGCCGGGTGTACGACTCGCCAGTCGCCGGCGTGGCGCTGCTGGTTGAGATCCAGAATCTTCACCCGGACCGCCTGACCTGGCGTGTGTCCCATTTCGACCGTTTGGCCGGTACCGATCGGCTGCGGGAGGGCGTGTTGGCCGGGCGTTCCGTTGCCGAGCTCACCGCCGAGTGGCCAACCCAGATAAGAGCCTTCCAGGAAGCAGTCAGGCCCTACCTGCTCTACCAGTAGGCGTCGAAAATGCAATCGGGACCTGGTCTCGGTGCAATAATGAAATCGGGATACCTGGTCCCGGTGCAATACATCCGCTCTGGGCCGGCTTATCTCTTGCCGCGGTTCTCGCACTGCGGCATAGTCCTGTAGGAGGACATTGGGGTAGTAGATCGTGACGACAGGAGGTGGGAGGGCGGTTCGCGGGGCGTAGGAGGTGGAGGTGAAGATGGGCAGGAAACTGATCACGAGCGTGCTGCTCCTGACAGGGTTATCGCTTGCGGCGACGGCCCAGCAGGATGCGACCACGACCGGTGACGGCGACCGGGCGGAGGCGCAACCCGGTACGGTCCTGTTGATCCGTGTCGACGAAGCCATCAGCCCCACCACCACGAACTACGTGGTCCGCGCCATCGAGGAGGCTCGGGACGGGGGCTACGCGGCTCTGATCATCGAGCTGGACACGCCTGGCGGGCTGCTGGATTCCACGCAGGACATCGTCCGTGCGCTGTTCGCCGCCGAGGTGCCGGTGGCCGTCTACGTGGCGCCTCTGGGTGCCCGGGCGGCCAGCGCCGGCACCTTCATAACCCTTGCGGCGCACGTGGCGGCCATGGGCCCGTCCACCACCATCGGCGCGGCCTCGCCGGTGACGATGGCGCCCGGTGCCCAGGCCGACACGGTCATGCAGCGAAAGATATTCGCTGCCACCGAGAGCTTCATGCGCACGATCGCCGAGCGGCGTGACCGGAACATGGAGTGGGCGATCTCGGCGGTGCGTGAGGGGGCGTCTGCCACGGAAGGCGAGGCTCTGGAGCTGGGAGTGATCGACCTGGTGGCGGCGAGCCGGCAGGAGCTGCTCGAGGCGATGGACGGCATGGTGGTGGACGACCAGGTCCTGCATACGACAGGCGCCACGATCCAGGAGCTGGAGAAGAACCTGGCGGAGCGGTTCCTGGGTCTCCTGGTGCGGCCGGAGCTGCTGCTGATCCTCATGCTGGTGGCCATCTACGGGATCATGGCGGAGGTGACGAACCCTGGCGGCATCATACCGGGCGTGGCCGGCGTGATCGCTCTCGTGCTGCTCCTGTTCGCGTCGGCGGCCATGCCCATCAACACGGCGGGCTACCTGCTGATTGCCCTTGCGGTGGGCCTGTTCATTGCCGAGGCCTTCACGCCCACTTTCGGGCTGCTGATCGGCGCGGGCTCGGTGGCGTTCTTCCTGGGCGCCCTCATGCTGTTCCAGGACTTCCCGGAGGCCATGGCCCTGCCGTGGGGCTACCTGATACCGGCCACACTCCTTACCGTGGCCTTCTTCGTCTGGGTGGCCACGGCGGGGATCAGGGCCCAGTTCGCACCCGCACGGTCGGGCGTCGAGACGCTGGCTGGCCGCCGGGCCGAGGTAGTGGACACGGTCACCTCAGAGGACGGCCGCATCTACCTGGACGGCGAGTACTGGCACGCCGTGGCGGACGAGGAGATACCGGCGGGCGAGATGTGCGAGATCGTTGAAGTGCGCGGGCTCACCATGCGGGTGAAGCCCGTCTCACGATAAGGGAGGAGCGACAATGGTCAATGGCATGGATCTGATGGAACCGTTGGTCTGGATCATCACGGTCGTGGTTCTGCTGGCGATCCTGTTGCCCCAGATGGTCAGGATCCTCCGGGAGTACGAGCGGGGGGTCATCTTCCGGCTCGGCAAGTTCCTCAGCGTGAAGGGGCCGGGCTTCATCCTGCTGATTCCGTTCATCGACCGGATCGAGCGGATCGACCTGCGCGTGCTCACCATCAACGTGGAGCGCCAGGAGATCATCACCATGGACAACGTGACGGTCCATGTCGATGCCGTCGTCTTCTTCCGGGTCGTGGACGCGGAGCGGGCGGTGATCCAGGTGGAGCGTTACATGGAGGCCACCACCTGGCTGGCCCAGGCCACGCTCCGGAGCATCGTGGGCCAGGTGGAGCTTGACGAGCTCCTGGCCGAGCGGGAGACGGTGAACAAGAAGATCCAGGACATAATCGACCGTCAGACCGACCCCTGGGGGATCAAGGTGGTGTCCGTCGAGGTCCGGGACGTGGTGCTCCCGGAGAACATGAAGCGGGTCATGGCCCGACAGGCGGAGGTCGAGCGGGACCGGCGCGCCAAGGTCATCCACGCCGAGGGCGAGTTCCAGGCAGCCGCCCGCCTGGTCGAGGCGGCGGAGATGATGAGGGACCACCCCATCGCGCTGCACCTCCGCTACCTCCAGACCATGAGCGACGTGGCCGACGAGAAGAACGCCACCTTCGCCTTCATCCCGTTCCCCATGGAGCTGCTCGAGGCGTTCCGGTCCATCGGTTCGTTGGCGGGGAAGGGGGACAAGGGTCCCGGCGGCTAGAGTCGACGCGGGGGCGCTCGCTCGCTGGCGTTGAGTCCAGGGTTCGCAAGGGACCTGGGCCAGACTACCTCAGCGCTCCACCAGGTCTGGGGAGGCCGGGTATGCACTGGCGGGGCACAGTACAGAAGTACTTGGCGGACCTGATCTACGGCGCGAACGATGGGATCGTCACCACCCTGGCCATCATCTCCGGTGTGGTGGGCGCCGGGCTGTCGCCCCGGGTCATCCTCATCCTGGGCTTCGCCAACCTGCTCGCCGACGGCTTCTCCATGGGCGCCAGCAACTTCCTGTCGAAGCGGACGGGCCGCGCCCGTGCGGAGCTGGCGACACGGGCGCAGGCCACTCGCCACGGGTCCGCCACCCTGCTGGGCTTCGTCATTGCCGGTGGCATGCCGCTGCTGGCCTACCTGATACCTGGGATCACCGCGGACCGCTTTGTCGTGGCCGTGGCCCTGGGGCTCATGACGCTGTTCGTCGTGGGTGCCAGCCGCTCGCTCTTCAGTGAGGAGCGCTGGCTGAGGGGTGGACTGGAGATGTTCGTGATCGGCGCCATGGCCAGCGCCGTCGCCTTCGGCATCGGCATGGCGGGAGCGGCCATCCTCGGAAACGGCGAGGTCCTGCATTGACCGACCACCGGCCCCGGGCACCCATGACCTGATCGGATCAGCCGACCCGGTCACCCGGCCAGGTCAACTGCGCAGCTCGTCCCGCATCCGGCGGTAGGCCTCCTCGTCGATCTCGCCCCGGGCGTAGCGCTCGCGCAGGATGTCTTCCGGGTCCCGGCCATGGGTCCCGGCCCCGCCCGAGTCCGGGCCGGTGCCGGACCGGCGGACCAGCCACACCGCCACGAGCGTCACCACCGCTGCCAGGATCACTATCCAGAATATCATCATCATCCAGCCCCAGCCTGTACCCATGTGCCCACCGCACCACGGGCACCAGCCCGGTGTCTGTGGTGTGAGTATCGCTCCCATGAATCCCATAGCTCTTCTCTCTCCCCATGTCGCTCCACCTCGGTAGCCCGACGGTGAACACCGCGCGTTCCGTGCCTGGCTGCGCCATACCCGCCGCCCTCGTCGGGCAATGCTCGGGCGGGGTCGGGGAGCGGTGGCGTCGCGGCCGGGGTCTGAACGGATCTTCATGTGAGATTCACCGACCATTCACGACCTGTCGGTTAGACTTGCTGGAAGGATCGGGACAAATGAATCCGAAGACCGGCAATGGGGAGTGTGAGATGAAGGCAATCGCAATTGCCACGGCAGGTGCGCTGCTGGTGGGCGTGCCGCTCGTGGCGCAGAACCGGGACCAGGGCCATGCCCATGGAGACGCGACGCACGAGAACTCGATGATGGAGCATTGCGGTCAGATGATGGGAGGCGTGCAGCCCGCCATTCTGCTCGAGCACCGTGACGAGCTGGGCCTCACGGCGGACCAGGTTCGTCAGTTGGAGGCTATCAACGAGCAGGCGACGGGTTCGGCGCACATGCAGGGCGCCATGGCCATGAAGCTACAGGCCGCGGAGCTGCTTCAGGGCGATGAGCCGGACCTGGCGGCATACGAGCAGGCGCTACGGGAGGCGATGGAGCACATGATCCATGCACATGTGGAGATGGCGGCCACGGCGTCAGAGGCCCGAGCGGTGCTGACTGCCGAGCAGCGTGAACATCTGGCCCACATCGGACATGGGCAGGCTGCCCCATGCTCCCACCACGATCATGGCAGCCGGGGCCATGACCACGGCCAGGAGCGGATGCATGGCCACCAGCACGGCGGTAGCGGCAATGGCGCTGCCGGCTGCCCGATGATGGGCGGGGCGGGTGGCTCGACGGACGCCGATTCCGGGCACCACTGAGCCCGGCACCGAGCCACAGGCGCGGACGAGGAGCGGGACCGCTGGGGTCCCGCTCCTCGTTGTTTCAGATCTCCGCTCGCCGCAGGAACTGGGCGTTGATGGCCACGATGACGGTGCTCGCCGACATCAGTACGGCTCCCACGGCAGGCGTCAGCAGAACGCCCCAGGCGGCCAGCACACCGGCGGCCAGGGGGATGGCCACGATGTTGTAACCGGCGGCCCACCACAGGTTCTGGACCATCTTCCGGTAGGTAGCCCCAGACAGGGATATGATTTTGGGGATGTCGCGGGGGTCGGAGCGGACCAGGACGATGTGACCCGCCTCCACGGCCACGTCGGTGCCGGCGCCGATGGCGATGCCGATGTCGGCGGTGGCCAGGGCGGGGGCGTCGTTCACGCCGTCGCCCACCATGGCCACGCGCTTCCCCTGCCGCTGCATCTCCTCCACCTTCGACGCCTTGTCGTCGGGCAGGACCTCGGCGAAGACGGTGTCGATCCCAAGCTCCTCGGCCACCGCGTCCGCAACCGCCCGGGCGTCGCCGGTGAGCATGGCCACCTCCAGGCCTCGCTCGTGCAGCGCGTCCACCGCCGCGCGGCTCTCCTCCCGGATGGCGTCCGCCACGGCGAAGGCGGCCAGGGCCCGGCCATCACGGACCAGGTAGATGGCCGCCTGGCCGCGTTCGGCCGCCCGGTCCGCCGCCTGGCGTAGCTCGTCGGGCACCTCCACCTCCTCCGCCTCCAGCAGCGCGGGGCCGCCCATATGGTACTCCCGGCCCTCTACGGTAGCGGCCACACCTTTGCCTGTGATGGCCCGGAAGTCGTCCGCCGACGGGATCTCCACCTCCTTCTCCTCGGCGGACTTCACGATGCCGCGGGCGATGGGATGCTCCGACTCCGTCTCCACCCCTGCGGCGAGGCGGAGCGCTTCCTCCTCCGACAGATCCTCCGCCACCGTCAGGTCCACCACCCGGTGCTCGCCCAGGGTCAGCGTGCCCGTCTTGTCGAAGATCACGGCGTCAAGGTTCCTGGCCTCCTCCAGGCCGCGGCGGTCCCGGACCAGCAGGCCGCTCTCGGCGCCCCGGGTGGTGGAGATTGCCACCACCAGCGGCACCGCCAGCCCCAGGGCGTGGGGGCAGGCGATGACCAGGACCGTCACCGTCCGGACAATGGAGAAGTCGATGGGCGCACCGATCAGTTGCCAGACCACCAACGTGATCACGCCGGCGGAGAGGGCCACGCCCGTCAGCAGCTGCGCCGCCCGGTCCGCCAGGTGCTGGGCCCGTGACTTGGACTTCTGGGCGTCCGCCACCAGCCGCATGATCCCCGACAGCTTCGTCTCCTCGCCCGTGCCGCGGACCTCCACCCGCAGCGAGCCCTCCCCATTGATCGTGCCCGCGATCACCTCGTCGCCCTCGTCCTTCTTCACTGGCCGCGACTCGCCCGTGATCATGGCCTCGTTCAGGTCGCTCCGGCCCTTCTGGACCACGCCGTCCACAGGTACGTTCTCGCCGGGGCGGACCAGCACCAGGTCACCCTTCTCGAGCTCCGTTACCGGGACCTCCTCCTCTTCGCCACCATCGGTGATACGACGGGCGGTGTCCGGCAGCAGCTTGGCCAGCTCCTGGAGGGCGCCCTGGGCCTCCGTGACGGACCGCATCTCGATCCAGTGGCCCAGGAGCATGATCGTCACCAGCGTCGCCAGCTCCCACCACAGCGGCTGGGCGTCGATCAGCCCAACCTGCACCACCCAGGAGAAGACGAAGGCCACGGTGATGGCCAGGGCGATCAGTGTCATCATCCCCGGCAGCTTGGCCTGTAGCTCGTGCCAGGCGCCCTGGATGAAGACCCAGCCGCCGTAGAAGAAGATCACCGTGCCCAGGACCGGGCCGATCCACGCCGAGCCGGGGAACTCCGGCGCGCTGTAGCCCAGCAGCATCTGGACGTGCTCAGACCAGAAGACCACCGGCAGCGTCAGGATCAGCGACAGCCAGAACTTGCTCCGGAACATCTCCACGCTGTGGCCAGCGTGGGCATCGTGGTCATGCTCACCGTGACCGTGGTGGTCGTGCTCGTGGTCGTGCTCGTGGTCGTGCTCGTGGTCGTCTCGCCTCTGGTGGTCTCTGTCTGTCACGGTTCGATCCGGATCGAGGAGCATTATGACGGCGACATGTCGCGGCACTCGAACTGGCTGCGCGAGCTCTCGCCCCGACGGTGCCGGTCGTCTGACCCACTGAAGATCCGTCGGTTCATGCAAGAATCCCACCGGACAGCCTGGCGGAATCTTTGCGCATGGGGCAGGCTGATTCTCAGAAGTTGGTTGCGACGGGAGCCCCCGGGGGTTGGTGACGCCAGGTCGCGAGAGAGGAGGCGCGTGATGGCTGACAGAAATGGCGGGGTTGCCAGGGGCTATGACCGTGTGGCCCCCCTGTACGACTGGTACGAGGCTCCCATGGACATGATGGGTGGCCGGAGCCGGCGCCGGCGCGTGATGGGTGGGGCTGGGGGCGACGTGCTCGAGGTGGGAGTGGGGACGGGGCGGAACCTGGAGCTGTACGCTGAGGAGGCTCGAGTCACGGGGATCGACATCTCACCGCGGATGCTGGACCGGGCACGACGCCGCGCGGCGCGGCTGGGCCGGGGCGTGGAGCTTCAGCTGGCGGACGTGGAGGCGCTGCCGTTCCACGATGCCAGCTTCGACACTGTGACCGCCAGTTGCGTGTTCTGCTCCGTGGAGGACCCGGTGCAGGGTCTGCGGGAGGTGCGGCGAGTGGTCAAGCCGGACGGTGAGGTGCGGCTATTGGAGCATGTCAGGCCCGGGAATCCGGTGCTCGGGAAGATCTTCGACTGGCTGAGCCCCCTGACCCGTGCCGTCATGGGTCCGGAGATCAACCGCCGGACCGAAGAGAACATCAAAGCGGCTGGACTCGAGATCCAGGAGGTCCGCCGTGACGGGATATGGCGCGAGATCGTCGCTCGTCGTGGCGGTAGCGGTTCCGCAAGCAGGTCGCGGGAATAGTGTGTCGAAGCGGTGTCCGCCGGACCATGGCGGTTACCGGCAGCGACCTGTCCCGCAGATGGCTGCCGGTAACCCGCAGTATGTCTGGTCCGCTACGGACGGGTGAGGTTGATCGACCCGTTGGTGGTCTCGGCTCGGATCGTGGCGCCACCCTCGCCCAGGCTCGTCTGGATCCGATTGGCCCGCCGGCCCATGGTGGTGATGGTCACCGGGAAGTCCATGTTGATCCTGCCGTTGACGGTGCGGGTTTCGAGCTCCGCGGAGTAGTCTTCGGGTATGGCGATGCGGACCGCTCCGTTCGTGGTGCTCAGGTCCAGCCCGTCGCCCTGCCAGCGGTCACCGGCCAGGTTGACGCGGACCGACCCGTTGGTGGCTCGGGCCCGGACGTCTCCCGCCAGCCGATCGAGGCGAACGGCGCCGTTGGTCGTCCTGGCGCGGATCCGTCCATCAACGTCGGCCACGGCGACGGAGCCGTTGGTGGTGGAGAGGACGAGGTCGGCGCGGCCGGGGACGGTGACGGCGAAGCTGACCGACCAGCCCTCGCGGCTGCGGGTCCTGGGGCCGTCGCTGGACAGGTGGCCGTCACGGGCCTCGATGCGGATCTCACGGGCCAGCTCCCGGGCCCTGGTATCGGTCCCGGCCTGGGTCCTGATCCGGGCGCTCGCCTGGACGTGGTCGATGGCGCTGCCGTCGACCTGGATGCTGCCGTTGGGCGAGGCATCCACGTCGAGGGCTCCGGCCGCGAGGGCCAGGGTGACGGGTCGGACCTCGCAGAACACCGCCCGGTCATTCCGTTCCGCCTGTCGCTCGCACTGCCGCAGCCATTCCTGGTCGTCCTGCTGGGCAGCCACCCCGGCGGCGAAGAGCAGGGCGATGGTGGGTGCTATCACTGCTCTCGGAGTCGTCATGCGCATGCTGCCGTTCTCCCGATCTGGAGTCACTGTCTGTGTGTCTGCCGGTTGGACAGGTGGGTGGACCGGAAGGTTGGGTCCCCGCCCGCGTCTCACTGGGATCGGGTATCCGTTCTTCGTTTCCGGGCGGGCCCGGGCGCGGGAGCTTGGCGGCTCAGAGGGCGCAGGCGGCGCAGCTGGGGGTTTCGGGGAAGACCAGGAGGCGCTCGAACGGGATGTCGCCTCCGCACTCGATGCAGATGCCGTAGCGGCCCTTCTCCATCCGCTCCAGCGCGCTCACGATCTGGCCCAGCTTGGCTTGTTCCCGGTCCCGCAGGTTCCGCGTCAGGCCCTGGTTCTGGAGCGAATCGATGCGGGACAGTCGGCCGACGGCGCTCTGGTCCAGGTGGACCGGTCGCAGGGCGTCATCGGTGACGCGCATGCTTCGCTCCAGCTTGCTCAGGGCGGCGTCGAGCTCGTCCGTGAGCTGATCGATCTGGTACGGCGTCAGATGCTTCATCATTGGCAACTCTATGGACTATAGCACATACTACCCCACCAACGGGCAATGGCACCAGGATACATTCGAACATGAGCGACATGAGCAAGACGCAAGGTGCCGCCACAGCAGCGGCGCCGATCCATCGGCACCGGCGCAGGGTCGCGTTCCAGGAGGCGGACGCGGCAGGTGTGGTCTTCTTCGCCAGGTTCCTCGACTATTTCCACGACGCCTATGTGGACTTCCTTCGGGCACGCGGACTGGCCCTGGAGGCGGCGTTCGAGGACGGGACCTGGATGGCGCCGGTCCGTCGCGCCGAGGCGGACTACCGCAGGCCGCTCCGATTCGGGGATGAGATCGACGTGTCCATTGTCCGGATCGAGGTCGGCAACACGGAATTTACGCTGCACTACCGTGTCGACACGGCAGCGGGATTGGCGTGCGAAGGCGTCACCAGACACGTCTCGGTGGATCACCGGACATTCCGGCGGGTGGAGATCCCCACGGTGCTCCGGCGCGCTTTGGAATCCCGGGGCTGATCGCGGGGGCGGATCGGGTTCAGCCTACCTCCGACCTCCCGCAGCACTTTCTCCCGATCCACCTTGCCGGTCTCGAGGTGAGGCAGCGCGTCGACCACGGCAATGCGGCGGGTCTGCTGTTCCACCTCCACCGGGTCCACGTTCTCGCCGCCGGTGATGATCCGGTCGGCGCGGCGCCCGGCGACGTGGAGGTTGCCACTGTCGTCCAGCCGGCCATGGATCGTCCCGACCCGAGCTGACCTCGATTGACGGTCTCGTAGGCCTGGGTCGTGACCTGGGAGCGGGCCTCCGTAAGGCCGTAGGTGGTGAGGACGGGCCAGCCCCGGTGCGCCGCGCGCCCTTCGGCGGTCTCACGAGTCCACGCCCAGGGCGCACAGCATCCTTCGCATCTTCGCCTCCGTCTCCGCCAGCTCGGCCCCGGCGTCCGAGGCGCCAACGATCCCGGCACCGGCGTAGACCGCGGCCCGGTCACCGTACAGGAGCGCGGAGCGCGAGGCGACGACGAACTCGCCATCGCCCCAGGCGTCGAACCAGCCCACGGGCGCGGCGTACCATCCTCGCTCCAGCCCTTCCTCACCAGCGATCCAATCCATGGCCTCCGCCGCGGGATACCCACCCACAGCCGGCGTGGGGTGCAGCCGTGACACCAGGTCCAGCACCGGTACGGGCCGACGCAGGGTGCCGCTGAACGGCGTCCGCAGGTAGATCAGGTGACGCAGCCGCCGCACCTCCGGCTCCCAGGGGTAGTCCAGCCGGTGACAGAGCGGCGCCAGCGCCTCGGCTATGGCCTGGACCACCAGTCGGTGCTCCTCGCCGTCCTTCGGGCTCGACCGCAACTCCTCACGCGGCGCCTCTCCCCGGGCCGGCGCCGACCCCGCCAACGCTTCCGTCCGCACGTCCAGGCCGCGCCTGTATACCAGCCGCTCAGGAGCCGCGCCCACGAACGTGGCCCCGTCGGTCCGGAACGCGAACCGGGTCTCCGCCGCCGACGACCCCAGTCTGCGCAGGACCGTCACCGGGTCGATGGGCGTGGCGAAGGCCAACTCCGCGGCCCGGGCGGCCACCACCTTGTCCACCTGTCCCGCGGCGATACGCTCCTGGATCGATGCCACCGCTCGCCGCCAGCCCACCTCGTCCGCAGGTTCCGCCGGCCCCACCGGTCGGGGCGGTGGGTCGTCCAGCGCCGCGCCCTCGGCAGCCTGGCTTCCCGCCAGATGCTCGAGAATCGACTCGGCCGCGTCAGCTATCGGCTCGGCCCCCCGCTCCCGTACCTGGTCGCCAGTGGCGACTACCGCGAGCCGGGCGCCGTGCCGGCCGGGCACGTACAGGAACAGGGGCAGGACGAACCAGGCGGCGCCGAAAGGCCGCCAGGGGCCGTCAGGGCGGTCGGGTAGGAACGACAGGCCGCCGAAGAGCCTGGGCGGGACCGGCTCCACGCCTGGGTGGACCAGGCTGGCGATCCGGGGCCACAGACGGTCGGCGATAGCGGCTACCTCAGCGAACCGGCCCGGACCAGCACCTTCAACCACCAAGGCTGCGCCCGCCCCGGCCATGGTCCTGCCCGCGCCCGGGGACCAGAACACCGCCGGCCAGTCCGGCTCGCACGCCAGGAGGGTCTCCGGTGGCGCAGTCGGTGCCGGTATGGTGATGATGCGGATCTCGTCGTCGTTGAACGGGCGGTCCAGCACATGGCGGAGGAAGCTGGTCATGACGCCACGCCAGGCTCGCCCACGAACAGGTGGCACACGCCCATGGTCAGGGGGCGGACACGGATCATGTGCAGGCCGGCTTCCTCCATCATGGCGGCGAAGTCATCGGCCGGGGGAAACTCGGCGATGGAGCTCTGGAGGTATCGGTACTCACGTGCACCGGACAGGAGTGCGCCAACGCGCGGCACCAGCGTCCGGATGTGGAACCTGGCCAGCCGGGCCAGCAGCCCGGTGCCCGGCTCCGACAGCTCCAGCACCGCCACGCGCCCGCCCGGCCTCGTCACCCTCGCCATCTCCCGCAGCCCCTCGAGCCGGTCCGGCACGTTCCGGATGCCGAAGGCGATTGTGACACCGTCGAAAGTGGCGTCGGGGTAGGGAAGTGCCTGCGCGTCGCCCGGTACCAGGTGGACCCGCCCCGTCAGGCCCGCGCCCCGTACCTTCGACCGCGCCACGTCGAGCATACGCCGGGACGGGTCGAGGCCGTCCACCATCACCCGCCGGTGCCTGCGGGCTATCATGATGGCCAGGTCGCCCGTACCCGTGGCCACGTCCAGGACCCGGATGGGCGGGGAGCGGCCATCGAGGCCCAGGGCACGCACCGTCTGTCGACGCCACCGCTGGTCGATACCGAGAGACAGGACCCGGTTCAGGAGGTCGTAGCGGTGCGCGATCCGGTCGAACATCTCGCCGGAACCGCCACGCGGATCCTCCAGATCAGGCCTCACGTTCCGGGTCGAACGCGCGGATCTCACGGGCCAGGGCCTCGAATTCCTCCAGGGGCAGGGCCTGCGACGAGTCGCTCAGCGAGCTGCCCGGCTCCGGGTGCGTCTCGATCATCACGCCCGCCGCGCCAGCGGCCAGGGCGGCCAGGGTCAGCGGACCGATCAGATCCCGGCGGCCCGTGGCGTGGGAGGGATCCACCACTACCGGCAGACCATGCACGTGGGCCAGCAGCGCCACCGCGCCCAGGTCCAGCAGGTTGCGGGTGCTGGCGTCGAAGCTCCGGATCCCTCGCTCGCAGAAGACCACGCCCCGCGCGCCGTGGGCCAGGCAGTACTCGCCGGCCAGCAACCACTCGTCGATCGTGGCCGCCATGCCCCGCTTCAGCAGGATCGGGCGACCCTCCGCCGATGCGGTGCGCAGCAGCACGGAGTTCTGCATGTTCCGGGAGCCGATCTGGATCACGTCCGCGTGTCGGGCCACCACCGGCGCGTGCTCCGGGCCCAGCACCTCCGTCACCACCTTCAGCCCCGCCGAGTCCGCCGCCTCCCTGAGCCAGGTCAGCGCCGGCTCGCCATGGCCCTGGAAGGAATAGGGCGACGTGCGCGTCTTGAACGCCCCGCCCCGCAGGAACTCCACCCCGATCTCCGAGAGCCGCCGGGCGATGCCGTGGATCTGATCCTCCGACTCCACACCGCAGGGACCAGCCATGACCACCGGCCCGGCCGCACCGCCGATGGCCAACCCCGCCACGTCCACCGGCCCCACGCGCTCGTCCACCAACGGGTGCGGCGAGGGAACTGACGCCACGGACCCAACGCCCTGGATCTGCCGTAGCGCATCCACATCGACCCGGGCCGAGCCAGGCTCAATATAGAACTGTACGTCCTGTCCCACCTGGTACCTACGGACCCAGAGGCCGCGACCCGACAGCTGCCGCTGCACCAGGTCGGGGTCCGCACCAGGGACGAGCGTTACGATCAAACCATTCCTGCCAGTTCTCTTCCAGGTTCGCGCCAGAGCAGCAAACAAACGTACCGTCGAGAGAGGTTCCGTCAAGACATGGACCGTCCGCGTCGTCCGCCTCGAACTGCGAACTGCTCGGAAACGCGCCCTCAGCCGGTGCAACGCGTCGAAACCTTCCTTCGTTGGCCCCCGTAGGGTGGTCGTCAGAAACGAGCGTGGACCCAGGGGAATCCAACATGAAATCCAGGACGAAGGTCATCCTCGGCATCACCACCGCCATCCTGTTGCTGGCCGGCGCCACGGTCACGGTTCGCGCCAACGGTGGCGCCGACGATGGTCCCCGCACGGTAGTGGTGGAGCGAGGGACCATCGTGGCGAAGGCGCTGGCCGTTGGCACCATCGAGCCGGAGACGGAGATCAGCGTGAAGTCCAAGGTCTCCGGCGTGGTACAGCACCAGTTCATGGACGAGGGCGAGTACGTGGAGGCGGGGGCGCCACTGCTCGAGATCAGGCCGGACCCCACGCCTCTCGAGCTGGTCGAGGCCCGTCGGGCGCTGGAGCTCCGGGGAATCGAGGCGGACAACCTGCGCCGCGAGCTGGAGCGGGCCCGGTCGTTGCGCGAGCGGGACCTGGTCTCGCAGCAGGACCTGGACGTGGCCGAGCGCCGGTACCGTGAGGCGGACCTCCAGCTCGTGACCGCCCGGGAGCGGCTGGAGCTGCTCGAGACGGGTCGGGTCCTTGACGCGGCGGGCGGTGGCGTGGAAAGTGTGGTCCGCGCCCCCATAACCGGCTACGTCCTCCAGAAGATGGTGGAGGTGGGCGACCCGGTGGTGCCCCTGTCCACCTACCAGGAGGGGACGGTCCTTTTCGCCATGGCCGACATGGACCGACTCGTCTTCCGCGGCACCGTGGACGAGATCGATGTGGGCCGCCTCCTGGAAGGGATGCAAGTCAACCTGAGCATCGGCGCCCTTCCGGGCGTGACAGTGCCCGGTGAGCTGACACGGATCTCCCTCAAGGCCCGCACGGACGGCACGGCCACCATCTTCCCCGTGGAGATCGTGCTGAAAGGCCTGGACGAGGTGCGGCTCCGGGCCGGGTTCAGCGCCAACGCCGAGATCGTGGTGGACGAGCGGGCCGACGTCCTGGTCGTGCCGGAGCGGGTGGTCACGTTCCAGGGCGACTCGGCCTGGGTCGAGGTGCCCGGCCCCGGCGGCGCTCGCCACAAGCGCATGATCCGGACGGGCCTCAGCGACGCCATCCGGGTACAGGTCGTGTCGGGCCTGGACGAGGGCGATGTGGTCCTGGAGAAGCCTCTCCGCACCGTTTCCGGCCGCTGACATCCCCATGCGTATCGCCACCGTCTTCCAGCAGCTGATCGATGACCTGCGGCGGCAGCGGCTGCGCACGGCCCTGACCGTCCTGGGCATCACCTGGGGCACTACCGCCGTGGTGGCGCTCCTGGCCTTCGGCGTAGGGTTCGAGCGCCAGATGATGATCAACTTCCGGGGCATGGGCGACGGGCTGGTCCTGGTGAGCGGCGGGCGCACCACGATGCCGTTCCGCGGGTTCCCCGAGCGGCGGGCGATCCGGCTGGTGGAGGACGACGCGGACCTGATCGCCCGTGAGGTGCCGGGACTCGAGGTCGTCACGCCCGAGTACGGCACCTGGGGGCGGCACGTGCGGCGGGGCGAAGTCCGGACCGAGGTCTACCTGACGGGCGTACGCGCCGATTATGGCGACCTGCGGAACGTCTTCCCCCAGGCTGGTGGCCGGTTCCTGAACGAGGCGGACGTGGCGGGGCAGCGCCGGGTGGTGGTGCTGGGCGACGAGCTGAAGCGACTGCTCTTCGGTGAGGAGGCGGCCGTGGGGCAGGAGGTATTCATCGGCCGCACGCCCTTCACCGTGGTGGGCGTCATGGCGCCGAAGACCCAGAACTCCTCCTACTCCGCCCGCGACGAGGACCGGGCATTCATCCCCATCACCACCTACCGGGTGATGGAAGGCAGCCGGCACGTCAACTACATCGTGTTCCGACCCCTTGATCCGGAGCTGTCCCAGGCCGCCGTCACCAGGATGCGGGAGGTCCTGGCCCGGAAGTACGCCTTCGACCCCCGTGACCGTGACGCGGTCGGGGTCTGGGACGTGAACGAGTATGCCACCATCCTCAAGTACGTGTTCATCGGGACCAAGATCTTCCTGGGCCTGGTCGGCGCTTTCACCCTGGTGGTGGGCGGTGTGGGCGTGGCCAACATCATGTTCGTGGTGGTCCAGGAGCGTACCCGCGAGATAGGGCTGCGCCGGAGCGTGGGTGCGCGCCGTCGCCATATCCTGGGGCAGGTGCTGCTGGAGGCGCTTTTGGTGGTGGGCGTCGGGGCGGTTCTGGGCTTCGCCATAGCCTGGGCCCTGACCGGGGTGGCGGCGCTGCTCCCCATCCACGAGTGGGTCGGGACGCCCAGCATCTCTCTCGAGGTGACGCTGTTCACCGCGGCGATACTGGGTTGCGTGGGTCTGGTGGCCGGCCTGCTGCCCGCCAGGCGAGCGGCCAGGCTCGACCCCGCCGAAGCGCTTCGCTGGAACGCCTGAGGAGTGACAGCCATGTTCCGTCTGCTGATCGCCGAGTTCTGGTCCGACCTGAAGATACAGCGCACCCGGGCCCTGCTCACCATGTTCGCCGTGTTCTGGGGCACGCTGACCATCGTCCTGCTCCTGGGCTTCGGTGAGGGGTTCCGATTGGCGGTGGTGGAGGGCGCCCTGGGCGGCGGGGACCGGGTCCTCATTGTCTACGGTGGCGAGACGAGCCGGAACCACAACGGCCTGTCCGCCGGCCGCCGGGTCCGCCTGGTGGAGGATGACCTGGACGTCCTGCTGGCCGCCATCCCGGAGCTGCGGATGGGCAGCGCCTCCTACGGCGCCTGGGGCACGGTCCTGGAGTCGCCCCACCTCACCACCACCACGATGATGGAGGGCGTGCACCCGGACTTCGCCTACATGCGCTCCATGTACCATGCCTCGGGCGGCCGCTTCCTCAACGAGCGGGACCTGGCGGAGCGACGGCGCGTGGCCTTCCTCGGCGACTCCGTGGCGCTCCGGCTCTTCCCCGCCGGCGACGCCGTGGGCAGCGCCCTCCACGTGGACGGAGTGCCGTTCACCGTGGTGGGGACGATGGCGCCGAAGCCCCAGATGAGCATGAACAACGGCCCCGACGCCGACCGGGTGATCATACCCGCCACGACCATGCGCACCATCTACGGTCGCCGGCACGTGGGCCATGTCCTTGTCCGGCCGCACAATATCCAGGACGCGGAGGTGGTCAAGCGGCGTCTCTACGAGGTGCTGGGCGCCCGCCACGGGTTTCACGCCGATGACGCCCGGGCTCTCCGGATCTGGGACTACATCGAGGACGAGCGGATCACGCGCGCCATCGGGCTCGGCATCCAGATCTTCCTGGGTGTAATCGGGGGGCTGACCCTCATCGTGGCCGGCGTGGGCGTGGCCAACATCATGTACGTGGTGGTCCGGGAACGGACGCGGGAGATAGGTGTGAAGCTGGCCGTGGGCGCCCGGAGGCGGCACGTGATGGCCCAGTTCGTCTTTGAGGCGGTCCTGATCTGTCTGGCCGGTGGGCTGGCCGGCCTGGGCCTGGGCGCCGCCATCGTGGGCGGCGTGGCGGCCATTCCCGACGTGAACATGGCCATGGAGATAGTGGGCAATCCCGCGCTGCCGTGGCCCATCGTGCTAATCACGATCGGGATACTGCTGGGGATAGGAATCCTGTCCGGGGTCTTCCCGGCGCGAAAGGCGGCGCTGGTGGATCCCGTCGAGTCCCTCCGCTGGGAGTGATGGACGGCGTGAGCCTGCCCGCGTCGGCAGCCATTCCCTCCTGTGACCGGACGCCGCGGCGGTCCAGACCACCAGTGCCTGCCGTGAGCGTTCGGACCGTTACTCCAGGTGATGGTAGTCAAGCGCGTGGTGCTCGGCGAGCGCCTGCTGGATGACCGGCGGAATGGGTGGTACGGGCGAGGTGGAGAGGCGCATCCCGCCGTCGCGGCCGCGGCGGCAGACGATGTTCACGAGCCGGGCGGTCCCGGCGGCGGTACGGTCCTCCGGGTGGCCCTCCGGGTGGTCCTCCCGGTAATGCGCGCCCCTTGACTCATCACGCAGCAGAGCGCTGCGGAGGATGGCTTCGGCGGCCAGCAGCGCGAACGGTAGGGTGAGAGCCCGGGCGAGGGCGTGGGGGCCGGCGCGACTGCCGGCCACGTCCAGGTCCCGGGCATGCCTGGTGAGGACCTCGAGCTCGGCCAGACCGGCGCGCAGGCCGTCGCCGGAGCGGACGATGCCTCCGTGCTCCCACATGATGCCCCGCAGCCGGGCCATCAGGTCCTCCGGGTCGTGCTCGCCCCGGGCGGTCCTCGTGGCGTCCACACGGGTCACGTGCCGCTCCCAGTCAGCGGGGTCCGGCGAGAGTCTTCCGTCAGGACCATCGGTCTCCAGGTCTCGTACGATATCGGCGGCCACCCTGCGTCCGAACACCAGCGTCTCGGCCAGTGAGTTCCCGCCCAGCCTGTTGGCGCCGTGCACCCCCGCCGCGGCCTCACCCACGGCGTAGAGGCCGGCTACGCTGGTGGCGCCAGTGTCCGCATCCACCACCACACCGCCCATGGGGTAGTGGGCGGTGGGCGCCACCTCCATCGGCTCGCTCGTGATGTCGATGCCCTGGTCCAGGAACCGCCCGTGTATCGACGGGAGCCGCTCACGGACCATGTCCGGGTCCTGGTGGGAGATATCCAGAAGGACGCCACCACCCTCGGTGCCGCGGCCGGCACGGAGCTCCTGCCAGATGGCCCTGGCTACCACGTCCCGGGCGGCCAGCTCCATCTGGTCGGGAGCGTGCCGTTCCATGAATCGCTCACCCCGCACGTTGAAGAGGCGGCCTCCCTCTCCCCGGACGGCTTCGGTGACCAGGCGGCCCCGCATCTCTTCGGGTGCCGTCATCCCCGTGGGGTGGAACTGGATCATCTCCATGTCCCGGAGCGCCGTTCCCGCGTCGTAGGCCAGGGCCACGGCGTCGCCGGTGTTCTCGTCGTCCCGGGACGAGCTACGCCGGTACAGCGAGGTGCAGCCGCCGGCGGCTAGGACCACGCTGCTGGCGGGGAAGTGAAGGGGGGCCCCGCTTTCCAGGTCCAGTCCCAGGGCGCCCCCCACCGAGCCCGACCGGACCAGGACCCGTGTGATGAAGATGTCCTCGCGGAATGGGATGTGAAGCTCGCGGGCCTTGTCCACCAAGGAGTCGAGCATGGCCTGGCCGGTGACGTCACCAACGAAGCAGGTGCGACGGAAGGACTGGGCGCCGAAGTATCGTTGGTTGATCCTGCCCTCGGCCGTCCGGTCGAACGGGCAGCCCCAGTCGGCCAGCTCCATTACCCGGGCCGGGGACTCCCGCGCCAGCAGCTCCACGGACCGCGGGTCACAGATGTAGCCGCCCTCACGGATGGTATCAGCGGCGTGGATGTCCCAGCGGTCGTCGGGGTCAAGTGTGCCCAGCACGGCGTTGACACCGCCGGCCGCCCACCGGGTGTGGGCGTCACCGTGTCTGCGCTTGCCCACCACCAGGCAGTCCACACCGGACCGGGCCAGTTCGATGGCGGTGCGGAGGCCGGCGGCACCCGCGCCGATGATCAGCACGGGCGCGCCATCCTCCACGCCATCCGGGCTGGCGCCTCCTGCCAGGACCCCCTCGGAGGCGGCCATGGCGGCCTCAGGGCTCAGCGCGGGAAGGTTATGCCGCCACGGAGCGCGAAGTCGAACTCGGCGCCATCGACGAAGGCGCGGTTGAACTCGATGCCGGCGTAGAACATGTCCGCCAGTCGAGCCATTGCCCCGAACCCTATCCCGAACTGGTGATCCCAGGTCAGGTCGTCTATGCCCACCTGGAAGAGCTGGAACTGGGGGATGGCGTAGGGCATTACCGTGATGCCCTCGATCTCGATGCTCGTGCCGAAGCCGAGTCCCAGGGGGATGCTGAAATACGTGGTCTCGTCGATTCGCTGCATCGCCACCGACGCCACGGGACAGGCGGACAGCCAGCCCGGAAGCGCCGGGACCAGCGTGCCGATCTCGTACGCAGCGGCCAGACCGATAACCGGGTCCCGACCGTTGTCCTCAACCTCGTTCACTTCCCGGCTGACCAGGTCCACGTAGCCGAAGACGGCGGCGTTACCCACACGGTTCAGCCCCGCTTCCACGCCCAGCGAGGAGCCCAGCTCCGCGGCGGTCCACGGCTCCGCGGCGAACCTGGCCCCGACGGAGAACTGCCCCTGCGCCGCCGGCCAGCCGGCACAGGCCTGGGCGGAGGCCTCCCCGGCGGGGAGCGCCAGTATGGCCGCGATGGCGGCCGCCAATCCTATCCCACCTATCTTCTTGTGCATGTCACAATCTCTCTCTGTTGCTGCAATTGCCTTTGTGGCAATCACTTGCGAACAGAGCGTGTTTGCATGTATCAGGCCAGCGCGCGCGACAGCGCAGAAAGCGCCGCTGACTTGCCGTAACCTGCTCGACCGCAACAGGTAACGGGCGTGTGGTAGTGGAATTGGGCTTCGAGCATCGAACTCCGAGCTCCGAACTCCGACCGCCCAACCACCACCCGGCCTCGGCTTGCCGGGCTTCGGCGGACTGCCGGGCGGCTCAGAACGTCGACACCGTGACACAGAGGGCTCCAAGGTGTCGGAGGTCTCGGACGACACCTCGTTTCACCCCATTCTGAGGACTCGCTTCCAGCCGCGGGGCGCCAGGCACGAAAGATGGTCTGGCCGGTAATCCGGTCCGGATCGAGTATTCGCATACCCGTACCCACTCCGATGCCTCCGACCTCTCGGAGCCCTTCCGTCACGCCGTTGGAATGTTTGACTCGCCCCGAGGCCGGATCGGCCGAACCGGTCGGAGTCGCCGGCCAGGGTTGCTCCGGCGGCACGCAGATACGGGAAACTCCTCGTCATTGCCTGGTCGAACCACCGGTCATACACTTTACACTCCCCCGGGCGCGGCCCGGACACCGAAATGGCCGTGCTGGAGCGGCCGTAGAGAGGAGACTGGAGATGCGGGCGAGGATCCTGCTTTGCGCACTGGCGACGGGGCTGGTGGCGCTGACGGCATGCGAGAACCCCGACCGGGCGGCTGAGGCCCAGGACGATCCCCAGCAGGTGTGGTGGGACCGGATGCAGGAGCTGTGCGGACAGGCGTTCGCCGGCGAGATGGTCCGCTACGACGAAGAGATGGACCAGGACTGGCTCAACCGCGACGTGATCATCCACGTGCGGGAATGCTCGCCCGATGAGATCCGGATTCCGCTGCACGTCGGTGAGGACCGGTCCAGGACCTGGGTGCTGACACGCACCGAGGACGGGATCCGGCTCAAGCACGATCACCGCTATCCCGACGGTACCGAAGAGGCCGCCAGCCAGTACGGCGGGCACACCGCCGAGCCTGGCACCGCCTACGCCCAGTCGTTCCCTGCAGGCGAGGCGTCCAAGGAGCAGTTCCTGGCACGGGACCACCCGGACGGCGTGCACAACGTCTGGATCATGGAGATCCATCCCGGTGAGCGGTTCGTATACAACCTGACCCGGTTCAACCGTGACTTCGCCGCCGAGTTCGACCTCACGAACCCGGTGGACGCACCGCCCCCGCCCTGGGCAGTAGAGCCCCGGGATTAGACCAGAGGTGCAGGCCAGGTAGCTGAGACTGACGGGAGGGCCCCGGCGGTGGCCGGGGCCCTCTGCTCCGCCGCCTCCCGTACCACACGGGACTCAGGCAACGTGAGACTGGCGGAGCCCCATGACCGGCGGCTGACAGGCCGCCCACCCCCGGGACAGAATGCTGCGATCCGAACTCCTGTACTGGCTGTCAGACCAGCTGGTGGCCCTGGGACCGGGAGTGCTGTTCCTGGTCTGCATGCTGGAGACCGCCGTCTTCGCGGGCCTGGTCCTGCCGGTGGGTGCCCTCATCGCCTTCTCCGCCATGCTCGCTTCCCGGGGGCTCATGGACCCGGGCCAGATCATGATGCTGGCACTCCTGGGCGCCCTCACCGGGGACCAGATAGGATTTGCCGTGGGCCGCTGGTTCGCACCTGGCGTCAGGCCTCGCCGCGGCGGCATGACCCGGATCTGGCAGGCCGCCCTGTCCAGGGCCGAGTCGCTGATCCACCGCCACGGCCTGGTGGGGGTGAGCGCCGCCCGGGCCATACCCTTCGTCCGCACCATCATGCCCTGGTTCGCCGGGCGGTCCGGCATGACCTGGCCACGGTTCTTCGCCTTCGACGTCCTGGGGATCACCCTCTGGGGAAGCATCTACCTTGGCGGCGGGTTCCTGGCAGGCGAGGGGTGGCGACAGGTGGCCGGCCGGTTCGGTGAGACAGCTGGCGCCGTCGTCCTCGTCGGTGCCCTGGGCCTCATCGTCTTCCTCACCCACCGCCTCGGGCTATCGGCGCTCCGGCGGCGACGGGCCTGAAGCTCGTGGCCAGAAGGCAGGCCTGAGGCCCATAGGTCACTCGCCGGGGCATGGGCCACGAGGAGCGACCGACGGGCACCAGCTTCAGCGTGCGGTCTGGAGCCACTCCAGCGTAGCGGTGTTGAACGCCTCTGGCCGCTCGATCATGAGCATGTGGCCGGCGTCCGGGATCTCCACCAGCGTGGCCCCGGGCAGCCGCTCCGCACCCTCCCGGAACACGGCCGACGCCCAGCCGGGGTGGAGGTAGGGGTTGGGGATGAGGTGGTCGTACCGGCCGTAGATGATCACCGCCGGATGCGTCACCCGCTCCAGGAACGGCGTGGTCGGCTCGTCCAGCATGGCACCCACGCTCTGGACCACGGCATGGGCGAACTGGTCGAAGTCGTCGGCCCGGGCCATCCTCGCCCGCTCCTCCACCATCCACTCCCACTCGTCGCTCCAGGCGTAGAAGTTGAGGCTCAGGTTCCGCCGGATGCCGTCCTCTGGGACGGTGCGGATGCCTTGGATTGTCAGCGCGTTCCGCAGCCACTCGCCCTCGCCGGGGCGGAAGCCCTCGATCCCCGCTGGCGCCGCCAGCACCAGTCGGCTGACCGATTCGGGGTGGCGCAGGGCCATGGTCATGGCGATCTGGCCGCCCATGGAGTGCCCCACCACCGTCACCGGGCCGAGCTCCAGCTCCTCCACCAGGCGTGCCAGCGACGCGGCGTAGAAGCTCATGCTGTACGGGTACCAGGTGGCCTTGGACGATTTGCCGTAGCCGGGCAGGTCCACCGCGATGACCCGGTAGTGCCGGGCCAGCTCGGGGATGTTGTAGCGCCAGAAGCCAGCGTTGGCCGCCAGCCCGTGGACTAGGAGCAACGTCTCCGGTCCCGCGCCCTGGTCGATGTACGCCAGCGTCGGTGTGGTGAGTGCCGTCTGCACGGGGAACCCATAGTCGATCTCCTCGAAGGGGAGCGGCGGGGCGTCGGTGTAACGGAACCCCGGGGCGCAGCCGGAGATCAGGAGCGCCAGGGCGCCAAGTAGCAAGTTTCTCATCAGAACATCAGCCAGCTCAGGGTGAGGAAGACGGTCCAGGGGTCACTGGGCCGGATGCCCTGCAACGTCACGGCTGGTGCATCGTAGTAGTCCCCCAGACGCAGGTACGCCGCGTTCAGGGATGCGTGCAGGAACACGCCGATCTGGTATCGCAGCTCCCCGTTGATCTCCGTCCCGATGTAGTTGCCGCCGCCCGCCGGCGTGGTGACGGAGAAGGCGGTGGCGGTACCGGCCCGAGCCACGAACCGGTTGGGGATGAGCCCCCGGGACACGTTCGCTGAGACCCCGGCCACGCCGCGGCCTGCATTGGAGATGTCGTGGACGGCGGAGTAGTAGCGGCTGACCACCTGGGGGTCGGGGAAGAGGAGCAGGGCCCGGTGGGCGCTGTAGATCCCCACGGGCGAGCCCCAGATGTTCCCGGTCAAAACGGAGCTGGTCCTGCCATCGGCGGTGCTGCCGCCGTCGCCGGTGGTGAACAGCCCCTCGGCCCAGACCCGGTCGGCGTTGGTCATGCCGTACTTGTAGGCGACCGACGCGTTCAGGGCGAGGCCCGCCACGTCCGCCACCCGGGACGTGGCCCCGTCGACGGAGACGGTGTCGACTGTCCCCAGGTTCGTGATGGCGAAGGCATCGGCCCACCAGCGGCCGGCCAGGAAGTCACGGTTGTATGCCGCCCGCCCGCCCACCCACAGGATATCCGCCACGTACGGCCGAGGCGCGGGCAAGCGGAGCCGAGTGGCGCCGTTGTATTCGGCGAGAGCGCTGGTGAGGCCCTGGCCCAGGATGGAGATGCCGCCGGCGCCCTGGGCCCGGTCCCGGAGGTACCAGGCGTTGGCCCCAAGCTCCAGGCGCGGGGTGACGCGGGTGTCCATGTCCGCCATGAACAGGGTCACGTCGTCGTCCCGGGCGATGAGGTTCTCCCATAGCTGGAACACGCCGACCCGGGTCTTCATCCCCGGCGTGGGCGTGGCGAAGAGGTTCACGCCCACGGCGTTGGTACCCCAGAAGCTGAGCTTGTAGCCGCTGGTCTGGGCCTGCTCCAGGGTGATGTGGTGCGGGTCGTACGCGTTGTCGAAGACGCGCTGGAGCCCCACCACCACGTTCCAGTCCCGGTTGCGGGACCGGAGGTCCACATTGGCCATGAGAGTCTGGAGGTTCACCTGGCCGGCGTTGATGGCGCCGCCACGGTTATTCCCCACGCCATAGGCCTGGTCGCCCCACGTATAGTCGATCTTTCCCATGAGCCGGAAGACAGCATCGCCGTTCAGGATCCGGGGCGTGTAGACCAGGTAGGGGACGAAGCGCTGCTCGGTATAGATCCCGCTCGTCTCCACCGTGGTGGTGGTGTTGGTGCCGAACAGCCGCCCGATGACCTGGCCCTGGAGGAGCTCGCCGGCGGGGGCGATGTTCGTGCTGGTGGTCCGGGTGAAGGAGTAGCCGATGAACTGCCACTCCCGGGGCACCGGATCCTCGGGCGGCGCCGCCAGGAGCGTGTCGGGGGCCGGGGTGGTGACGGCTACCGGCTCCACCCCCGGCTGCTGGGCCGCCAACACACCGGCGCCGACCAGTAGCGCCAGCGGCAGCAATGCGAGTGAGCGTCTCATTGCGATCCTCTGTTCGTGAAGGGGAGACCCGCGGCGGAGCGACCCCACGCCCCGCCGCGGCACTCGAGCCGTTGGTGACGGGCGACTACTGCCGGCGGACGTACCGCTGGACGAACAAGTCGGTCGGCTGGCCCGCGATGGTGGTGCTCCCGAACCCGCCACTCACCGTGGGCGGGTTCACGCCCGCCAGGGCGGGTTCCGTCTGAATCACCTCGTAGTCCATCACGTCATTGGTGATCCGGAAGATCCCCTCGGCCACCACGGCCACAGGCGACGTCTGGTTCGCCGTGATGGGCCGGATCTGGCCCTCCTCGCCCTCGCCCACCACGTAGGTCCCGGTGAGGGTGATGAGGCCCGGCGAGTACTGGAGCACCTCGTACGTCATATTCTCCCTGAACACGGCGACGATGGAGTCCACGTTGAACGGCTCGACGCGCAGCCCCGGCGCCACGTCATCGCCGCCGGAGAACCACACGCCCACGATGGGATCTTCGTCCACGATCGGGTCGATGAGGTCTTCGGTGCCGCAGGCGATGAAGCTCGCCGCGAGGAAGGCCACCGGAAAGATCAGCTTCTTGCTCATGGTCACTCCTGGGTTCGGGATCGAAACGTCACTGGAACCTGTGAGGCATGAGGATTGACTCGCCTTCCAGCACTACCTCACCCCGCTGATTGAGGCAGCGGGTAGCGAGTCTTGCGCGGTTCTTCTCCACGAGAAGCTCCACGACCTCAGCCTCCGCCGTTATGGTGTCTCCTATGAGCACCGGCTTCACGAAACGGGTGCTCTGCGACACGTAGATCGCACCCGGCCCCGGAAGCTGGAGGCCGAGCACGGTTGATATGAGGGAAGCGGTCAGCATCCCATGGGCAATCCGTGTGCCGAACATGGACGCCTCCGCCGCCACCTGGTCCACGTGGACCGGGTTGAAGTCACCGGTAATCCCGGCGAAGCCGTACACGTCCGACTCGGAGATGGTCTTCGTGAACCGCGCCGTCTCGCCCAGCGTCAACTCGTGGATCGTGCGTCCCGTCATGACACCTCCTTCAGCGTCCGCTTGAGCACCTTGCCGCTGTCGCCCCGGGGGAACTCCTCCACGAAGGTCACCTGGCGCGGCGTCTTGAAACGGGCCAGCTGTCCCTGGCAGAACCCCAGGATCTCCTCCTGCGTGGCCGACTCGCCGGCTTCCAGCACCAGGAACGCCCGGCCCACCTCACCCCATTTCGCGTCCGGCACACCCACCACCGCCGCGTCCCGGATCTTGGGATGGGTGCGGAGCAACTGCTCGACCTCCGCCGGATACACATTCTCCCCGCCGCTCTTGTACATGTCCTTCTTACGGTCGACGACGTAGAAGAAACCTTCCTCGTCGCGCCGGACCAGGTCGCCGGTGTGGAACCAGCCGCCGACGATGGTCGCCGCCGTGGCCTCGGGGTTGTTCCAGTAGCCTGGCGTGCAGACCGGGCCCCGGAGCACCAGCTCTCCCACCTCACCGGGCGGCAGGTCACGGCCGTCGTCGTCCACCACCCGGGCGTCGATGTAGAAGTTGGGGAAGCCGATGGAGCCGATCTTCCGCTCCGCGTGCTCCTCCTGGAGGGAGAAGACGTTGGGCCCGAACTCGGTCAGGCCGTACCCCTGACGGATGGGGATACCCCGATCCTGCCAGGTGCGGATCAGGCCCAGTGACATGGGCTCGCCACCCACGATGGCGTACCGGACCGTCTCCAGCGATACCCGCTCGAACTCGGGGGAGCGGGCCAGCATGTCCATGATGGTGGGCAGGCCGAAGAGGATCGTCACACCCTCGTCGTCGCACAGCCTGAGCACCCGGTCCGCGTCGAACTTCTTCAGGAAGACCAGCTTCGCGCCCCGGTGCAGGAACGGCGTGGTCAGGACGTTCCAGCCGCCGGTGTGGAACAGCGGCGTGTAGGTGAGCGTCACGTCCGTCTGCACCAGGTTCAAGCGCAGCGTGGTGTTCACGCTGTTCCAGAAGAGCATGCCGTGGGTGATGAGCGCTCCCTTGGGCGCGCCGCTGGTGCCCGACGTATAGAGGATCATGCACGGGTCCTCAAAGCGGGCGCCCATGGGGACCGGGGCCGCCGGGAGCGACGCGTCCGCCAGACGGCTCAGGTAGCTATTGGGGCCGTCGAACTGGAGCACGCGCTCCGGCCGCGAGCCCGCCTCCAGCGCCGCCACCGTCTCGTCGTACTGCCGCTGGTGGATCAGCAGGGCAGGGGAGGAATCGGCCAGGATATAGGAGATCTCCCGGGGCGTGAGCCGGTAGTTCACCGGCACCAGGATCGCCCCCAGCTTCTGCACGGCGAAGAGGAGCAGCACGTACTCCACCTCGTTCATGGAGAGGACGGCGACGCGGTCCCCTGCGCCCACCCCGAATTCGTCACCGAGGAACCGGGCGGCCCGGTCCACCGCCTCCCGGGCACGGGCGTAGCTGTACTCCTCTCCCGTGTCGCCGTCCTTCAGCGCCACGGCGTCGGGGGAGTAGTGAGCCCAGCGCTCCAGCCAGTCAGTCCGCACCATGCCTCCGCTCATGGCTTCCTCCCCTCGGCCGGCCCCTCACCGGCCGGCCCGACGGCGGGGGCTTCGGTGGCCAGTCGGACCCGCCGTCCGGTGGCCAGGCTGCCCACGCCCATGACCAGCAGGCTCGCGGAGATGGCAGCCGTGGCCGGCACCGCCGGGTTGTTGTGGTACATGGTGATCTCGCCGTAGTACATGCCGAAGTGGACCACCAGCGCCGTCACCGACGCGGCGAAGACCCAGCGCCGGTCCGCGCCCTCGAAGAAGATACCCACCAGGATCGGGACAAACGTGGCGGCGAAGAGGCCGTAGACGCCGTTCTGGGCGAAGATCGCCACCGACAGCGACGGGTTGTGGATCTGGTCCCACGACAGCCAGATGGTCACCGGCGCCAGCACGATCAGGAAGGCCCGGGCCCACCGCAGCGCCGTGGGCCGCCATGCGTCGCCCGTGCGGCGAGCCGACGGCAGCAGGTTCCGCATGAAGTCGTTGGCGAAGATCGACGACAGCGCCACCAGGATCCCCTCCATGGTGGAGAACCCCGCCGCCAGCAGGCCCAGCACCACCACTGCCCGCAGGAACGGTCCGAACGCCTCCACCATGTAGGTGGCCATGACCACGTCCGGCGGCAGGACCGGACCCTCCAGCGCCAGCCGGGCGAAGAGGCCGGTGATGAGGACGGCGAAGAACAGCGTCGCCACGATCGCCGCCGTCACCAGGTACCGGTTCACGTCCGCTTCCGTGCGCAGGTACAGTGCCTTGGAGATCACGTGGGGCTGGAGGATGATCGCCACGCCCACCACGAAGTTGGCCACGAGGACCTCGAACAAATTTCGGAAGAGCAGGCTGTCCGGGTTCGTCACCGACTCGTAGTGGGGCCCCACCGCCGCCAGCCGCTCGAAGAAAGCGCCTATGCCGTCCCGCACGAACTCGAAGCCGGAGCCCAGGAAGATGAACGCCACCACGATCATGATCCCGGCCTGCATGGAGTTGGTCAGGATGTGCGTGCTGGCGCCGCCCAGCAGGATGTAGGTGAAGGTGAACCCCACCACCATGCCCAGGGACACCCAGACCGGGATCTCCAGAGCCCGCTCCAGGACCAGCGTCAGGCCCACCACGATAAGGATGAGGAACGTGATCTGGAGCAGGCTCAGGAACGCGAAGTAGACCGTGAGCCGGCGGTCGCCGAACCGGTCGCCCACCCACTGGGGGACGGTTAGCACGTTCGTCTTGTCGCCCACCTTCCGGAAGCTCTTGCTGAAGACCACCAGTCCGATGAAGATCCCCAGCGGTGCCGCCACCGCGTAGCCCAGAACCCCCGACCAGCCGTAGAGGTAGATCAGCCCGGGATTGATCACGAAGGTGGCCGCGCTGGTCAGGCTCGCCGCCAGCGACAGGCCCACCGCAATGGGGCTCACCTGCCGCGTCCCCACCGAGTACGTCTCCACCGACTTCGTCCGCCGCGACGAGCGCCAGGCGATGAACACCACCATGAGGGCATATGCCCCCACCAGAACCCAGGAGAATAGGGTCTCGCTCATGTGTCGTACGCCCATTCCAGGGCCAGCGCGGCCATGGCCATCCCGCCCCCTGAGCCCATGAGCACCACCAGGTCCCCCGCCTCCAGCTTGCCAGCCCGCGCCGCGTCGGCCAGCGCCATGGGGATGCATGCGCTGCCCGTGTACGCGTACCGGTCCATGATGTTATGGGACCGCTCAGGCCCAACGCCCAGCTGGTCCAGCGTCTCGTTGATGCTGGCTATGTTGATCTGGGTGAAGAAGAAATGATCCACTTCCGACGGGGTGCGGTCGATCCGGTCCAGCGTCTCCCGGATCAGTCGGGGCCAGTGCGTGGGGTTGGTGTCCGCCGGGAACTTCTTGGCGAACCGCAGTAGATGATCCTTCCGCTCCAACGCCTCCGGGCTCGCCGGCATGTGCGTCCCACCGGCGTAGATGCCCATGTAGTCGTGGAACGAGCCGTCCGCGTACAACGACGAGGCCAACAGCCCCGGACCATCGCCGCCTCCACCCTGGACCACTACCGCGCCGGCGCCGTCCGCGAACAGCGTCGCCAGCTTGAAATCGTCCCAGTCCAGGTACTTGCTCATCCCGTAGGCGCCCGCCACCAGCACGTTGCCGTACCGGTCATCCGCCGCCACATACTTCCCCGCAAGGTCCAGCGCCGTCACGAAGCCCGCGCACGCGCTGTTCAGGTCGAACGTCCCGGCCCGCACCGCGCCCAACTTGTGCTGAACCACCGACGCCGTAGGCGGCGAGATGTAGTCCGGAGTGTCCGTGGCAACCACGATCAGGTCCACCTCCTCCGCAGCCACTCCCGCACGCTCCAGCGCCTCCCGCGCCGCCGGCACGATCAGGTCCGACGTAGCCTCGTCCTCCGCCATGATGTGGCGCTGATGAATATTGCGGTTCTCCCGGAGGAAAGTGTCCACGTCCATGCCGTACCGGTCGTTCAACTCCACGTTCGTCACTACCCGCGACGGCGCGTGGAGTCCGGTCCCCGCTACCATGGCTCGCCTCATCCTCCACCTCCCGATCTCCCGGGAACTTCACCAGCCCCGCCCCGCGCCACCACTTCTCCTTTCCCGGGCGGCGACAGCGCCGCCAGGATGAACGACCTCAGCGTATCCATCACCTCCGGCGGCGGCTCCCGCCCTTCCCACACCACCCACCGCATCCCCAAAAAGTGAGCCGCACCCATTAGACAGTACGCCAGCGTCTCCGCATGCTGCTCACGGACCTGGCCCGCTCGCATACCTCGCTCCAGCCCACGCGCATAGCCCTCCGCCATGCGCTCGTAGTACCAGCGGAAGAGATCGGGATCGATGAACTGGGACTCGAACACGATCCGGTACAGGTTCCGGTGCGCCGCCGCGAACTCCAGGAACGTCCGCAGCCCAACCTCCTCCACCTCAAGACGCGAGCCGATACCCGACACACGCGCCTGGATAGCCGCTCGGAGCCGACGGCTCAGGTCCCGCACCAGCTCACGGAATATCTCCTCCTTGCTGTCAAAATAGACGTAAAACGTCCCCTGACTCACCCCCGACTTGCGGGTAATGTCGGCGACGCCGGTAGCGTGGAAACCGCGCGTCCCGAAAAGAGCTTCGGCCGTTTCCAGCAGCTTCTGCCGCGTGGCTTCGCCGCGCGCGGTCCGCGGCCGTTTGGAAGATGTGGTGGTCTGCATAGCTCACCTGAAACCTGACTCAGCTGTCAACTTAGCGCCGGGCTGGCGCTTCTGGCAACTCTGGGTTGGGGCGTCCCCGGCCTCGAGGGTGACATCACCGGCACCGTCGCTTCAAGCTGGTCCAGCCAGGCGGGTGTCGAAGGGCGAGCCGGTCGGCGGGAGCGTAGGGAAGGGAGGGGCGGAGCCGGGCCGTGGCCGACTCCGCCCTCCGTCACGCTACCAGATCTTGACCCGCTCGTCGGGGGGCAGGTAGAGGGCGTCGCCGGGTCGTAATTCGAATGCCTGGTAGAACTCGGGCATGTTCACCATGACGCCGTTGACGCGGTACATATTGGGGGAGTGGGGTCCCACCATGACGCGCTGGCGGAGAGCCTCGTCCCTGTAGTTGATGCGCCAGATCTGGGCCCAGCCCAGGAAGAAGCGCTGGTCGCCGGTGAAGCCGTCGATGACCGGCGCCTCCTGGTCGCCCAGGGAGAGGCGGTACGCCCGGTACGCCACGGTCAGGCCGCTCAGGTCACCGATGTTCTCGCCCAGCGACACGCGGCCATCCACACATAGACCTTCCATGGGGCAGTACTGGCTGTACTGATCCACCAGGCGGCTGGTGCGGTCGGCGAACGCCTGCTTGTCCTCCTCAGTCCACCAGTTCCGCAGGTTGCCGTCGCCATCGGAGCGGCTGCCCTGGTCGTCGAAGCCGTGGCTGATCTCGTGTCCTATGACGCCGCCGATGGCGCCGTAGTTCACCGCATCGTCCGCCTCCAGGTTGAAGAAAGGCGGTTGGAGGATCCCTGCGGGGAACACGATCTCGTTCATGGTGGACGAGTAGTAGGCGTTGACCGTCTGGGGCGTCATCCCCCACTCGCCCCGGTTGATGGGCTGGCCCAACCGCTCGATCATGCGTTCGAAGGAGAAGGCGGCGGCGCGCATCTGGTTGCCGGCGGCGTCGCCGTCCACCACCTCGAGAGCCGAGTAATCCCGCCACTCATCGGGGTAGCCGATCTTGACGTTGAACTTGGCCAGCTTGGCCTGGGCCTCGAGCTTGGTCTCCGGGCCCATCCAGTCCAGCTCGTCGATGCCCTGGCGGAAGGCGACCAGGAGGTTGTCCACCAGCTCCTGCATCCGGGCCCTGGCCTCGGCGCTGAAGTGCCGCTCCACGTACAGGCGGCCAGCCACCTCGCCGAGGGCGCTCTCGGTGGCGCCGACGGCCCGCTTCCAGCGCGGCGGCGCCTCATCGAGGCCGGCCAGCACGCGCCCGCGGAACTCGAACTGGGCCTCACCGAAGGCGCGGGGCAGCACGCCGGCGTAGGAGTCGAGGAGCTTGAAGGTCATGTACTGGCGCCAGGTCTCCAGCGGTGTCTCCTCGATGATACTGGCCATGGCTTCCAGGTAGTCGGGCTGCCGGACCACCACGCCGGGGCTCCGGTCCGCGCCGGTCGCCGCCAGGACCACGCCCCAGTCGAAGGTGGGCGTGAGCTCCTGCAGCTCCTGGAACGTCATGAGGTTGTAGGTGGCCTCACGATCACGGTTCCGGACCCGGTCCCAGTGGGCCTGGGCGATGGCGGTCTCCAGGTCCAGGATAGCCCGGGCCGGGCCGGCCGGGTCGGGGTGCCCCGCTTCCCGGAGCAGGGCCTCCGCGTAGCTGACGTAGCCGTCGCGCATGCGCTCGAGGCTGGCGCCATCGCCGGAGTAGTAGTCTCTCTGGGGCAGGCCCAGCCCGGATTGGCTGATGGATGCGATGTAGCGGTCCGACCGCCGCTGGTCCTGTCCCACGAAGAGACCGTAGGGCGTCTGAACCCGCAGGCGCTGGAGGTGGGCGAACTGGGCCGGAAGCTCGGAGCGGTCCCGGATAGCGGTAATCCGGTCCAGCTCCGCCTGGATAGGCCGGAGGCCCAATCCCTCGATCCGGTCCTCGTCCAGATGACTCCGATAGTAGTCCGCCACCTTCTGGAGGTCCGAGCCGCGGGGATGATTGCTGTCCGCTGCGGCCTCTTCCAGGATGGCGTGCAGCGCCTCCTCGCTCTGCATCCGGAGCGCGTCGAAGGTGCCGAAGCTGGCGCGGTCGCTTGGGATCGGCGTGCGATCCAGCCATCCGCCGTTGGCGAACCGGTAGAAGTCGTCCTGGGGCCGGACGCTGAGGTCGAAGTCCGCGGGGTCGAACCCGAGCAGGGCGGACGCCTGACCGCTGGGGGCCGGGGCTTCCGTCCCCGGTCCGGTGCCGCAACCGGCAATGAGCGCCACCAGCACCGGTAGCGTCGCGAGTCGCAGGTATCGAATGGCTTTGGGCATCATGACCACGTCGTCTGTGAGGATTAACGCTGTAACGCCGGAGACAGACCCCGGCAACCCGCAAGATAACGCAGGTGGCCGGGCAGGTCACGGGATCGGGGCGAGAGGAGTCTCCCCATTTCTTCATGCGGCCGGAGCGACTCGGGCCGGCGACTCCTATGGGTTCGGCCGATCCGGGTTTTGTCCTGCCCCAGGGCGACCCCAACATTCCGACAACGTGACACGGTAGGCTCGGACAGGTCGAAGGAAGCGGGACCGGGTCTCCGCAACGTTGTGATCCCGCTCCCTCCGCCACGCCAGCTCCTGGGCCCTCGTCTTCCTGCGCGCCAGCTCGTCCAGGGACGTCATGACTCCTCCTTGCGGGGGGAGACTGCCTGATCCTCCAATATAGGATCACTCGCCCTGTTGGTGGTGAAGGTTTCGAGTGCTCTTGCGCCGGAAGCGCACTCAACTTTGCGGACGGGTTGTGGCGGCGGTATTCTACCGGCAGCTAGTCACCTCCACTGGACGGACTGCATGGCCGAATCCTCCAACAATGCTCGCGAGCGGGGCCGGGAGTTCGTCAGGCGACGGCGCCGCCGGCTAGCTCAGCTGATCCAGCGTCCCCTGACCCCGCCGCCACCTTCTGAGGACCTGACCGAGGAGAAGCGCCGGTTCCTGTTGGAGGAGGCTGAGGACCTGTACTGGAACGAGCTCTCGTGGGAGCAGGTGACGGAGGAAGAGGGCCTGGCTGACAGCGGTCTGGTGGAGTTCACCTTCCCTGGCTTCCTGGCCTTCACCGAGGGCCTCCTGCTGCGGGAAGTGATGCCGGACTCGCTGGCGCCGGCCAGCCCGCGGCCCGAAGTGGTGGAAGACATCCTGCAGTTTCTGGCCACTCGTTGCGTGGAGCTCGAGGGCGCGCAGGACGATGAGGCGCGCATGGAGCGGGAAGTCATCGTGCGGCTGATCGATCTGGTCCTCTACCGGCAGCACGGGATCGACGTGGAGGAGGTCGAGCGACTGGAGGAGGGGACGCCGTGGAGGGATCCGGACGTCTGAATCCGGATGCTTTGCATCCCGTCCTGTGTGGTGGTCCGCTGCTCATAGGACACAGGGGTGCGGCGGGCCTGGTGCCCGAGAACACCATGGCCTCGTTCCGGGACGCAGTGGACCGCTGGGCCGTGGACATGGTCGAGTTGGATGTGAGGGCTTCCGCTGATGGCCACTGCGTGGTCATCCACGACCCGACCCTGGATCGGACCACCGACGGCTCGGGCCCCGTGGCCGGCATGACGCTGGCCGAGCTACAGGCGCTGGACGCCGGCTACCGCTTTCAGGACGAGCAGGGGCGCTACCCGTTCCGGGGGCAGGGTCTCCGGATCCCCACAATCCACCAGGTCCTGGAAGAGCTGCCAGAGACACCCCTCACGGTGGAGGTCAAGATCGGCACCGCCCAGACCCCTCTCTTCCAGGCCATCCGGGAGCACGACGCCATTGACAGGGTGATCGTGGCGGGGATGCGTCATGAGGACCGATCCCTCTTCAGCGGCTACGGCGGGGTGCGGAGCGGGTCGACGAGGGACGTGAGGGGGTTCTACCTGCTGCACCGGCTCTTTGCCGGCCGGCTCTGGCGACGCGCCTGCGATGTCTTCCAGGTGCCCGAGCGGCGAGGCCTGCTCCGGCTCGTGACCCGGCGCTTCGTGACGGACGCGGCCCGCCACGGCCTCCCCGTTCACGTCTGGACCGTGAACGACCCGGACGTGATGGAGCGGCTCCTGGACTGGGGCGTGGACGCCATCATCACCGACAGGCCCGACCTGGCGGCAAGGGTGCTGGCCGACCGCGTCGGCAGGCCGTTGCCGCCGGGGCTGCGGTGAGGGGCGCCCGATCCTCTCGTGCAGGATTGGGGCTGGCAGCCCGGCTGGCCCGGGAGCTGGAGCGCTCTGCAATCCTTGACCCGGTGGCCCCGGTGGTGGTGGCCCTGTCGGGCGGGCTGGACTCGGTGGTCCTGCTCCACCTCCTCAGGTTCCCACTCAGTGACCGAGTGGGGCGCCTCTCTGCCGCCCACCTGGACCACCGGATGCGGACGGGCAGCCGCGCCGATGCCGGCTGGGTGGCCGGTCTCTGCCGGGCCTGGCGCGTGCCCCTGGTAATGGAGCGGGCGGAGCCACCGCCACGTTCAGAGGCAGAGGCCAGAAGGGTACGCTACGCCTTCCTCGAAAACGTGGCGCCGTCGGGCGCCTGTGTGGTCACGGCCCATCATGCGGACGACCAGGCGGAGACGGTCCTCTTCCGGCTGGCCCGGGGGACGGGTGTAGGCGGACTCCGTGGCATCGCTCCCCGGCGGGGCCGCATCGTCAGGCCGCTCCTCCCGTTCACCCGCGCCGAGCTGGAAGAGTACGCCCTCGCGCGGAGGCTCGGCTACCGCACCGACCCCACCAACGTGGACCTCCGTTACGCGCGCAACCGTATCCGACACCAGGTCATCCCGGCCCTGGAGCGGATCCGCCCCGGCGTGGCCTCCCGCATGGCTCACCTGGCCCAGGACGCCAGGCGCGCCGAGGCGGCGTGGGAGCAGGCGGTGGAGGCGGTGGCGGCACATGTAATCGTGGAAGCGGACGCGAGCACCGTCACGCTTGCTCGTGATCTGCTCCGCTCCTATCATCCGCACCTGCGTGCCCGGCTGCTCCGTCACCTGCTACGCCGCTACGGAACCGCGCCCGGAAGGGCAGGAACTCATGCGGCGTTGGAGTTTATTAACTCCGGGCCGAGCGGGGCGGGTCTGGACCTGCCCGCGGGACTTCGCCTGGAGCGCGACTTCGACCATGTCCGGATCGTGGCGCCAGTGGCGGCAGAGGCTACGGACGCCGCGGACCGACCGGTGCAGATCCCCGGTCCGCGACCGGGATCGGGGCGGGCGGTGGTCGGTGGCCGGACCCTCGAGGTACGCTGGGGCCCCGGCGCCGCCGGCGGTGAGACGATAAGCGTGCCGGCGCCCGCGTATCCGCTGCTGTTGCGGCGCTGGCGGCCCGGGGACCGAATCCGCTTCGACTACGGGTCGAAGAAGCTGAAGAAGCTGCTGGGCGAGCGGCGCCTGGATCGGCGCGCGCGCGAGCGCGTTCCGGTGCTGGTCGATCGGCAGGGAGAAGTACTCTGGGCAGTCGGGATAGCCCGCGCCAGGGGCGTGGGTGTGGGAGGGGATGGGGAGGACTTCCTGATCGCGGTGAGTGATGTCGGAGACGCGTGACCTGGGCGGCGCGGTGGACGGCGGAGGGGTCGAGCGGGTGGTCTTAACCGCCCATGAGATCGCGGCGCGCGTGGCCGAACTGGCTCACGAGATCACAGGGGCCTATCCCGGCAACGAGCCGCTTCTGGTGCTCGGGCTGCTGAAGGGGTCCTTCATCTTCATGGCGGACCTGGTCCGTCAGCTGGACAGGCCGGTGCTGGTGGACTTCCTGGTAGCGGCAAGCTACGGAGAAGGGACGGTGTCCAGTGGTGAGGTCCGGCTCCTCTACGAGCCAGAGACGGGGCTCGAGGGCAAGCACGTGATCCTCATCGAGGACATAGTGGACAGTGGGACCACCATCAACCGGCTGGTCCCCGTACTGGTGGAGCGGGAGCCTCGCTCCCTCGAGATCTGCGCGTTGCTGCACAAGCGGCTGAGCGCCAAGCTGGCGCTCGAACCCCGCTGGGTGGGGTTCGACGCGCCGCAGGAGTTTCTGGTCGGGTACGGACTCGATCATGGCGAGAGCTTCAGGCAATTGCCCTTCATCGGGAGCCTGAAGTCACCTCAGTAAAGGAAGTCGATGGCGAAGAATCCAGGGCCTGAAAAGGGCGGCAAGGACAACGGCGCGAATCGCTGGGCGCGGAGCTCGAGGACCCTGTCCTTCTGGGTCCTGTTCGTGCTCGTTTCCGTATTGCTGCTCCAGCTGTTCACGCCGCAGCAGCCGGACGCGGGGGAGCTGTCCTACTCACAGGTCCGTCAGCAGCTCGCACAAGGCAACATCGAGTCGGTGACCATCACCGACGGCAAGCAGGTGGAAGGTGAGCTCCGTTCGCCCATCACCACCGAGCGAGGTGAGACCCGTACCTTCACCATGACGCTCCCGATCCGGGACCCTGAAGTCTTCATCGCCGAGCTGGAGGGTGCGGGGGTGGAGATCAGCGGCGAGGAGTCCCGGCAGAACTGGTGGGTCATGATTATTGGGATCCTGCCCTGGATCCTGATCCTGGGCATCTGGATCTTCATGCTCCGCCAGATGCAGGCTGGTGGCTCGAAGGCCTTTCAGTTCGGGAAGTCCAAGGCCAAGGTGCTCACGGCGGATACGCCGCAGGTCACGTTCGCCGACGTCTCGGGCGCCGACGAGGCCAAGGACGAGCTCCAGGAGATCATCGAGTTCCTGAAGGACCCGCAGCGCTTCACCCGCCTGGGTGGCCGGCTGCCGAAGGGCGCCCTGCTGGTGGGCCCGCCGGGTACGGGTAAGACGTTGCTGGCCCGTGCCGTCGCCGGCGAGGCGGCTCGTCCGTTCTTCTCCATGTCCGGCTCGGACTTCGTCGAGATGTTCGTGGGCGTGGGCGCGTCGCGCGTGCGCGACCTGTTCGAGCAGGGCAAGGCGAACGCGCCGTGCATCATCTTCATCGACGAGATCGACGCGGTGGGTCGCCACCGGGGTGCCGGCCTGGGCGGTGGCCACGACGAGCGGGAGCAGACGCTGAACCAGCTCCTGGTGGAGATGGACGGCTTCGAGTCGAACGAGGGCGTGATCCTGATCGCCGCCACCAACCGGCCCGACGTGCTGGATCCCGCGCTCCTCCGGCCCGGCCGCTTCGATCGCCAGATCGTGGTGGACGCGCCGGACGTGAAGGGGCGTGAGGGTATCCTCCGGGTCCACCTGCGGAAGGTGCCGCTGTCTGACGACGTGCGGGTGGACACACTGGCCAAGGGGATGCCCGGCATGAGCGGGGCCGACCTGGCCAACGTGGTGAACGAGGCGGCGCTGCTGGCTGCCCGCCGCGGAGCCGAGAGCGTCTCCATGACCGACCTGGAGGCGGCCAAGGACAAGATCATGCTGGGCGCGGAGCGGAGGAGCCTGGTCCTGTCGGAATCGGAGCGTAAGCTCACCGCCTACCATGAGGCCGGTCACGCGGTCATCGCCCTCAGGGTGCCAGGGTTGGACCCGCTGCACAAGGTGACCATCGTGCCACGAGGCAGGGCCCTGGGTATCACCGCGTCACTGCCCGAAGAGGACCGGCACTCCTACTCACGGGACTTCCTGCTGGCCCAGCTCGTCATGCTCTACGGCGGGCGCGCCGCCGAGGAGATGATCTTCGGGTCGGATAAGATCACCACCGGCGCGGGCAATGACATCGAGCGGGCTACGGGCCTGGCCCGGCGTATGGTGACCCAGTTCGGCATGAGCGAGAAGGTGGGCCCCATGGCCGTGGGAGACGCGGACCACGAGGTCTTTCTGGGCCGGGAGCTGGTGCAGCGACGGGAGCTGTCGCCCGAGATGGCCAAGCTCGTGGATGACGAGATCAAGCGATTCCTGGACGAGGCATACACGCTGGCGGCCGAGACGCTCGAGAAGAACAAGGAACTCCTCGAGGCCCTGGCAGAGGCACTCCTCGAACGCGAGACACTGGCCCGGGAGGAGATAGCTGCCCTCGAGGAGGGACGGCCACTACCGGACATGGCGGCCTCGCCTCCGTTGACGCCGACCGCAGACGCCGGCGCGGCGGCCGAGACGACCGGTGACGGCGGCACCGACGGCGGCATCGAAGACGAGGGCGCCCCGGAAACCGGAGACGCTCAGGCCGCCGGCGATGAGCCGCCAGAGCAGGACACGGCGGAGGACGAGGACTCGGTGGTCGCGGGCGGGGAGGCCCGTCGGGTCCGGGCGGACGGGGCGGAGGCGGACGCCTCCTGACGGGGATGGCGGCAGACGCGTTTCGTACCGGCCCCGACCTTCCCGGATGTGACGCGGGGATCGACTCCAGTTCGGAGCCAGGTCCCCGCACGTCATCGTGGCGGCTGCCCGGCCACGAGCTGAGTCTCGACCGCCCCACGGTGATGGGCATCCTGAACGTGACACCAGACTCGTTCTGGGACGGCGGCCAGTACGATGACGTGAGCGCCGCCGTGGCGCGGGCCCGGGAGCTGGTGGCGGGAGGCGCCGACATCCTCGACATCGGAGGCGAGTCCACCCGGCCAGGGGCCCGGGCGGTGCCCGCAGACCAGGAAGCGGCCCGCGTAGTGCCGGTCGTCCGGGCCTGCACCAAGCGCTGGCCCGATCTGGCCGTTTCGGTGGACACCGTGAAATCGGAGGTGGCGGCCGCGGCGATGGATGCGGGAGCCACCGTGGTGAACGACGTCTCCGGCTTCCGCCTCGACCCCGCCCTGGCCAGCCTGTGCGCCCGCCGGGGCGCCGGCGTGGTTCTGATGCACTCGCGGGGCAGCATAGAGGAGATGGCGAGCTACCAGACCGCAACCTATGGCAATGATCCGGTGGGTGAGGTGGTCGCGGAGCTGGCCGCCGCCGCCGAGCGGGCCATGGCCGCAGGCGTCGCCCGTGAGGCCATCGTCCTGGATCCGGGGCTCGGGTTCTCCAAGCGCACCGAGCACAGCGTAGCCTGCCTCAGGGAGTTGGGCCGGATCGTGGACCTGGGCTTCCCCGTGCTCCTAGGGCCCTCACGGAAACGGTTCATTGGTGAGCTGGCAGGAGGCGTCCCCGCCGGTCAACGACTGCCCGGCACCATCGCCGCATGTGTCACCGGCTGGCTCACCGGAGCCCGCCTCTTCAGGGTCCATGACCCCGGCCCGGTACGTCAGGCCCTCCACGTCGCCCTCTCCATAGCCGGTTGAGCTCATGTTCGATGTCCTCTCCCGATACCAATTCCTCCTGCCCCGGCTCGGCGACATCATCCAGATCCTCATCGTCGCTGTCGGGGTCTACTACGTGCTCCGACTCCTGGCACGGACCAGGGCCATGCAGATGCTCTTCGGGCTGCTGGTGCTGGCCGCCATCTATTTCGTCGCTGGCATCCTCAACCTGGAGCTCATACGCCGGATCCTGGACTATACCTTCCAGTACGGCATCATCGCGGCGCTGATCGTCTTCCACCCCGAGCTCAGAAGCGCCCTGGCCCGCCTGGGCCAGAGCCGTATGCTCAAATTCTTCAACAAGGTAGAAGAGAGCGTGGTGGTCGAGGAGCTGGTCGAAGCGGTGGAACGCCTGTCCAGGGCCAGGATAGGTGGCATCATAGCCATTCAGCGGGACGTGGGGCTCGACGAGTATGCCGAGACCGGCACCCGGATCCACGCTCGCGTCTCCGCAGACATCATCGTCAGCATCTTCGCACCCTTCGGTCCACTCCACGACGGCGCCGTCCTGATCAGCGGCGACACCCTCATCGCCGCAGGGGTGATCCTGCCCCTCACACAGTTCCCGGTGGGCGATAAGAGCCTGGGCACCCGCCACCGCGCCGCTATCGGGCTGTCGGAAGAGACGGACGCCCTGGTGATAGTCGTGAGCGAGGAGACTGCCCAGGTCTCCGTCGCTCGACGGGGCCGACTCGAGAGGAACGTCTCGCCCGAAAGGCTCCGCTCCACACTGGCAGGCATCACGAGCGCTCGACCGGCGCCCGCGAGCACCTGACGGATTCCCGTTCTTCCGGCTTAGTGCGCGTTGACACTAATCCGAGCCTCTCCTAGATTCTACAGGATTCAAGGGAACCATCTAAACCGGCCCCTCGCAATCTCGGGGCACGCATCGCAGGCGGTACCACATGAATGAACAGCTGGCGCAAGGCGCAGACGGCGGGTTCAACCTCTTGAACCTGTTCGCGGACGGCGGGCCCATGATGTACCCTCTCATCATCTGCTCGCTGCTCGCCTTCGGAGTAATAATCGCCAAGGCCTGGACACTCTGGGTCGCGCACAAGGAGTCCCGCGGGCTCCTGGCCGAGATGGAGAGCCTCGGACAGGAGGGTCGTATCGATGAGGCACTCCGCCTCGCCGAGGAACGGCCAGGCCCGGTGGCGGCCATCCTCCATTCCGGCCTGCGCCGTGTCCATGAAAAGAACATCACGGGCCGGGACGTGGAGAAGGCGGTGCAGACCACGGGCGTCATCGAGCTGGGCTTCCTGGAGCGCGGCCTCGTCGTCCTGGCCACCATTGCCAACGTGGCACCGCTCATGGGCTTCCTGGGCACCGTGGCCGGGATGATCGCGGCCTTTGGCGCCATCGCCGAGGCGGGGCAGGTGGAAGCGTCCCTGGTGGCCGGCGGCATCAAGGTTGCACTGATCACCACCGCTACCGGGTTGATCATTGCCGTTCCTGTCAACATCGGATACAACTTCTTCGTGACGCGTATCGACAAGCTGATCGTGGACATGGAGGAGGGCACCGGCGCCGTGCTCCGGATGATCTGGAGTCTGGAAAGCAAAGGTCAGATGCTCGCGCCGGCCGGGGCGGGAGGAACAACTCCGGCCTCGCCGGTTATGAGAACTACGGACCCGGCTGAATCGATCCACGACACGGCGCCGGAGCAGAAGCCGTACAGGGATCCGGTGCAGCGAGCTCCGGAAGACACGCAGCTGGACTGAGGAAGTAGAGAGCAATGTCAATTCTCAAGAAGAGGTCACGGGCGTCAGGCGAGATCCCCATGGCCGGTATGGCCGACATCGCCTTTCTCCTGCTCATCTTCTTCATCGTCACCACGATCTTCGACGAGCAGAAGGGACTGAGCATCGTGTTGCCGGAGCGAGGCGAGGAGGTTGACATCCCCGCCCGCAACATCCTGCACCTGGTGGTCCAGCCCGATGGCGTCGTCGAGATCCAGAGAGGCGAGAGCCCCCAGATCCAGCGCGTCACCGCGGCCCAGGTAGAAGGGATCTGGCGGATGGAGGTGGCGCAGAACGAGAACCTGATCGCAGCGGTGAAGACCGCTCCCAACGCGCCCTATCGATTCATGATCGACGTACTGGATCGACTGGAAGTGGCTGGGGCCACGCGCGTTAACCTCGGACTTCTGGAGTAGCATAGTATGTTGACGGGCGGAGGACTCGAACGGAAGTCGAAGGCGTCCAGCGACATCCCATCATCGTCGCTGGCCGATATGGCCTTCTTGCTTCTCATCTTCTTCATGGTCACCACCACGTTCCCCCAGGAGCGCCCCATGCGGATGCCCTGGCCCGAGGCGGAGGCCACCGAGAAGCTTGACGAGGCGAGGCGCAACATCCTGAACATCTTCGTCACACAGGACGGAGAGGTGTTCATTAACGACCGCCTCACCCCCATGGAACAGGTGTCGAGCGTCATCGCTCCAATCTATGTGGACAACCGGCGACTCCTCATCTCACTGCGGGCGGATCGGAATACGCCTTATTCCGTGATCCATAACATCCAGGAAGAAATGCAGGAGGCAGGCGCTCTGCGTCTGACTTTCTATACGGACCTCGAGCAGCGCGTCAGGCGCGAGCGGAGGTAGCTATGGCCGAAGAACAGAAGACGACTTTGCGAGAGACGGCCAACGACAGGTTCAAGAAGGGGTTCGGCGACTGGTTCTGGATCTCCCTGATCATCGCCACCCTGCTGCACGCAGCGCTGTTCCTGGGTCTGCCCCGGTTCGGAGTGGACGAGTGGGCGTTCGGCCACCAGGAGATGGAGACTATCGACCTGCCGGACCAGATCGAGATACCGCCGCCGCCTGAGGCCATCCAGCGGCCGGCCACGCCGGTCATCGCCGAGGCGACCATCGACGACGATATCACGATCGCGCCCACGACCTTCGATGACAACCCCATCGAGAACCTGCCGCCGCCGCCCAGCGGTGACGCGGACATCGGCGCGACGCCAGTGTTCACGCCCATGACGGTCCAGCCGAGGCTGACCAACCAGAGGGCTGTGTCCCAGGCGCTCCAGCGCCACTACCCGCCCCTCCTGCGGGACGCAGGAATCGAGGGGACCGTGGTGATGTGGTTCTTCATCGATGAGAACGGCCGGGTCCAGAATACCCAGGTGCACGAGTCCAGCGGCTACGACGCCTTTGATACGGCCGCCGGTAGGGTGGCGGAACTGATGGAGTTCAGCCCCGCCTACAACCGCGACCAGCGAGTGCCTGTCTGGGTCTCGATCCCGATTACCTTCGAGATCCAGTAACGCCGACAGACGCCGAGCGGCGTCCATGGTACGGGGGATCGACCCGCAATGGGCCGGTCCCCCGATCTCGTATGGGGCACCCGGTCTCCCGCCTCCTTTCCCGTAAACTCTCTCCCACCCTCCATCCCCACTTGTCTTCGGCATAGTTTCGGGTTATGCTACTACTAGCCCCGAAGGTAGACCGAAGGAGGGGGTGTGGCCGCGCTACCTGCAGAGGTACTGGAGCTACGGGCTCAACTGGAGCGGCGGTTCCCGGATGCGCAGCCGGTTCGTGCCGGCACGACGGGGGCTGTGGCTACGGGTCTGGGTGCGCTGGATGCTGCGCTGCCGGCTGGTGGTCTTCCCCGGGGCCGGGTGACGTTGTGGCGTCCTGGTGGTGGAGCGACGGCGGTTCTGCGGTCGGCGAGTGCTGGTGTGGTGAGGGGTGGAGAGCGAGCGGCGTGGGTGGATGGGGCGGGTTTGGTGGCTGGTGCGTACTGGGATATGCCGGGAGGTCTGCTGCTGTTCAGGCCACGGTCGTCGGAGGCGGCGGGTTGCGCTGAGGAGTTGCTGCGGTCGGGCGGTTTTGCTCTGGTGGTTCTGTCGAGTTGTGGGGTCCTGAGCGATGGTGAGGGTGTGCGTCTGGGTCGAGGTGCTCGGGAAGGGGGTTCAGCCCTGGTGGTGGTGGCGGGTGGGGCGCCGTTGTCGCATCTGCGGGCGCGGTCGTCGTTCGATGTGTCTGGTTTCCAGTGGTGTCGGGGTCCGTTTGGCGAGCCGGTGTCGCTCGAGGCGGTGGCGGTGCGTGTGAAGTTGCAATCCATGGGTCTGAGCCGGGGCGTCCGGCTCCGGCTCCCTGTGGAGCATCATGATGTACGTCTGTCTCTGGAGCCCCGCCTGGTCGACCGGCGGGGGGTCGTCCGCTGACGGGGGCGGGTTGGGGGAAAGTGGAGTGGACGGGTCGGCCCTTGCGCTGGTCGACCAGGCGCCCCGGCTGCGGGTGGGTGAGGAGGTCATCTGGGCGGATGGTCGGGGGCTGGACGCGGAGGCGCTGGCGGGTCGCCTGCAGTCCCGGCTGGCGGCGTCGGGCGTAGTGGCCCGGGCGGGGGTGGCCGCCGTCCCGATAGTCGCCGAGCTGGCAGCCCGGTGGGGCACCCCACCGGACCGGGCCGAGGGCAGCCCGAGCCAAGGGCCTGCGGGTGGCGGGGACGGGGCGTCGTTCCTGGTGAAGGAGCGGACGGGGTGGGGTTGGCGCAGGGGCGGCGCCGTACCTGTTTCTTCGGGGTCGTCGGAGGCGGTCCTGGTGGTGGAGCGGGGCGGGGAGGGGGAGTGGCTGAGCCGACTGCCGATCCAGGCCCTGTCTCCGGACCCTCGTCTGGCGGCGTTATTCGAGGGGGTGGGGTTGGGGACGGTGGGTCTGCTGGCGGCGCTGGAGCGGGAGGCGGTGGAGGTAAGGTTGGGCGCGGACGCGGTGTCTCTCTGGCGGCTTGCCCGGGGCGACGACCGCCGTCGCCTCTTCCTGCCCGTCCCGCCCGAGCGGCCCCACGGCTCCATCGACTTCGTGGATTACGTGCTGACGGATCCGGCGCGGCTGGTGTTCACGGCCAATGCGCTGCTGGGCCCTCTCTGCGATCGGCTGGCGGGGCGGGGCGAGCATGCTCGCACGCTCCGACTGGCCCTGCCGCTGGCTGACGGGGCGGAGTGGGAGCGGACGATTCGCCCAGCCCGGCCCACGGCGAGCCGGGACGCCTGGCTCCGGCTGATCAGGGGCACACTGGAGCGGCTGACGGTGCCGGACGCGGTGTCGGGGATGCGCCTGGAGGTGGTGTCCACGGAGCCGGCGTCAGTCCGTCAGGGCGACCTCTTCGACCGGGGATTCGCCACCGCCTCCGCCGTGGAGGCAGCCGTCGTCCGACTGGCCGACCGCCAGGTGGTGCCGCTGGTGCCGGAAAAGACTTCACACCCGTTGATCGAGCGGCGGGCGGAGTGGTCGGCCGATCTCGGGCCGGATCAGAGTCGGGGCCGTGGGAGGCCAATTCACGGTGGGTCGGAGCGGAGTTCGGAAGTGGGTACGGGAAGTGCCGGGCTTACGACTGCCGGGCTCGTCCTCCAGCTCCTGTCAGAGCCTCGTCCCATTCTGATGGAGACGGTGGCGCGGCGGGACCATGAGGCACCGAGCCGGCTGCGTGACCGTAGCGGCTGGCAGGAGGTGGTCATGGCCGCGGGTCCCGACCGTATCTCAGGCGGCCGGTGGGAGGAGGAGCCGTATGCCCGTGAGTATTTCCGCTGTCTCACGGAGCAGGGTGTGCCGCTCTGGGTCTACCGTGACGGTCGGGACGGAGGCTGGTACCTGCACGGGTGGTGGGATTAGCCGGAGCGCTATGGCCTCGCCGGTCCCGGACGGGCGGGGACGGGTGCCTGAGCCCGCCCCCGTCGCGCCGGTCTCAGTCGGGGACCGTATCCGTCACGGTGTTCGACGGTGCCGAGCAGCCGGCGTCGGTGCAGGCCCTGACCCGGTAGTGATAAGTGGCTTGCGGGACCACGCTCCGGTCGTCATAGAAGGTTGCGTCTGCGCGGGTGGTATCGAGGAGGCTGAACTGTCCCGAGCCATCCGCTCGCTCCACGCGGAACACGGGCTCGACGGCGCTGTTGTTGGTCCATGCCAGGCGGACCCGATGCCTCTGTACGATCTCCGCCCGGAGGTTGGTCGGGGCCGCCGGGATGGTGGCCACCTGGACGTTGTTGGAATAATCTGAACAGCCTGACTCGTTGCAGGCGCGGACGCGATAGGTGTACCGGGTGTCAGGCTCCACGGAGCGGTCGGCGAAGGTGGTCCTGTCGGCGGCCACCCGGGCCAGCTCCTGGAACCCGTCGTCCGTACTGCGCCTTTCGACGCGGAACTCGGTGACCGCCTCTCCCCCTGGGTCCCAGGCGATAGTTATCTCTCCAGCCTCCACGTTCTCTACCCGCAGATTCGGCGCCGGCGGCGGATCCCGCTGGGGCACGGGTCGGACCTCCAGGGATACGGCGAGCGTGGCTTCCGATTCCAGGGTGGCGGCGGCGACGTGGACGGTGGCCTGGTACTCCCCGGCGGGCAGGTCCGGCGCGGTCCTGGCGCTGATGGTGAGGCTGGCGGGAGCGGTGGACGATGAGAGGGAGGCGGAGAGCCAGCCTGAGGAGCTGTCGTCGTACCTGATGCTGGCCATGAGCCCAGTCAGGTCGTCCTCGCCGCCGTTGGTGATGGCGATTTCCTGGTCGGGCGGTGGTGGTCCGCCGCTGTTCATGGTGAAGCTGGCGGACGTGTTGCTGAGCACCACGGATGCAGGGATGAGAACCCGTACAGTGGCGACGCCCTCGGAGGAGCCGACGCGTGCGCGGATGGTGGTGGTCCCGCTGCGGTCGCCTGCTACCAGGCCATGTGCGTCCACGGAAGCGATGTCGGCGTCGTCGGTGATCCACTCCACCGGGTGTCCCCGGACGGTGCGACCCTGCGGATCCTCGAGCTCCGCGGTGAGGGTGACGGTCTGGCCGATGCTCAGCCGGGCCTGGTCCGGGACCACGCGAACGGCGGCCACCTCGGCAGGCAGCACGACCACGTCCTGGCAGGATGTGATGAGGGGTGCGCCCATGGCCGCCACCACCAGGAGCGGTGATGTGCGGCGCCGGGGCATGGCGGTACGGGCGTTCAGAGAGGCCATTGCTTCTGCTCCGTGTATCTCAGAATTGCAACCGGACCAGCTCGACTCGGAGGCCGTACCCATCGTAGCCGATGACGCCCACCGTCAGGGCGGGGGAGGCGTCGGCGCTGCCGGCTGGAGACGGCTCAGAAAGACCCGGCGTCCTCCTGGCGTGGAGCATTGCTTCCAGCGCGCCGACCAGCACCACGGCCGCAGCCAGGCCCGCTGCCGGCCCCAGGAGCGGGCGCCGGCTCTCCCGGGACGCGACCAGCTCTTCCGGACAGCGCGTCGCCGCCGCATCCAGGCAATGGATCGTGATGCGCTGGTACAGCGACCCGACGAGCAAAGCACCGCCGGCGCCGGCCAGCACGGCTGTCCCCAGTCGCGGGCGCTGCGTGTAGAACTGTCCGCCGCCGGGGATCAGCGTCCCGGCCAGGAAGGCGGTCCGGGGCTGGAGCTCGCGGTCCGCCGGAATGCCTGCTGCCTCCGGGCTGGCGGCCAAGGCACCGGCCGCCAGGAACTGGCGGACGCGTGGCGCGTCCGGTGCGTCCGGGTCCAGCTCCAGGTACCGGCGCAGGTCCGCCACCGCCGAGTCCTCCCGGCCCAGGCCGAGGCGGACGACGGCCCGGTTATACAGGGCCATGGTGGCGGCGGGGCGGGCCTCGATGACCTCGGTGAACGCGGCCTCCGCCTCCTCCAGTCGACCCTCCTGCTCCAGGTCCAACCCCCGGCGGTATGCTCCCAGGAGCCGGGCGCCGGCTCCACGATCCCCGATCTCGTCCAGACGCCGCCGCACGTCATCAGCGGACGGGCCCGCGGGGTCCAGCCGCAGGTACCGGCAGAGAGCGGCGGTCGCCGCTTCGCTCTGTCCCTGGCGCTCATGGATGCGGGCCTGGAGGTAAGCGGCTTCCGCGGCGGCCGGGTCCGCCACGAGCGCCCGGTCCAGGGACTCCAGCGCCCCTTCCAGGTCACCCAGCAGCATGGCCCGGGTCGCGGCATGGATCAACTGCTCGGCGCCTGCGGCGTCTCTGGCACGGACCCTCCTGTCGACAGCGTCTCGGTTGACCGTATCACAGACGAGGGTCGACACCGGAGGCGGCGAGGTGCGGAGGGGGAGATCCTGGGCCTGCAACTCCCCTATGGGTGCCGCCAGCCCCAGCAAGGCCAGCGTGGCGCTCCAACGAGCCGACCGGCCCCGCGACTTGGTCCTCTTACCTGTCATTGGTCCTGCTCCTGCGTCGTGATGACGGGTACGAGCCGGTCCTCCCGAGAGCCGTCACCCACCTGCCCCTGGACATTGTTGCCCCAGCAATAGACGCGCCTGTCCACCGCCTCGCCGCAGGTGTGGGCGCCGCCCGCGTCCAGGGCGACGAAGGCGGGCGAGTCAGAAACGGGGGCGGGTAAGCTGGCTCCGGTGGTCGTGCCGTTGCCAAGCTGGCCGAAAGTGTTCCGCCCCCAGCACCACGCCTGGCCATCGCCGGTGAGGCCGCAGGTGTGCACGCCGCCGGTCACCAGCGCCCGGAACCGGTAGTCCCCGGCTACCCGCCGGGGGCGCCGCTCCAGCTCGCCGCTCCCAGTGCCGAGCTGCCCGTGCTCGTTCCCGCCCCAGCACCAGGCCTGGCCGCCCTGGGTCAAGCCACACGAGTGAGCGCTGCCGGAGGCCAGGAACGTGAACGCGCCAGGGTGGTCCACGGGCGTGGGCGTGGTCGCGTCGCCGGAGCCGCCATCGCCGATCTGCCCGCGTGCGTTCGCGCCCCAGCAGAAGGCACGGCCGTCCGCCGCCAGCGCGCAGGTGTGGAGCCACCCGGCCGCCAGCTGGACCACGGGCGGCAGCCCCTCCACCCGAATCGGCCGGTCCGCTCCGGAAGTGCCGCCGGTGCCCAACTGGCCGTGGGCATTCCCGCCCCAGCAGTAGACATCCCCCTCCGAGCCCAGGGCGCAGCTGTGCTCCGACCCCGCCACCACGTCCACGGCCACCGCCCCACCAGGCAGCTCCAGCTCCACGCCCGGCGCCGCTGGCGTCCGCTGATCGGGACGCCCGGAAGACCAGCAGTAGACCGTGCCGCGGCCCGTCACGCCGCACGTGTGGAACAGGCCCGCCCGCAGCGTCTGCAGTCGCGGCAGAACCGCCGGCACGCCGCCCGTCGCCTGACCTGCCCCGCCCCAGCAGACCAGGCCCGTCCCCCTATCCAGGCGGCACGTGTGAGCACCTCCCGCCGCCACGGAGGACCGGGTGCGGACGGGGATGGCGGCAGACGCCGCGCTGGCCACGGGCTCGGCCTCCGCGGGCTCGGGCGCGCCGGCAGCCTCGGTCCCGGAGTCGGCCTCGTCGGTTACCGGATCGGTCTCCGCCAGCTGGATCTCCCGCAGGCCCGACTCCCGGGGCGGGGCCGTACCCTCGCGGTGCGACGCGCCAAGCTCTACCAGCAAGCCGGCGGCTGGCTCGGCAACATAAGCCACCACCAGGAGCGAGTCCGGGTCGGTGCCCAGCCACCAGGTGGTGGTCGCCAGCCCCAGGTCACCCGTGACCACGCGCAACGGCTCCACCCGGCCGCCACCCTCCGCCACCCGGAACCGCACCTCCGCACCCGGGACGGGGCGGTCCGCCGAGTCCCGCACCAGCACCGACAACGCCCGCTCCAGCGGACGACCCGGCAGTCCCATCTGGTGGTTGCCTGACCATACCACGAGACGCATGCCCGTCTCCGGGTCCACCGCCACGAGCTCATCCGCATCCGCCAGCCCGGGAGCAGGATCCGGCGCCGACCACGGAGACGCAGTGGACCAGCCCTCCCCCCAGGCAGCCTCCCGGGAAGGGGCCAGCGTGCGCACTCCCGTCAGCACCAGCCCCCCCGCCAGCAGAGCCAGGGCCAGCCACACAAGCCAGCGCCGCTCGCCTCCCGATGATGCGGTGACGGGCGACGGGTCCAACCCGAGGAGAACCTCGTCGCCCGCCGCCGGGCCATGGTCTGGAACCGCCTCGTCCTCGGGGATCAGCAGGACCGGAAGCCCCGGCGATGGGTCGGCCGCTGGTGGACCGGACTCCCGCCCGGCAACCCGCGGGAACCGCGCACCGCTGCGCCGCCAGATCACCAGCACCGTCAGGATGACCGCCACCAGGAGGAGGAGCACCAACAGGAGAGGCAGGGAATCACCCTGTAAAGGGACCAGGATGCACAGGGAGAAAGACCCCCCGAAACCAATGGTGTCGGGAGGGGCAGGACCAGCATCAGACGGCGGGGGGTCGCCTGCCGCGGGAAGGTGGAAGGGCCATCCAGCGGAGCGACACGCAGCAGTCCAGGGCCGCTTTCGCATCCACCTTCAAGATAGGTGAAATGCCGGCTCATGGAACCCTGTAGCCGGATCCATGGCGGACATCCCCGCCCCTTTCGGGTTGTCTTCGGCCTGCCGGGATGCGATCTTTCATTCGGTCTTTGTTCGGTATACCCGCCCACGCGCCCCGCGCATCGACCGTACTGATCGAAGGGAGCAAGAGATCTCATGAGTACCTATGTGGAGCTCCGCGGCCATTCCGCCTTCTCCTTCGGCGATGGTGCCTGTACGCCAGAGACGCTGGTCCAGGCGGCGGCGGAGCGTGGCTACGGCGCCCTGGGTCTGGCGGACCGGTCGGACCTGGGAGGTGTCATCCGTTTTGCCCTGGAGGCGGCTCGGGCGGGGATCCAGCCGGTGGTGGGGGCGGAGCTGGTGGTGGGTGGACACCCGCTGGCGCTGCTGGCCCGGGACGCCCAGGGCTTCCGGAACCTGGCTGGGCTGGTGACCCGGAGCCGGCTGGGCGACTGGAGCTCGTGGCTGGCGGAGAAGGATGAGCTGGAGTCGTCGTACGGGGGCAGTCCAGGCTCTGCTTCCAGCGGGAGCGGAGCGGAGCTCGTGGGCAATGGCGCTCTCAGGCTGGACCGGGATGGCCGGGTCCGTACCCGGGCGACGGCGGTCACCCCGCGTCGCAGGCCTTCATCAGCTCTCCCTGCCCGGGGCCAGCCCACCCTGGCTATCGCCGACCTGGAAGGCCGTACTGACGGTCTGCACCTGCTCACGGGTCCGGCCACGGGCGAGCTGGCGACGCTGCTCCGGTCGGGCCGGCCGGAGGAGGCGGCCTTCTTGGTGTCGCGGCTGCGGGAGCTGTTCCCCGGTCGCCTGGCTGTGGAGGTGGGGCTGCACCACGTGTCGGGTGAGGAGTCGGCGCTGGCGGGCGCGCTGATCGAGCTGGCGGAGCGGCATGGGGTGCCGTGGGTCGTGGCCAACGATCCCCGTTACGTGGACGGCGGGAGTCGCCTGGTGCACGACCTCCTGACGGCGCTCCGTGCTGGCCTGGACATCGACACGGCGGCTAGCTGGGGCGTGCTGCACCCGAACGGGGAGTGGCGGCTGAAGTCGCCGGCGGAGATGGCGTCGCTCTGGCAGGGGCGGGAGGCGGGGCTGGCGGAGTCGGCGCGGATCGCGGCGGAGTGCGCCTTCGACCTGCGCTGGGTCCGTCCGCCGCTGCCGAATTTCCCCGTCCCCAGTGGCCACGACAACGGCTCCTGGCTCCGCGAGCTGACCTTCCGTGGCGCCCGGGAGCGGTGGGGCGAGGTGGACGAGCGGCAGCGGGCGCAGCTGGAGCACGAGCTGGGGGTGATAACTCGCCTGGGCTTCGCCGGCTTCTTCCTGGTCATGTGGGACGCGGTGCGGGAGGCGAGGGAGCGGGGGATCCTCTGCCAGGGTCGGGGCAGCGCGGCCAACTCGGCGGTGGCCTTCTGCCTGGGGATCACGGCGGTGGACCCGGTGCGCCACGGGCTGCTCTTCGAGCGCTTCCTCTCCGAGGTCCGGACCGATGGGATGACGGAGGCGCCGGACATCGACGTGGACTTCGAGATGCACCGTCGCGAGGAGATCCTGGACTACATGTACCGGCGCTACGGCCGGGCCCACGCCGCCATCACGGCGGTGACCCAGGTCTACCACGCGCCCACGGCCATCCAGGACTGCATGCGTACCCTGGGCTGGCCGGCAGAGAGCGCGTTCACCCTGAGCAAGCGGTTGCACGGCCGGGAGCCGGCGGCGGCGGCCGATGAGCTGGAGGCGGGGATGGCGGCGAGGTTCGGGGTGGACGTCGCGTCGCCCAGGGGCCGGGCGCTGCTGTCCGCGCTTCGCTCCCTGGACGACGTCCCCCGCCTCCGCTCCACGCACCCCGGCGGTTTCGTCCTCTCCAGCCGGCTCCTGGGCGACTACCTGCCCATCGAGGAGACGACCATGGGCAGGACCATCCTCCAGTTCGACAAGGACGACCTGGACGCCGCCGGCGTGCCCAAGTTCGACTTCCTGGGCCTGGGCGGCCTCACGGTGGTCCACATGGCCTTCGACGCCATCCGGGAGCGGACGGGCCGGGCGATGGAGCTTTACGACCTGCCGGTGGACGACGCCGCCACCTACGACATGATCGGCCGGGGCGACACGCTGGGCACCTTCCAGATCGAGTCCCGCGCCCAGATCCAGTCCATCCTCCAGACCCGGCCGAAGCGGCTCTATGACATCGTGGTCCAGGTGGCGCTGATCCGGCCCGGCCCCATCCAGGCCCGCTTCGTCCGCCCCTACACCCGTCGGCGCCTGGGGCTCGAGGAGGTGGAGTTCGCCGACCCGCGACTCGAGCCCATCCTACGTCGCACCTACGGCATCCCCATCTTCCAGGAGCAGGCCATGGCCATCTCCATGGCCCTGGGCGGGTTCAGCGCCGCCGAGGCGGACGAGCTGCGGCGGGCCATGGGCCATCGCCGCAAGCTGCCCAGGCTCCACGCGGCGCTGAAACGGCTCGAGGCCCGGATGGCCGCCAACGGCGTGTCTGCCGAGGCCGCCGAGGAGATCGTGGAGGATCTCCACTCCTTCGCCAACTACGGCTTCCCCGAGAGTCACGCCTGGAGCTTCGCGCTCATCGCCTATGCGACGGCGTACCTCAAGGCCCATTATCCCGCCGAGTTCCTCATGGCCATCCTCAACGCCTGGCCCATGGGGTTCTACCCGCCCGCCACCCTGGTCCACGAGGCCCGGCGCAACGGCGTGGTGGCGCGGCCGCCCTGCCTCCGTCACGGGCAGTGGGAGTGCACCCTGGAGCCGCCGGAGCCGGGACAACGTGCACCGGCCGCACCCGCTCACCCGGCGGTGCGCATCGGCTGGAAGCACATCCGGGGGCTGGGCGAGGCCGCGCGGGGCCGGCTGCAGGGCGCGGCGGCGCAGGGCCCGTTCACCGCCGTAGCCGACGTGGTGCGGCGAGCGTCGTTGTCCCGTGCCGACGCGCTGCACCTGGCCCGCGCCGGCGCCTTCGAGGCGTTCGAGCCCGGCCGTCGCCGTGCCGCCTGGGAAGCGCTGCGGGCCGCCGGGGACACCTTGCCCCTGGCCCCCGCCCGCCACCTCCCCCTGGACCCCCGGGAAATGGAGGACCGGGAGCTGGTCTTCCTGGACTACCTGGCCACCGGGATCTGTACCGACGGCCATCCCATGGAGCATGTCCGGCCCCGCCTGCTGGATCACGGTGTGGTGGGGTCCGCCGATTTCGAGACCCTCCCCGACGGCTCGCCCGTGGTGATGGCCGGCCTGGTGGTGGCCCGCCAGCACCCCGCCACAGCCAAGGGCACCGTCTTCCTCCTGCTGGAGGACGAGCACGGCTTCATCAACCTCATCGTCCCGCCCCCCGTCTATCAGCGCTACCGGGAGACCATCCACCACTCCCCGTTCCTCCTGGTCCAGGGCCGGTTCGAGCGAGACGAACGGGTCATGAACGTGGTGGCGACACGCTTCCGGGAGCTTGATGCCAGGGCCCGTCACCGGACGGCGTCGGCGGGCACAGAGGCGTCAGCGGCTAGACAGTCTGCTGCGTCGGTTCCGGAGGCCGGTTCGTGAGCGGAGGAGAGAGGGCTTCCCGCCCGCGCACATCGGGCACCAGGGCTTCGCCAGAGTCTCCGCCGCCACCGCGGGTCGTCAAGGGCCGGGGCGCGTCGAGCAACCCGGTCAATCGGTTCGAGCGCCTGCACGTGGTCGCCGACGGGTCGCGGGTCGATCCTGATGACCCGTCGCCACGAACCAAATTCCTCCGGGACTCGAGCCGGAGCATCCTGTCCCGGAACGACAGCCCCGACGTGGCCTTCGGGTACACGCTGAACCCGTACCGGGGTTGTGAGCACGGCTGCATCTACTGCTACGCCCGGCCGACCCACGAGTACCTGGGGTTCTCCGCCGGGCTGGACTTCGAGACGAAGATCCTGGTGAAGCACGAGGCGCCGACGCTGCTCCGGGCCGCCCTGTCCTCACCGCGCTGGACGCCCGCGCCCATCGCAATGAGCGGCGTCACCGACCCGTACCAGCCCGTGGAGCGCCGGCTGCGGCTGACACGGGGGTGCATCCAGGTCCTGGCGGAGTTCCGGAACCCGCTGGCCGTGGTGACCAAGAACCATCTGGTCACCCGGGACACGGACCTGCTGGCGGAACTGGCGGCACGCGGGGCGGCGACGGTGGCGCTGTCCGTGACCACGCTACGTCCCGACCTCCAGCGTGTCCTCGAGCCCAGGACCGCCACACCGGACCGGCGACTGGACGCCATCCGAAGCCTTACGGAGGCAGGCGTCCCCGTGCGGGTGATGGTGGCCCCGGTCATCCCGGGGCTCACGGACCAGGAGATCCCGGCCATCCTGGCCGCTGCCGCCGAGGCCGGGGCCCGGGCGGCCAGCTACAGCCTGGTCCGATTACCCCACGGCGTCAGAGAGATGTTCGCCGACTGGCTCGAGGCCCACGTGCCCCAGCGCCGGGACCGGGTTCTCAACCGGATCCGGGACACCCGGCGCGGGCGGCTCCACGACTCGTGCTTCGGTCGCCGCATGACGGGTGATGGGGCGTACGCGGACCACGTGCGCCAACTCTTCGAGACGACTCGCCGCAAACACAGGCTGCACGACGGCGCTTCAGCGCTGTCCGCCGCCGCGTTCCGCCGGCCTCCACCGGGCGACCAGCTGGGCCTCTTCGACGACTGAGGAGACGGGGCCGCCTGCTCAGGTGCCGCTATGGTCCAGCGGGCTCTGGAACGCCTGACCACCACGGGCAGGATCATCGTCGCCGCCCTCCAGCCGTACCACGTCCTGTGCCTTGGGCCCCTTGTCCTCCTCCAGCACACCGAACTCCACCCGCTCCCCCTCCTTCAGCGTCTTGAACCCAGTACCTTCGATCGACGTGTGGTGGACGAAGATATCGCCGCCGTCATCACGTTCGATGAAACCGTAGCCCTTGGCATCTGAGAACCATTTGACCGTCCCGGTGAGTCGTGTCATTCGAGCTCTCGCCCCCCTCTCGATCTGGCGCGGACGTACCGCGCGATTACCGGCACAAGCCCCCTAGCATGGCAGCGACCTGCCGTATCCCGGTCTATGCGATGCAACCTGCCTGCCGCTCGCCCCGCCGCATGCAGCAATGTCCACTCCTGATGACAGCGCTCGTCCTCTGTCACGGACGGGCTAGCGCCCAACCGCGCGGGTGTGGTCCAGGTAAGCCATTGCACCCAAAGGCACTTGGAGATTGTCGCGGTCGGGGCACGCAGGTTGCCTCCACCGGGCCGACGGAGGGGCGAGGCGTTGAAGACGCGGGTGGGGGTTCACGGTCGGGTGATTGCGCCATGCCCGGGCGGAGGTGCACATTTACTGCCAAACAGGGAGTCAATCATGCGTGCGGTCGTACCTCTACTGCTGATCGGCCTGGCCGCGTGCTACTCGCCGCGGCAACTCGAGCCCCTCCCGTCGCCTGGTTACGGGTACTCCGCGTACGAGCCGCTGGAAGCTTCTCTCTTCGTCGACCCGTTTACCGCGCAAGCCTCCGTCGATCTGAGCCGTCCCGCCCACGTTGCGATCTTCCACTTCCACCCAGGCTACGGCTTCACGATGACCTATCCGGCCATCGGGCAGCCCCACGGCAGGTACCTGGCCGGCGGTCGACACCACCTGTGGACATCGCACGCCCGCCAGGTGGCCAGCGCCAGGGCCTGGTCGCTTGGGTCGCATGCAGGGAGCCGGAGTCGGGCTCGCTACGCGGCCACCCATCGTGCCCACTTCGCTGGTGGGCCTGGAGCGCACGGCCCGTCGTACTACGTGCTCATCGCCTCCGATGAGCCCCTGGAGATCAACGGCTTCTACGCGACCGGCCGCGCCCTGTGGCAGGACCGCGTGAGCTGGAGCTACAATCCGTACACGGCCTCGGAGCTCCTCGCCAGCCGGGTGGTGCCACGGCCAACGAGCACCAACTGGACCGTGGCCTACCAGGTGGTATGGTTCCATCAGGACCTGCTGGGCCCGAATTACAGGATGCCCCGTTACACCTGGGTTGTCTGCCCTGGCGGCTACACCGTGGCCGTTCCGATCCATCTCCTCCCATACTTCTCCTGCCCCGCGGGAACCGAGAGGATCCCGGAGCCGGTCGTGCCACCGGGAGACACGGCCACGGCCACCCTGATGGCCAGGGTAAGGGAACTGGTGGACGAAGAGCGAAGGAGCCGGCCAGGGTCCCTGGGTGAGGAGGAGCCGGGCGTCGCTCAGGCAGCCGAGTTGGCGCTCAGGCTGCGCCAGGCCACCGTGGGTGGGGAAGCCGGGTCGAGGGAGGTCTCCGTTCCGACCCTGAGGCGTCCCACAGTTGGCGAGGGGGAGGCGGCGGGCACTCCCGCACCCCTCGTCGCGACTCGCCGGCCCGTCATCCAGCCGAGCCGGATAGCCCGGCCGGGTGAGGCGGAGCAGTCCCGGGCCACGCCCGCGGGTACGCTCACCCGACAGGCCAGCGATCGCCCGCTTCCGGCAACGGTTCGGCCCCGCGCACCCGGTAACCCCGGCGAGCCGCAGGCGGAGCGGGTGCGGCCGCAGACCGAACGGCAGTCGACACCGACGTCGGTACGTGGCGCGACGTCCAGGACCTCGCCGGCCGGAGCGCCACCGCCGGCGCAGCGGGTGCCCGACCGTACACGACGCGACCCTGCTTCTCCGCCGCCCCGTCAGGTGCAGCCAACCCGGCCGCAGACCACGTCGCCACCTGCCCGGCCCACTACGTCTCGCCCGCCGCCGAGTCGCCCGCCACCGGACCGTCCGCCACCGGACCGTCCGGACCGTCCGCCACCGGACCGTCCGCCGCCGGACTGCCCGCCACCGGACCGTCAGGACTGAGCTTGCCCGCCCGAGCGCCCGGCCCGCGTGAAGCGAGCGGGGCGCTCGGCCAGAGTGCCTGTTGTCAGAGGATGGGTCGTCCGATGGCGGCCGTGCCGGCAACGATGAGGATCAGCGCCGCCGCCACACCCAGCGCCACGGGCATGTGGCTTATACTCTCCGGTGGTCTCCGCCGGTTGTAGATGTTGGTGAAGTGGGCCACCGCCGCGGCAGCGACCATGGTGGTTATGTGGCCCCACATGGCCGGGTAGAACGGCCAGAAGAAGACCAGGACCAGGCCCAGGAGGACCTGTATATCCACGAATGCGACGAAGGTGATCAGCAGCACCCTCCCGCCCCGGTCCCACGGCCGCCGGGTCACCGCTGCGAGCAGTGAGTACAGGAACGACGCCACCCCCACCAGGAGCACCAGGTACCGGAGGCCCGAGTGGGCGTGGAACAGGAAAACGGCGAAGGCGTCCATATACGACTCGAGTGTTGAGGTCCGAAGCCAGCGCGGCCGGAAATATGCAGGGGTCGTCGTGAGCGCGCCACCGCTGGCTGGGTGGAGTAGTGACCGATCCAGTATTGACGTGAGCGACTTCAGTCTGCCCCTCCGGCCCCCGGTAACGCCCATGGAGGCCCGTCCCACGCCTGATCTCCCGGCGTCGGGTCCATGGCAGTTCGAGCCGAAGTGGGATGGGTTCCGGTGCCTGGTGTTCCGTGACCATGGACGGGTGGAGCTCCAGTCCAAGTCGGCGAAGTCACTGACCCGGTACTTCCCCGAGGTGGTGGCGGCGGTCCGGTCGCTGGCCGCGCGCCAGTTCGTGCTGGACTGCGAGCTGCTGGTGCCGCAGGGGGAAGACCTGGCCTTCGACCTGCTTCTCCAGCGGATCCATCCCGCGGCCAGCCGGGTCGACCGCCTGTCGCGGGAGACACCGGCGTGGCTGGTGGCGTTCGACTTGCTTGCCCGTGGCTCGACCCGCTCCCTGGTGGACTCTCCCCTGAGCGAGCGGCGCCGGGAGCTGGAAGCCTTTGCCGGGCGCTTTCTCGACTCGGCTCCAGCGATCCACCTCTCCCCGGCCACGGGGGATCGGCAGCAGGCGGAAGTGTGGCTTGCCGGGCTCGGCGGTATGGACGGCGTCATGGCGAAGGACCCGACGCTGCCTTACGCCTCCGGCTCGCGTCACGCCATGTGGAAGGTGAAGCGACGGAACAGCGCCGACTGCGTGGTGGGCGGGTTCCGCCGCTCGAGCGCGGGCGACGGCGTGGGTTCCCTGCTCCTGGGGCTTTACGACGACGCTGGTAGGCTCGACCACGTAGGCTTCTGCTCGAGCTTGTCCGCCCGGGCTCGACGCCGGCTCCTGGAGCTGCTGGAGCCGCTGGTCGAGGGGCCCGGGTTCACCGGGGACCGGCCCGGCGGGCCCAGCCGCTGGGCAACGGAGCGGAGTGATCAGTGGCTGCCCCTCCGGCCCACGCTGGTCCTGGAGGTGGGCTACGACCACTTCACCGGCGGCCGCTTCCGCCACGGCACCACGTTCGAGCGTTGGCGACCGGACAAGGACCCGCGGCAGTGCACCTATGACCAGATCCCGCAGGAGGGGGCCGGCGCGCTACGGACGCTGGTGGGAGGATCGGGGCTGGCGCGGCAGCCGCCAGGTCAGAAGCGGTAACCGAGCCCCGCGCGCAGACCACGGGTCGCGTACGGCGGCACCCCGAGTCCTGACGCCAGCGGATCCATTGATCCCGCCACCCACACCTCCATGCGCCTGACCACCAACGTGGCACCGGTCTCCACTCCCAGGGACGACCCGTTGGCGTCCATCGCCTCACCGATGACCTGGCCACGACTGGCTGCGAACAGACCCCGGACTTCGACGAAGGGGAGCAGCGACGGGCCGGCCGAGCCAGAACGCCTGGCCACACGGATCCCCGCTCCGCCAGTGGTCACTTCACCCCGATCCGCTCCGGCAACGAAACGGGACCCGCCGCCGTGAGCCACAAAGCCCACGGTCAACCCGGTGACGCTGGCCAGGCGGGCGTGTGCCGACGCCCGCACCACGTGTGGCGTCACGTTCCCGGATCCGATCTCCAGGCGGCGGTAGCCGAGACCGACCGTCACACGATCGCCTCTGTGCGAGACGTCCGGACCCCACTCCCAGCCGGTCAACCCGCCGGCTACATCGTATTCGACGGCGCCGCCCGCCGCGCCCAGAGACCAGCCGCGGCCGGAGCCGGGCACCGTTTGCGCCGCCGAGTCGACGGGGAGCAGGAAGAGCAACACGAGCGCCAGGACCCACGGCGTGCAGGGACGGGCCCGCACCGGATCCCTCATCGGATCCGCAGAAAGGAGCCCTGCAACGAGCGAGGCGGGGTAGCCGCGTCGGCCTCCACGTGCAATGCCGCCGCGCCCCGTCCTTCCACGCCGAAGACCAGGAAGCCTGCGCCACCCGGCTGGAGCGAGACGCTGCCCGAGCTGCCAGGACGCAGTACCGTCGGCGAAAGCGGATACGACCCCCACGCCCGGGCGTAGAGGTCCCTGAAGTTCCAGCTCGGCTGGGTGTAGACAGGGTCCACCCCGTCGACGTGGTCGTCCGCGTACAGGGCCACCGCCCAATCGTGGATCCAGGACTGGGCCGGTGCGGCAAGGACCTGGTTCAGGTTGTCCAGCCCCGCCGTCCGGGAGTTGAGAAGACGGAAGAATACCCACTCGTCTCCCGCTCCACTACGGTCCGCAGCATATCGCAGGAAGGACCAGGTGGCGCCTCGGGTGGCCAGACCGTCCTTGCCCGTCAATGACTCTTCCGGGGCCCGCGCGAGGTAACGGCCCAGATTCTCGAAGTTACCGCTCATGTACAGCCCGAATGCCCGGTACACCCGCGCCGAACCAGCGAGCGTAGCGCTTCCGATGTTCGAGCCCGGCGCCAAGCCGGCGGCCTGGAGGAATACCAGCTCCTCCGCCACGTGGCTCAGCCCCTCGTTCAGCCATGTCTGCTCGAACCTGTCGGCATCGTTGATGTAAAGGCGCCTGGCGGCGTTCAGGAGATGCTGGTACTCGTGCGCCATCACACGTACGGCCTGATCCCGGATCCAGTTGACCCCTACCGGCGGTCCCAGGGCGCCGTGCGGGTCCGGTATGGCCAGGTAGAAGATCTCCGCGTGATTGCTCGCAGGGCAGGCATCGAGCCGGGCCGTGGCAACGGCAGGGAACAGGTCCCCCGTCCAGAACAGCCCGGTGGTCATGGAGGCCGAGCCCCTCGGGTTTCGCTCGTTCACCGAACCGGTGAAGAAGACCATTATCCGGTCGTTGCCGTCTATGTCTGTTGGCGTGCCGAAGTGGCGCGTGGCCACCGGGTAGACCAGAGTGTCGAAGGTGACCGCGAAATGCTCATGATCGTGCGCCGTGAGTCCGGTGGGTCTCGCGGTGTCCTCCAGGATGATGGCACGCTCCGACACCCACATGACCCGCCCGGTCCGCATGTCGGTGTCGGTGCAGCTGAGCGCCACGTTCAGCTCCCGGAGATCACCTGGCTCGGGCAGTTCCCCCGCCGCCGGGGCGGCAGCCCACGGATCAGGCGCGCCACCAGCCCTGATCTTCGGCGTCAGCTCCCTCTTCTCCCGCTCCCTGAGCCAGCCATGAAGATCATTGCCCAGCCGCACCGGCGATGAACGCTCTACTGCCGCGTCAGGTGAGGCCGGGATGCCAGGGCTCGCCGGTCCAACCCCCGGCTCCGACGAGATCGCTCCCGCAGGTAGACCCGCCCCCAGCACCTCCATGGCCAGGCGCACCTCAGGCGGCGTCCCCTCCACGGGGGCGACCGCGCTGAAGGGGATGTAGGCGAAGACCGCCGAGCTGTCCCCCGCGGTCAGACACACGGAACGGTGCCCCGCACCGCTTACCGTCAATACCTCGCCCACTGCAAGGGGAGGGGCTTCGCGGAAGACGCACGAGTAGAGTGAGGAAGGAGGCCCGCTGACATCAGTGCCGCAGCCCCCGAGAACTACCGCCGTCACAAGCAGCAGGCGCTTCATTCTGGATCCAGACATTGGAGACCGTCAGCCCACGTCCAGCAGCCGCTTCAACTCCTCCGGAGAGAGGTCTTCCGTGCGCCGTGAGCCCAGCCTGCGCCGCCCACCGGATGAGTCTGGGCGCCCGGTCGATGTGTCAGCCGCCGAAGCACCACCGTAATCATATCCTTCCAGTGAGACCCGGGGAAGCGGGTACCCCAGCACCCGCTCGATCGTGCGAACCTGGCCCAGATCGGCCGCCGTCATGAACGTTATGGCGTCACCACTGGCGCCAGCACGACCGGTCCGGCCGATGCGATGAACGTAATCTTCCGGGTCGGAAGGGATGTCGAAGTTGATCACATGGCTGATCCCCTCGATGTCCAAACCCCGCTGCGCCACGTCCGTCGCCACCAGGACACGGGCATGACCTTCCGAGAACGACTCCATGGCGTTGCCGCGCTGCTGCATGTTGCGGTCACTATGGATCACGTTCACCGCGATCCCCGCCGTATGAAGGCGATGATACAACAGGTCCGCCCCACGCTTCGTGCGCGTGAATACCAGAACCTGATCCATGTCCGGGTCCTTCATCAGCTCCAGCAGGAGGTCCACCTTACGGTCCGGACGCACCGAGTACACCAGCTGATCCACCGTCTCCGCAGCGGTCGCCGACGGCGCAGCCTCCACCCACACCGGCTCACGCTGGATACGCATGGCCAGCGCGTGCACACCGTTGGGCATGGTTGCCGAGAACAGCAGCGTCTGCCGCTCCCCGGGGACCCTGCTCAGGACCCGCTCGATCTGGGGACGGAACCCCATGTCCAGCATGCGGTCCGCTTCGTCCAGGACCAGGACCTCCACCGTCGACAGGTCAATGTTCCCCTTCTCCAGGTGATCGATCAGACGACCAGGCGTAGCCACCAGTATGTCGAAGCCAGCCCGGAGATCCCGGATCTGTGGCTCGTAGGGGACACCACCGTACACCTCGCCTACGAACAGCTCCGTATGGCTGCACAGATCACGAGCATCCGCCGCTACCTGCTGGGCAAGCTCGCGGGTGGGACACAGGACCAGCGTTCGGAGACCCTCCTGGTCCTCCTGACGCTCTATCGACGGAATCAGAAACGCGCCGGTCTTGCCAGTGCCGGTCTGCGCGATGCCGAGCACGTCCCGGCCCGCTCGGGCCGCTGGTATCGCCTTGCGCTGGATCGGCGTAGGATCCCTCCAGCCAAGCTCCGCAATGGCACGAAGTAACGCGTCCGATGACGTCAGCTCATCGAACTCCATGCCTGCTCTCCCACTGTCGGTTGTGGATTGGGCGAGAGGTGAAATCAACGCGTCCGCCGCCGGCGGGCCCGAGCGTTGCGTCGACGAGCAGCGGCAGCCTTCCGCTTCCTTGCCTCGCTCGGCTTCTCGTAGTACCGCTTCTTCTTCATGTCCTTGAACCGACCGGACCGCAACATCTTGCGCCGGAACTTCTTCAGCGCCCAGTCCAGGCGGTCGTTCTCACTGAGCACGACCTCGACCATCAATTCTCCCCTCGTTGGAGGTATATGCAGCATTGAAACATACCGCCCACGGGCTCCAGTGTAAAGCGGTCGGGTCCGAGGCGTTCCTCCACTTCCTCATGCGACCGGAGCGACCCTGGCCGGCGACTCCGAGCGGTTCGGGCGATCCGGCCAATCTCCTTCCCCGGGGCGAGCCACATCTCAAACGGCGTGACAGGGAGAGTGCGCGGCATGCAGACGCCGGTCCGGCCATGTGCGGCTGGGGAGGTCGCGAGCTGGGCCAGGTTGGAAGGGCCGGCGGAGTATTGCGAGACAGCCTCTCGAGCTCGGAGTTCGGAGTTCGAGACAAGCGCCCCGCACCCGCCACCGCCCGCCAACCCGCCGAAGCCCGGCAACCTGCGGCCGGGTGGTGGCGGTGCGGTCGGAGCTCGGAGCTCGGAGTTCGGAGTTCGGAGTTCGAATACGACCAGCAGCGGCGCTTTCTGGGGAAAGTCCTGGCCGGGTCCTTGTTTCGGCGGTGCGGCGGGCGGCCGAATCGAGGGGCGAGGCGGTTTGAACTCCTCCGGCGTGGCGCTATATTCGGTTCGACAGGCCGGGACGTCCCCGGATCCGTTCTCCAGCGTGACGGGATACCCGATGGCAGGTCATTCCAAGTGGTCACAGATCAAACGAAAGAAGGCGGTGAACGACCAGAAGCGTGGTCGGATGTTCACGCGTCTGATCCGTGAGATCACGGTGGCGGCGCGGGACGGGGGCGGTGACCCTGAGGGCAACCCACGTTTGCGGTTGGCCGTGGACGTTGCGAAAGCGTCGAACATGCCCCTGGAGAACATCGAGCGGGCGATCAAGCGTGGCACGGGCGAGCTGGAGGGAGTGCAGTACGAGGAGGTCAGCTACGAGGGGTATGGTCCTGGTGGTGTGGCCTTGTACCTGGAGACGCTGACTGACAACCTGAACCGCACGGTGGCGGCGGTGCGTCATGCGTTGGAGAAGAATGGTGGCAATCTGGGCCAGAACGGCTCGGTGGCGTGGCAGTTCGAGCGTCGTGGCCGGCTCTTCGTCGACGCCAGTCGCTACGATGAGGACTCGGTGATGCTGGCGGCGCTGGAGGTTGGTGCGCTGGACGTGGGGCGGGACGGTGACGAGTACGAGGTCATCACCGACGTAGCCAGCTTCCACGCGGTCCAGGACGGTCTCCGGGACGAGGGCATCGAGTTCCGGGAGGCGGAGCTGGCGATGATCCCGAAGGCGACTGTCCGCGTGGCGGGTCCCGATGCCCAGAAGCTGGTGAAGCTGCTGGAGGCGCTCGAGGACCTGGACGACATACAGAACGTCCACACCAACGCCGACATTGACGAGAGCGCCCTGACCGAGGTGGGTGCTTGAAGGTACTCGGGGTAGATCCTGGCACCGCCGCCACTGGTTACGGCGTCGTCGTCGGTACGGGAGGCGGTGCGCCGGTGCTGCTGGAGTGCGGTGTGATCAGGACCACGCCCTCCGCGCCGCTGCCCGAGCGGCTCCGCCAGATCCACGAGGGTTTGGGCGACGTCATCGAGCGCCATCGGCCGCAAATCATGGCGGTGGAGGACATCTTCTACGGCAAGAACGTCCGCACCACGGTGCTCCTGGGCCACACCCGTGGCGCGGTCCTGCTGGCGGCGGCGCTCCGGGACCTGCCTGTGGCGGATTACTCTCCGGCGGAGGTGAAGAACTCCATAGTGGGCACCGGTAGGGCGACGAAGGCCCAGGTCCAGTTCATGGTGAAGAAGCTCCTCCGTCTCAGGGCAGTCCCCTCGCCCTCGGATGCGGCGGACGGGGTGGCGGCGGCGCTCTGCCATATCAACACGGCCCGTTTCGGCGACCTGGCCCGGCGGGCGGTGGGTACCCCATGATCAGCCGGCTCCGTGGCACGCTGTTGCGTCGGGACCCTGACCGTGTGGAGGTGATGACGGCCGGGGGCGTGGGCTACGAGGTGGCGATCCCGCTGTCGGTATTCGAGAAGCTGCCCAGGCTGGGCGACGAGGTGGAGCTGCTGACGGAGCACGTGGTCCGCGAGGACGACGTGATGTTGTTCGGGTTCCTCGAGCAGGGCGAACGGGAGCTGTTCGGTCGCCTGCTGGGCGCCTCGGGCGTGGGTCCCCGGCTGGCGCTGTCCCTCATGTCTGCACTGGCGCCACGGGCACTGGCCCGAGCCATCGTGGACAAGGACGTGGCGACGCTGGTCCGGGTCCCTGGCGTGGGGCGGAAGACGGCGGAGCGGATCGCCCTGGAGCTGGGCGACAAGCTGGAGGGTCTGGCGCTGCGGGCAGGACCACCGGTGAAGGGGGCGGCGGCGAAGGAGGCGGTGAGTGCCCTGGTCGCGCTGGGGTACTCGAGTGCCGACGCGAGCACTGCCGTCCGCCGGAGCATCGAGGAGGGTGGACCGGAGGAAGACGCCAAGGCCCTGATTCGTAAGGCCCTGGCGCTGGCCTCCGGCTGAACAGAAACGGGAGTCCTGGGGTTCTATCAGGTGAACCGGGCCGTGGGACTCCAGGAGGCTGTTGCGGGTGTCGAAGACAGGGCGAGGGAAGGGTAAGGCGGCCGGTACCAGGCCGAGCGAGAGGAGCCCGGCCGCACCGGAGCGGGGCGCTGGTCAGCCTGCGCCACCGGCGGACCGGACGGCCGCCCAGATCGCCCTGGACTGGGGCAAGTCCCTGGGGCTGGCCCTGATCCTGTTCCTCGTGCTACGCACCTTCCTGGTGCAGACGTTCGTGATCACGTCGTCGTCCATGGAGGAGACCCTCATGGTCGGTGACTTCCTGGTCCTGAGCAAGCTGGCCTACGGGCCCCAGGTCCCGTTCACGGACTGGCGTCTACCTGGCTACACCAGCCCGGAGCGAGGCGATATCGCCGTGTTCCGACCGCCCCACGACCCGGACCTGGACGTGGTGAAGCGGCTGGTCGGTGCCCCCGGTGACACCTTGCTCATGACGGACAAGGCCCTCTACATCAACGGCGAGCAGGCCATGGAGCCGTATGTCCGGCATTCGGATTTCGAGGGCGACGTCGGCCATCCGTGGATGCGCTGGCAGTGCGGGGAGCCGGTGACCCTGAGCCCGGACATCTCGGGCGCCTACCGGATCCCCCATGACATCCCCACCGGTCCAGACGCGGAGGAGTGCCTGCCGACCAGGGACAACTGGGGGCCTGTAGTCGTTCCCGATGGTTACTTCTTCACGATCGGGGACAACCGGGACGACTCGGTTGACTCACGCCACTGGGGGTTCCTGTCCGAAGAGCTGCTCCGGGGTGAAGCTATGTTCATCTACTACTCCTACGATCCCAGGCTGCGCCGCCCCATGGCCTTCCTGCGGAACGTGCGGGCGGAGCGGATAGGCAATCTGATCCGTTGAGGCAAGACGCCCCGCCACCCTGGGGTAGGCGGGGCGTCGACGACAGGTGCCACCACGAGGCCGGGCTCCTCCCGTGTCGGCGCGTCTCCGGCCAGGGTCAGGTCAGGCGTCGCAGCGTGTAGCCAGCCAGGAAGGCGATGCCGATGGCCGCCAGCGGGTGTCGCCTGATCTGGGATTCCAGGTCCGTGCGCATCTCCTCCACCTGGTGGGTCCGGACGTAGTCGGCCGCGCCTTCGATACCCTGGGCGGCATTGTCGGTCAGGGGGCGGACGCGGTTGAGGAACTGGTTTTTGGCCGCGGCCCGATCGCCGAGCTGCCTCACCTTCTCCGCCGCTTCCTCGAGTTTGCCGCTGGTCGCCTCACGCACCTTGTACTCCCGGCCATCCTCGTCAGGGAATGTGCCGGGGTTGCCCATACCGGTTGCCCGTCGGGTCTCGCTCTCAACCGGCTCGGGTATCTCTCGTCGGTCCATCTCTGGCCTGTGTTCGTCCATGGTCGTCTACTCCTGAGTGAGTCGCTCCTTGAATTCCCGTGCCTCCTCCTTGGCCCAGCGAGCGTCCTCACGGACGGACTCTGCTGTCTGTCTCGGCGCCAGCTCCTGTCGGCGCAGGTCACGGACGCCCTTGAGCACGAAACCGCCGCCGACCAGCACCAGGAAGAGTCCAGTGATGAGGGTGCCCAGGAAGTACGAGCCCAAGAGGGCGCCGAGGCCCAGGGCGATCGCCAGCACCAGGCAGAGCGCGCCCATCGCGGCTATGGCCGCGCCGGTGGCGATCCACGCGCCGTCCGCCGCCAGGCGACGCGCCGTCTGCGTCACCTCGAGCTTGACCAGGTCGATCTCCTGGCGGACGAGGGTCATCACGTCATGGGCCAGGGACCGTATGAGCGGGACCAGTCCCGGCTCAGCGTCTGTCGTGCCCTGGTAGGTACCACCTGGCTCCGCCGCTGGGAGCTGGTGGTCCGGGTCGAGCCGGTGCCAGCGGCTCGGCGTCGGGTGACCGTCGGGTCCTGGCATGACCTGGGTCCTCCTGATAGGTGATCATTTGCACGACCTCGTGGTGCAATGCGTGTGCCGGTCACACCGCTTCCCGATCCGGCGGCGTGGTGCGGCTGACTTCTTGCAACGTGGAGGCCCCGGGTGAACATATCCGGGACAGAATCGATTACCATGGCCAAGAGCACAGAAACCGGCACCGACAGCGAGCTCAGGATACCACCGGGACCGGAGAAGAGCCTGGACCGGGTGGCCGCGGCCCCCGTCCCGCCCGCTCGTCCGGCTCCGGGCGACAACGGCAGGCCGTCCAGTCCGGAGGAGATGCGCCTGGAGATCGAGCGGACGCGGCAACGGATGTCTGTGACGCTGGACGTTATCGAGGATCGGCTGGTTAGCCAGAAGCGGGAGCTGTGGGCTCGGGCTACGCTCCAGGGTTTCCGCCGCCGGGTGACCTCGGAGCCGTGGCGGTCCCTGGCCATCGCGTTCGCGGTTGGCTACGTGGTGGCCGCTATCCGGGACTGACGGGTCGAAGCTTCATCCTTCTCGTCGTCGCGGCCCAGCAGCAGCCAGCCCAGGAGGGCCAGGGGGATGAGGACCAGGGCGGCCAGGAGGTATGGCCGGTCCAGGAGCGTGGGGTCCGTGAGCGTCGCCTGGAACGAGACGGTGCCACCCTCCTCGCCGCCCACCGTGATGCTGAACTCCCACTCGCCCTCCGCCAGCACATCGAACTTGGCGGCCTTGAACAGCTTGTTCGTGGCCTGCTGGCGCGTGGCCTCGTGGGTCACGGCCGCCGCCTCGGTGTCCAGCGGGTGCGCCTCCACGATGATTGGCACGTCCAGGATCCTTTCCTGCTCGGCGTCCTGGACCAGCACGCTCACGTCCACCTCGCCGGTGCGCAGGGGCGTAGGGCTGGTGAAGACGGAGACCAGGTACAGCCCGACGGGCGCCCGAGAGATGCGGACAGTGCCGCCATTGGCCATGAGCGGCGTCGCCGTGACCAGTGCGACGAAGGCCAGGAGTACTGCCGGCGCCAGGTGCTGGAGGAGCCGGGTCATGCCGCCTCGATCTCGCCGCGGCTCGCCGCCGCCTGTCGTTGCCGCACCACTTCGGGCACCCAGACGTCGCCCTCGTCTTCCCGTATCATCATCACCACCAGGAGCAGGAGGGGGAAGATGTAGAGGAGCCCGCCGAAGATCCACATGATGAGCCCGGCCAGCTGCTGGTCGTCCAAGGCGGAGAGCCCCCAGAGGCGGGGCGCGTTGATGTAGGTCTGGTACCACGGCGTCTGGGCCATGGAGAGGGAGGCGCCGATGACGAACCCGGTGAGCTTCGACGGGAACAGATACAGGATGCCGGCGCCGTAGCTCATGCGCCGCGGGCTGCCCGTGGGATGGATCAGGGGCCAGTAGTAGAGGAGGGCGGCGGCCAGGAAGCAGAAGTGCTCCAGGTCATGGGTGATGGTCCGGCCCTGGGCGGCGTCGTAGAGGGGCGGGTAGTGCCATATCACCACCACCAGGATGAACACGGGCAGCGCGATGCCGGGCCGCGTCAGGAAGTGGAAGACCCGGTGAACCGGGTTGCTGGGGTGGAGCAGTCGGCCCAGGCGTCGGCGTCCGCCGCGGGGGAAGGCCCAGAGCATGGGCAGCATGGGCGCTCCCAGGAGGAGCAGGGGCGCCGCGATCATGATCAGCAGCAGGTGCTGGATCATGTGCATGGACATGAGCAGCGAGCCGAACGTGGCCACCGGAGACAGCAGGGCCACGCCCACTGCCGTGAGGCCGGCGGCGAAGCACCATGCCCGCCAACGTCGCAGGATCCGGCCGCCCCGGCCCCTCTTCCGGAGGCGGCGCCAGCCCCGGGCGTAGAGGAACGCCGAGAGCGCCAGCCCCACCACCACCTCGGTCTCGAACTGCCAGGACAGCAGGAACGCTCTCAGATCACCCATCGGGCAGCGCCTCGTGCTGGTGTGAGTGATGGTGCCGGCCTTCGCCGTGGTCGTCGGGGCCGGCGGCGTCCGCCGGGCCGTCGTGGTCGGGCGCGTGGTGCTCGTGGCCGTCATGCCCGGGCATGATGTGGCCGGGCATGTCCATCATCATGCCCCTCATTGCCATGGGTTGGGTCATGATCCAGGCGCCGGCGCCGGCGAGGAGGACGGCGGTGAGGGCCCATGGTGCGAAGGCCCGTCGCGCGGAGCGGAGCGACGGGAATGTGGCCCTGGCGATGAAGTAGAGCAGGGCCAGGGAGCCCAGGAGCCCGATCTCCAGGGCGATGAGCTCGAAGGGCAGGAGCCAGTTTGCCGGGACCAGGGGGCCCAGGGACCAGTCCGGGGCCCCGGCGGCCAGGCCCACGTCGCTGGCGACCCGGTGGAGGACGGGCACCAGGGTCAGGCCGCTGGCCAGGAAGTGGAAGCCATAGTGGGCGATCCACATGGCGAAGCCGAGGGGGACGAGCCCGTAGGCCATGCGCAGCAGCACGCGGCGGGCGGGCACCGTGTCGCCGCCCAGGCGGCGGCTCATGGCGGTGGTGGCGCCCAGGAGCAGCGCCGGGATCAGGCCCAGGGTGACGAGCATGAAGATGGTCCAGCCAACGACCCGGGAGCCGCCGCCCACGACGTCGCCGACAACCGCCTGAAGGTCCTGGGCGGGACCGATCATGCCGGCGGCGTTAACGAAGGCGGCGAAGACCAGGACCATGGCCAGGGCCAGGAGGTCGGCCCGTTCCGCCAGCTTGCCCACGCCGGAGCGCCACCGCTCCCGGACCAGCTCCGCCCCGGGTACGCGGGCCACGAGGCCCACGTTGTCGTAGGGGCAGGCCTGCACACAGTCCAGGCAGAAGGTGCAGTCCATGTTGCCAACCTTCCGGGGCTGGAAGAGCCACAGCTCGCAGCCGGACTGGACCAGCCGCCCGTCCTGGTCATGGCGGCCGGCGATGCAGTCCTTGGTCTGGCACGTCACGCAGACGGACGCGTCCCTGACGCGGACCTCCCCCGGCGAGGCGAGGCTGTTCACGAAGTTGAACGAGCCGATGGGACAGACGTGCTTGCAGAAGGCGGCGCCCTTGAAGAACCCGTCGATCACGAAGGCGGCGGCGAAGTACGCCACCACGAGCCAGGCGGTGAGCCACGGGCTGTCCCAGAGGTCGAAGGCCTCGTAGCCCCAGAGGAACAGGACCAGGAGCCCCAGCGCCAGCCACTTGGGTCGGAGCGATGTCGGCCAGCTCCGGTCCGCCGGGAGCAGCTTCTTCGCCAGACGACGGGGCAGCATGAACGGGCATGCCATGCAGAACAGATTGCCCACCAGCAGCAGCGCCAGCACCACGAACCCGCGCCACTGGATCCAGGGGCCCACTCCGGCTGCGTTCTCCGGACCGGCGCGGGGGCCGATGAGCCCGTCCGCCACGATGATGGCAGCCAGCAGCAGGAGCGGGAGCTGGACCGCCGTACGGGCATGCTTCCAGCGCAGGAACCGGCCCAGCAAGGGCGCCCTGGTCAGGTCGCCCCGGGGCGCTGTCGACTGGAAGACGGGGAGCGTTCTGGTCTTGGTGCGGGTGGCCATCACGGGCTCAGTGATGCAGCAGACGTACCAGGTGCCGTTCAAGTGAAACGGGGACCCACAAGAATAGCCAAAGGCCGCAATGGCGCAAAGTCCTGAAGGTCGTGGAGTGTCCCCTGCTTTGCTCCTGGTCGTTTCAGCGCCAGAGGCGGGTGCTGACGAAGGTGGTCCGGCCCGGCCGCACGGTGACCGCGCCCAGGTCGGTGCCGGCGCCATCCCCATCGGAGCGGTCCAGTGTCAGGTGGTGGGTCCCGGCGGGCAGGTTGATCCTCATCATGGCAACCTCGTCCGGGAGCAGGTGCCATGCCCGGGTATCGGCCCGTTCCGTGGCCAGCGTGCCGAGGTTGGTGAGGAAGCCGGCCACCCGGCCCAGCTCCTCGTCGCGCTTGCCCAAGGATTCCTCCACGGCGGCCGAGACCACCACCTTGGACGCTGCCCGTGCCACGGTGCGTGCCAGCATGGTGGTGCGCTGGTCGTCGAAGTCCCGGCGCACTCCTGCTCCCACGTCCAGCCGTGCCACCTCTACCGCCCGCGCGTCGCCGGCCCTGACGCCGACCGGTGCTGCCGTGGGCGGCTCCTGGTAGAGGACTGGCCATGAGATGCGGAGGAGATAGGGATTGCCCTTCGATTCCTCGTCGTCGTCCTCCCAGGGCTCCAGGTGCAGCCCGGAGCGGTAGCGCCGGTCGCGATAGAAGTCGCCGGGCCGACCGTACTGGGCCGACTGTGCCGAGGCGGTGAGTAGTATCCTGGCGGCCGCCTCGGTGGCGGCCAGTGCCTTCTCCCCGGCCGAGCCCTCGGTCAACATGCTGATCTGGGCGGGCGGCAGCACTATGACCACCGATTGCTCCACCCGGTGGGGCACGAAGCCGCGCTCGACCAGTACAATCACGTCACCGGTCGCCACCGTGTCCACCTGGTCATGCCGGGTGGCGTCGATACGGGCCGCCTCGCGGTCCCACGGCATGAGGGGTGTGCCGGGAAGCCCGCCGGCCCGGCGGTAGGCCACGTCCGCCGCCGCCCAGTCTCCGGCGGCCTCGAAGATCGCCCCGGCCAGGTAATGGAGGAACCGGGCGTCTGCGGGCCGATCGGTGGGCGGGGTCCCGTCGTAGACCTGGTCCAGGAATGCCTCGAGGCGCCGTGCCTCCACGGCGGCGCCGTCCAGGTCTCCTGCGTCCAGGTGGTTGAGCGCGGCGATGTACGGGATCATGAGCCGCTCGGTGGCTCCGGGCACGTAGGCCAGGGCACGGTCGCTGGTCACGAGGCTGAGCGCTTCTCTGGAAAGGCTGAGCGTGACCCGGTCCTCGGCCAGATAGGAGGCCACGTCCAGGAGCCGGCTGCTCTCCTGGAACGCGCCGGCGTAGCGGCCCGCTATGCCGCCGTAGAGGAGTCGGAGCAGGTCGTCATCGGGAAGCGAGCGCCGCCCGTCGATGACGGACTGGTACGCTTTCGACGCCTCGAAGGCGATGGCGCGACGGAAGGCGTCTTCGTCCCGGGTCAGGCCGCTGGGCGTCAGGTCGTAGCCGCTGAACATGGCGGCGCAACCGGACAGGGGCAGGGCCACGGCCAGCGCCGCCACCCAGCCCAGCGACCTCCGCCACTCCATGAGGCGCATAGCCCACCTGCGTCGGCTCAGCGCCGATCCAGGACGACCAGCCGCTCCCTGGCGTACAGCATGGCCTCCGCCATCCGGGCGTAGACCTCGCCCGTGGCCCGGATCCGGTCCAGCTCGAGCTGGTGGAGGAACAGCCGGTACTGGATCTCCGCCTCGATGGGACGGAGCATCTTGTCCAGGGTGGTGGCCACCCGGTAGGTGACCTCCGGGTCCTCGGGCCGCAGCACGTGGGCGCGGTCGTAACGGTTCAGGGCCAGCTCGAACTGACCGCGGGCGGCCAGGTCGTCGCCCTCCCGCAGCATCATCTCCGCCAGCGCCCTGGCCCGGCCGGCGGTGGTCGCATCTTCCGGCGTGCTCACCAGCCGGATGCCCTGGGCCTCATCGTAGCTGTAGCTACGGACCTGGCCATCGCCCACATGGACCATGGCGACCTGGGCAATCATGTCGCCGGGCGCATGTCGCGCGCTCCGGGGGACCATGATGGCCGCGCCGTCCACATGGCGCACCACCCAGGCGTCGGGCGTGGTACGCGTGGCCGCCATGACCTGGACCTCGGTCATCCCCAGCGCCAGCTCGCCACGGGCGATGGCGGCGCAGATGTCACCGGCGCAGGTGGCCAGCGCTTCGGCGGCGATGGCGTCCCGCTGCTCCTGGAGCATGGCCTGGTACTCGGCGGCGCCGTGCGCCGCGTCGTCGACCTGGACCTCGGGGACCCGCGTGCCCTGGCCGATGATCGGCCGCTGCTGGACCTGCCGCGTCTGGCAGGCCGCCACAGAGACGGCGACCAGGGCCAAAATACCGAGCTTCGTCATGGTTCTCATGCTCACCTCACCAGCTTACCCGGGAGCGTGTGATGTACTTCTTGATCTGATGGTTGCCGGCCCAGACGCGGACGTTGCTCTCCAGGTCCGTGAGCGTGGCGTCGATCTGGTAGTAGACCACCCGCTCCCGTCCCTCCTGGTCCTCGATGGCCGTGATCTCGCCCTGGAGCATGTAGTTGGCGCCGAGCTCCTGGGCCAGGCGGGCACGGGTCGCGGCGCGAGCATGCTCCTGCTGGTCCATCCGCTCCGCCCGCAGCTCCTCACGTTCCCCCGCGCTGGCCACCATGGTCACCGCCCCGGAGTTGATCATCGCGCGCTCCAGGTCCGAGATGAACGTGTTCACCGGGATGTGCTCGAGTGTGCGGTTGCGGAACGCACCGACGATCACCGCCGGCGGCTCGCCGCCGCGCGCGGCGCTGTGGCGAGACAGCCAAGGCGCGCTCAGCGATTGCTCGATGAGGGCGTTGGCCACGAGACGCGAGTCGGTGTCGTTCCAACGGCCGGACAGGTCGGTCACGGCGGCAGGGTCGATCCGGGTGACACGCTTGCCACAGGCGGTCGCACCTACCGCCAGCAGCGCCAGCACCAGCACGATGATCGCTCTTCCTGAACGGTGCATCTCTGCCTCCACGAAAGGTTGGGTATGTGGTGCTACACGGCGCCGGCCGCGATTGTTCGCGGCCGGCGGGCGTGGCCTGTGGCCACGCAGGTGGGCGTGGCCTGTGGCCACGCAGGAGGGCGCGGCCTGAGCGGCCGCACAGAGGGCGCGGCCTGAGCGGCCACGCAGGAGGGCGTGGCCTGTGGCCACGCAGGAGGGCGCGGCCTGAGCGGCCACGCAGAGGGCGTGGCCTGTGGCCACGCAGGAGGGCGCGGCCTGAGCGGCCACGCAGAGGGCGTGGCCTGTGGCCACGCAGGAGGGCGCGGCCTGAGCGGCCGCACAGAGGGCGTGGCCTGTGGCCACGCAAGGGGGCTTGGGCTCTAGCCTCGCAGGGGGTGGGGGGAGTAGCTTGGACGGATGAGTCAGCCAGAGATCACGACGCCGGAAGCTCTTTCGGGGGATCAGGATGTGGAGCTGTCGCTGCGGCCGCAGCGGTTGGCGGAGTTCATCGGGCAGCCCAAGGTCAAGGAATCGCTGCGTATTGCCATCGACGCGGCGAAGGGGCGAGGGGAGCCTCTGGACCACACCCTGTTCCACGGGCCTCCTGGGTTGGGCAAGACCACGCTGGGCATGCTAATGGCTCGGGAGCTGGGAGTCCAGATCAAGACCACGTCGGGGCCGGTGCTGGAGAAGCCGGCGGACCTGGTGGGGTTGCTGACCAACCTGGACGAAGGGGACATCCTCTTCATCGACGAGGTCCACCGGTTGCGGCCCATCATCGAGGAGTTCCTCTACCCGGCCATGGAGGACTACCGGATCGATATCCGGCTGTCCGAGGGGCCCAAGGCCCAGACCATCAGCATGCCGCTGGAGCGGTTCACCCTGGTGGGAGCCACCACCAGGTTCGGGCTCCTCACGCCGCCCATGAGGGCCCGGTTCGGGATCGTCCAACGCCTCAACTACTACGGCGCCGGGGAGCTGATGGACATAGTCGTCCGCAGCGCCGAAATCCTCGACGTGGCCGCCTCGGGGGAGGGGGCGGAGGAGATCGCCAAACGCTCGCGCGGCACGCCTCGCGTTGCGAACCGGTTGCTCCGGCGCGTCAGGGACTTCGCCCAGGTCAGGGCCGACGGCATCATCACCGGCCAGGTGGCCGACGACGCGCTACGCATGCTGGACGTCGACGAATATGGCCTGGACGAGATGGATGCCCGGATCCTCAAGACACTCATCGAGAACTTCGAGGGCGGACCAGCAGGCCTCAACACCCTGGCCGTGGCCGTGGGCGAGGACGCCGGGACCATCGAAGAGGTCTACGAGCCCTTCCTCATCCAGAACGGCTTCCTCATGCGAACTCCCCGGGGACGAGTGGCCACGCGCCGCGCCTTCGCACGCTTCGGCTACGCCATGCCCGCCGAGCTGGACGGGCCCGGCCAGATCAATCTCTTCCGGGGCGACTCCACAGCTCCACCATCGGACTGACTACTTCCACGTGGAACTGCCTTTCCAGTTCGGCCCCATTGCAAAATGTTGGCACGCAACCGGTTATGGTGTTGGGTCGTGTTCGGGTTGCTTCGCTGTGGAACCAACGTGCTGAGAGGGAGGATGGGCGACGTCGACGGGGCGGACCTCGAGGGCCGCACCAGCCGAGCGGCAGACGCGGGCGACGGGGACCGGGCGTCGTCGTACGACTATGAGCTGCCGCGGGCGCTGATCGCCCAGGAGCCTGCGGAGCGGCGGGACCGGTCCCGCTTGCTGGTGGTCCCCCGTGATGGCTCGCCTTTCCGGCATCTGGAGTTCCGCGACATCGTGGACCTCATCCCAGCCGGTGACGTGCTGGTCCTGAACGACACCAGGGTGTTCCCGGCGCGGCTCCGGGGTCGTAAGCCCACTGGCGCGCCGTCGGAGGTCTTGCTCCTCCGGCCGCTGACTCCGGACGGGCGGGAGTGGGAGGCGTTGGTTCGGCCGGGTGGCAAGCTGAAGCCCGGTCGGGTGATCGATGTGACCGAAGGTCTGCGCGTGCGGGTCCTGGACTCGGCGCCCGGGGGCGGCCGTGTGGTCAGGCTGGAGAGCGAGCTGGCGCCGCGGGACGCGTTGGAGCGGTGGGGCGAGATGCCGCTGCCGCCGTACATCGAGCGGCCGGCGTCCGCATCGGACCGGGAACGGTACCAGACGGTCTACGCCAGGTCCGCGGGCTCGGTTGCGGCCCCCACGGCAGGGCTCCACTTTACCACGGCCGTGCTGGACGGGTTGCGGGCCAAGGGGGTGGAGCTGGTGGACCTGGTGCTGCACGTGGGCCTGGGTACGTTCCGGCCGGTGGACCACGAGGAGCTGCAGCGCCACGAGATGCACGCGGAGTGGTACGAGGTGCCGGACGCATCGGCACGAGCGTTGAACGAGGCCCGGGACCGGGGCGCTTCGGTGTGGGCTGTGGGCACTACGGTGGTGCGAACGCTGGAGTCGGTGGCGGACGAGGAGGGCCATGTGGCCGCTGGCAGTGGCTGGACGGACCTGTTCATCAGGCCGCCCTACCCGTTCCGCGTGGTGGACCGGCTGGTGACCAACTTCCACCTCCCCCGTTCGACGCTCCTGATGCTGGTGTCGGCGTTCGCGGGCCGGGAGCGGACGCTGGCGGCGTACCGTGAGGCTGTGGCGCGCGGCTACCGGTTCTATTCGTACGGCGATGCGATGGCCGTCATCTAGGCTCGGCTGGCGCCGCACAGGAAGGAGTCATTCTGTTCGAGTTCGAGGTTGCGGGCAGGGAAGGGGCGGCCAGGGCGGGGACGCTGCGGCTGCCCCATGGTCGCGTTCCCACGCCGGCGTTCATGCCAGTGGGCACGCAGGCGGCGGTCAAGACGCTGGCGCCTGAGGAGGTGGCGGATACAGGGGCGGCCATGGTCCTGTCCAACACGTACCACCTGTTCCTGCGGCCGGGACACGAGGTGGTGCGGGAGCTGGGCGGGCTCCACTCGTTCATGGGCTGGGACCGGCCGATCCTGACGGACTCGGGCGGTTACCAGGTCTTCAGCCTGGCGGACATCAACGAGGTCCGCGACGATGGCGTGGTCTTCCAGAGCCATATCGACGGGTCCCGGCACCTGTTCACGCCGGAGCGGGTGATGGAGGTGCAGGCGGCGTTGGGTGCGGACGTGATCATGGCCTTCGACGAGTGTCCGCCGGGGCAGGTGGAGCGGCAGGCCGCCGAGGCGGCCCATGAGCGGACGCTGGCCTGGCTGGCGCGGAGCCGGCTTCGGTTCCAGGAGCTGCGCGCCCAGGGCCTCTCGCGGGACCAGACGTTGCTCCCTATCCTTCAAGGCTCCACCTTCCCCGACCTGCGACGTGACGCGGCGCGTCGCGTGCGTGAGCTGGGCGAGTGGCATGGCGTTGCAATCGGCGGGCTGAGCGTGGGTGAGCCGAAGCCGGTAATGTACGAGGTGCTGGAGGCGCTGGAGCCGGAGCTGCCGGCGGCGGGCCCCCGCTACCTCATGGGCGTGGGGTATCCGGACGACCTGCTCGAGGCCATTTGCCGGGGGTGCGACCTGTTCGACTGCGTCGCGCCCACGCGGAACGGCCGCAACGGGACGGCGTGGATCGAGGGGGAGGGACAGATCAATATCAAGGCGGCACGCTACAAATTGGACGCGGGGCCGCTGGACGAGAGCTGCGACTGCTACGCCTGCGGGCGCTACAGTCGCGCCTATGTCCGCCACCTGTTCGTGGCGGGTGAAGTGCTGGGACTGCGCTTGCTCAGCGTCCACAACATCCGGTTCCTTGTCCGGCTGGCCGAGCGGGCCCGGGAGCGGATCGAGGCGGGCGACTTCGAGCGCTGGAGTGACGACTGGCTCGCCCGCTACCGTGCGGCGCGGGCGGAGACGAAAGAGAGGATGACTTGACACTGAACATGCTCGCCATTGCGGCGGGGCCGGAGGGCCAGACCACCCTCATGCCCATGATCATCATGTGGACGGCGATCATCGCCATTTTCTACTTCCTCCTCATCCGGCCGCAGCGGAAGGCTCAGCAGCGGCACCAGGAGATGGTAAAGGCGTTGAGGAAGGGGGACGAGGTGATGACCGATGGCGGGATAATCGGTGAGGTCATCCACCTCAAGGAGGACCGGGTCACGATCCGTACGGGACCTGACACCAGGATAGAGGTGGCCCGCGTCAAGATCGCCCGGGTCTTCGGCTCGGAGCAGGAGCGGACATAGCCTCTCATGGCGGTACTCGAGATCAGACTGCTGGGCGATCCGGTGCTGCGGGAGCGGGCCGCCCACGTCGACGCGGTGGACGACGAGGTCCGGCGTCTGGCCGGCGACATGTTCGACACCATGTACGAAGCGGACGGCGTGGGTCTGGCCGCGCCACAGGTGGGCATAGCCCGGCGGCTGATCGTGGTTGACTCTCGGGACCCGGACGTGGAGCCGATGGCGGTGATCAATCCGCGGGTGGTCACCTCCTCGTCAGAGACCGACCGGGCGGAGGAGGGGTGTCTGAGCATCCCTGGCATCCGGGAGGTGGTGGAGCGGCCGGGCCGTGCCGTCATAGAGGGGCTGGATCTCGAAGGACGGCCGATCCGGGTCGAGGCGAAGGGGCTGCTGGCCAGGATCTTCCAGCACGAGATCGATCATATCGACGGGATCCTTTTTATCGACCGCATCAGCCCGCTCAAGCGGAGGTTCGCGCTGAGGCGGTGGGACAAGGTGAAGCCGGTGACGGATCACGTGCCGCCCGACGCCACGAAAGGAGGTCTCTGAAGCGGTGAGGATTCTGTTCTGGGGCACTCCCGAGTTCGCCCTGCCGTCGCTGGGCGCCCTGCTGGGGGAAGGTCACGACGTGGTGGGGGTGGTGACGCAGCCCGATCGGCCCAGGGGCCGGGGACGAGCGCCGTCGCCCTCGCCGGTCAAGGAGTTCGCCACCACGGAAGGCCTGCCGGTGCTCCAACCGGCGCGGGCCAGGGACCCGGCCTTCATCGACGTGGCCCGGAAGCTGGAGCCGGAGCTGAACGCGGTCGTCGCCTACGGCCAGATCCTGACCCGTGAGGTCCTGGACATGCCTGGGCAGGGCTCCGTGAACGTCCACGCTTCGTTGCTCCCGGAGCTCCGGGGCGCGGCGCCCATCAACTGGGCCATCATCAGGGGCCACGAGCGGACGGGTGTCACCACGATGCGCATGGTGGAGGCGCTGGACGCCGGGCCCGTACTGGCCCAGGTCGAGGAGCCTGTCCTGCCCAGCGAGACGGCCACCGACCTGACGGTACGCCTCAGCGAGCTGGGCGCCGAGCTGCTCATCGAGACACTGGCGCTCCTCGAGGTGGGGGAGATCGAAGAGATCCCGCAGGACGACTCCCTGGCCACCTACGCCCCGCGCCTGACCCGGGACGATGCCCACCTGGACTGGGCACAACCGGCCCGGGACGTGGCGAACTGGATCAGGGGTCTGGACGCGGTGCCCGGCGCATGGTCGGTACTGGGTGACCAGGAGCTGAAGATCTACCGGCCGAAGGTGGCGGAGGAGCTGGAGACGGACGCGGAGCCGGGGACCGTACTGGAGGTGGCGCCGTCACGGCCCGCTGACGGCATGCTGGTGGCCTGCGGCTCGGGCGCCGTATGGGTCCGGGAGGTAAAGCCGGCGGGGCGGCGTCGCATGACCACCGCCGACTGGCTCCGGGGCCGGGGCGCCGACAAGGGGGATCGGCTGACGTGAGCCGCAACAGCGGGGCGCCCATGATCCCCCGGCTCCACGTGGTCACCGACGACCGGGTGCTGAGGGCGCCGGGGTTCCCGGACCGGGCGGAGGCCCTGCTCCAGGCCCACGGGTCGAAGCTGGCGCTGCACGTCCGCGGACACGGGACCAGCGGCGCCAACATCTTCGCCCTGGCGGACCGCCTGGTGCCCATGGCGGCGGCCACGGGGTCGCTCATTCTGGTGAACGACCGGGTTGACGTGGGCCTCGCCGTGGCGTGCGGCGCTCAGCTCGGACGACGCTCGCTGCCGGTGGCCGTGGCCAGGCGACTCATGGGTAGGGAGGCTGTCATCGGGTATTCGGCCCACGGTGGCGACGAGGCGCGGGCGGCCATGGACGACGGCGCCGATTTCGTACTCCTGGGCACCGTCTGGCCGTCTCCGTCCCACCCGGACGGCGAGACACTGGGGCCGGACGCGCTCGCCGGACTGGTGCGCTCGTGGGGCGGGGCCACGCCGGTTATCGCCATCGGCGGTGTGACACCGGCCCGGGCGGCGGAGACGCTGAGGGCGGGAGCGCACGGCGTGGCCGTGCTCAGCGGCGTCTGGTCCGCCGGGGAGCCGGAGCGGGCGGCAGAGATGTACCTGAACGCCATGGAAGAGGTGGGATGAGCGAGAAGACGATCACTGTCACCGTGAACGGAGACGACCGGCAGATCCCGTCGGATATGACGGTGACGGAGTTCCTCGAGTCCCTGGACCTGCACCCGGGCCTGGTGGTGGTGGAGCGGAACCGGGAGATCCTGGACCGGGACCGCTACGGCGACGTCACCATCCAGGAGGGCGACGTGCTGGAGCTGGTGCATTTCGTCGGGGGCGGGTGAGGAGCGGGCTGGACTTGCAAAGGTGCAGGCGATGGGCGCGCTCGCCGCTCGTCGGTGCCTGAGATGAATCTGAGATAGACGAGGTGGACATGACTACTGACTCAAAGGTGCCGGCAGTGGCGGACGAACCGCTGGTGATCGGTGGGCGGCAATTCCAATCGCGCTTGATCGTGGGGACGGGCAAGTACGCGTCGAACCAGGAGATGGTGGAGACCATCGAGGCCTCCGGCGCCGATACGGTGACCGTCGCCGTGCGTCGTATCGACCTGGACCGGACCAAGGAGGAGGGGATCCTGTACCACCTGGACCCGGATCGCTACTTCCTCCTGCCCAACACCGCTGGCTGCTACACCGCCGATGAGGCCATCCGCTACGCCCGGCTGGCCCGGGCGGCGGGGATGAGCGAGTTCGTCAAGCTCGAGGTGATAGGCGACGAGCGGACCCTCCTGCCCGACGTCCAGGGCACCATCGAGGCGGCCAGGGTGCTCATCGATGAGGGCTTCAAGGTGCTGGCCTACACCAACGAGGATGTGGTCGTCGCGCTGAGGCTCGAGGAGCTGGGCTGCTCCGCTGTGATGCCTCTGGCCAGCCCCATCGGCAGCGGCCTGGGCCTGGTGAATCCCTACTACGTGCGGGAGATCAAGAGCCGACTCCAGGTGCCGGTCATCGTGGACGCCGGCGTGGGGACCGCCTCTGACGCCTGCATCACCATGGAGCAGGGTGTGGACGGGGTCCTCATGAACACGGCGCTGGCCGCGGCGGACAGGCCAGCCGCGATGGGGCGGGCCATGAGGCTGGCCGTCGAGGCCGGCCGGCTCGCGTACCTGGCGGGCCGGATGCCGAAGCGGGAGTGGGCGGTGCCGTCGTCCCCGACTGCGGGGCTACTGGAGTAGGGGTCGGCCTGGCGGCCTCCCAGGAGGGCGGGGTCACGGTTTTTGGGCGCATACGCCCAGTGCCTGGGGCTCTCTGCGGACCTGGGTGAATCCGGTGTTGGCCAGCCTCTGGGCCACGCGGCCGGGGAGGTCTTGGCGGCGGTGTCGGCTGCCTGGGTCGCCGGTGTAGTGGAAGAGACGGCCGCCGCGGCGGAGCACGCGGTGGAGCTGGCGGTAGAAATCGTCGCTGTAGAGCTCGCCGGCTATGGCCAGGGTCGGCGGGTCGTGGATGATGGCGTCGAAGGACTGGCCGGGCAGGTGGTGGATCGCTTCGGCCACGTCCTCGTTCCGGACCTCGATGGGGCTGTCTTCCTCGAACAGGGGTGCCGAGTAGGGGTTCAGTCGCGCCATCCGCAGGACGTCGGGGTCGATCTCGAACACGGTGACGTGGTCGGCGGTGCGGGCGGCGTGGACGGCCGAGTAGCCCAGGCCGCAGCAGGTCTCGAGCACGCGGCCGCGAACCGGGGCGATGGCTTCGATCTTGGACCGGGCGTCGGCCTCGGGGTCGGTCTCCTTGATGCGGTGCATGAGGATGCCGGAGATCTCCAGCGCCGGCCAGCCGTCGGTGGCGCGGAGCGTGTAGACCTTGTTGGTCTCGGGGGAGAACCAGGTCACCTTCTCGAGCTGGTCCTCGAGCACAGCGTACACCGACTCCGGGTGGTCCACCGCCTCCTGTAGCTGACTGGCGGTCAGGCTCTGGCCGTCGGGGAATCTGACGATCTGGTCTTCCAGCGCCACGGTGGCGGTGCTCCGGCCCAGGTCCAGGGAAACGTCCGCGGTGGTGGCACCGGCGTCCATGGCCGAGAAGATCGCCAGGGCAGCGGGTCGGGATAGCAGGATCATCGGGAGAGCACGTGGAAGGGTAGCGGCAGGAGCTCGTCGATGCTGGCAATGGTCACCTGCTCGGTGCCGGCGGTGGCCATTACCACGCGGGTCCGGGTGCCGGTGACGGCGGCCATCTCGTGGAGCACCTGTCGGCACGCGCCGCATGGCGCCACGACCTGACCCACGCCCAGGATGGCGCCGGTAGCGGCGATGGCGATATCCGTGAAGGCCCGCGCGCCGGTGGCGTTCGCCCGGCCCACTGCCATCCGTTCCGCGCAGATCGTGGAGCCGTAGGCGGCGTTCTCCACGTTGGCGGCGGTCACCACGTGGCCGTCGCGGGTGCGTATGGCCGCGCCCACCTGGACGCCGGAATAGGGCGCGTATGCGTCGGCGCTGGCATCGCGGGCGGCAGCGAGTAGTTGCCGGTCCTGGTCTGACATGTCGCGGTAAGGCAGCGTTTCCACCTGGATTGACCTTTCTCGTGGGTTTCCCCGTCCCCTGCTCTCATACTATCATTCTTTGGCTGAACAGGGAGCGGAAGGCACTGGTCGGGGTGAGCGTGCACGGAATGGCGGTTCAAGCGGGTCGATCGATCGGGAGGGGAGGCAAGTAGAGATGCTTGGCGACTCGATCCGACGTCGTCGTGGGCCGCCTGGTCGGCCGGCGCCCCGGAAGGGCTCGGGCGGCGGTGGGCCAGCGGACGAGCCGGGTGCGAGGCCGGCGAAGAAGGCGGGGCGCGCTCGTGGCACCGGTCGCTGGGATGAGGCCCGGAAATGGGCTCTCTGGGCCGCCATCGCGGTGGGCGTGCTGTTCTTCGGCTTCGGCGCCGGCTATCTGCTTGCGACCCGTGTCTTCTTCCCGCCGCCGGAGACGGCGGGCGTGGGCGTGTCGGTGCCGTCACTCTACGGGCTTGACCGGGGCGACGCTGAGCGATCGCTGCGGGAGGTGGGGCTCGCTGCCGGTGACGTGACCGAGGTGGAGAACGCCCGGGTCCGGGCTGGTCAGGTGGTGGCACAGGAGCCACTGCCCGAGCAGCAGTTGCGGCCCGGTGCCCAGGTCTCCTTCGCTGTCAGCATGGGCCCGCCGGAAGCGCGGGTGCCGCCTGTGGCGGGGTTGGGCCGGGAGACGGCCCTGCTGCTTCTGGGGACCGCCGGCTTCGACGTGACGGTGCAGGAGCTGCACGACCGGGACGTGCCGCCGGGTCGGGTGCTTGGGACGGAGCCGGGCGCGGGCGCCACGGCTCATCTGCCGGCCGCCGTGGCACTGGTCGTGAGTCTTGGGCCGGAGGAAGTGGTCGAGCCGGTCGACACGGTGCCACCGGATGAGCCGGTACCGCCGGTATGGCCTTGAGTGGCAGGAGCGTGCCGAGCCGCGGATGGAGCAGTCGCCGGGAAATGAACCACAGGACAGAGTGGGTGTTGGGGAACCGACGTGCCTAGCCGAATCTCCCGCGGGTTGACAGAAAATTGGGCCTTGAAGCTGGCGGCTCTCTCGCTGGCGGTCCTGCTCTGGCTGGCGGTACGGGCAGGGACACCGGAGGTCACCACGTTCCGTAACATCCCGGTCCAGGTCGATCTTCGGGATCCGGACTGGCGGCTGGCCGAGCCGCCGGACCCGGCCAGGGTCAACGTGACGGTGCGAGGCACCACCGGTGAGCTGCTGGCCCTGGCGTCGGAGCCGCCGCGCATAGTCCTGCTGGTGGACCGGGTGGCGGACACGGTGGAGACGCAGGTCCTGCCGCTCCAGTGGGTGCAGCTGCCGCCGGATGTTCGGCAGGCCAGGGTGCTGTCCCTGCGGCCGGACACGATTCGCCTCCGCTACGAGAGGCTGGCCACCATGTCGCTACCCGTCCGGATCCGACTCAGGGGGGAGCTGCCCGAGGGCTTCGAGCTGGCGGATCCGCCCGCCGCCACGCCTGCCACGGTGCAGGTCCGTGGTCCTGCCAGGGAGGTCGAGCTGATGGATTCCGTGCCTCTGGTGCCAGTAAACGTTTCCGGCCTCCGTTCGACTACCCATGTGCTCACCATGGTGGACACAGCGGCGCTGGGCACCGCGCGGGCGATCCCATCCGAGGTGAACGTGATCGTGCGGGTCGCACCCGTCGAGCCGGTCGAGCCCGAGCCGGAGGCCCAGCTCTCGCGCCGTCGCCCCGGTCTCCGCTTCTGATGTGGACGCCGTTCGGTGGCGCCGTGCTGGGGATAGAGACGTCGTGCGACGAGACGTCCGCTGCCGTGCTCGTGGGCCACGAGCTGAAGGGACACGTGATCCTGTCCCAGGATGAGCACAAGGTCTTTGCCGGGGTGGTCCCGGAGCTTGCCGCCCGGGCACATCTGAGGGTCCTCGACCGTGTGGTTCGGGCGGCGCTGGACGAGGCGGAGCTACGGCCGCATGACGTGGATCTGTACGGTGTGACCGCCGGGCCCGGTCTGATCGGGGCGCTGCTGGTGGGTGTGGCCTGGGCCAAGGCCGCTGCCTGGGCGGCGGGTCGGCCCCTGGTCGGGGTGCACCACATGGAGGCGCACCTCTTCGCCGCCAGCCTGGAGGATCCGGAGGCGGTACCGCCGTTCGTCGCGCTTCTGGTGTCGGGTGGCCACACCATGCTCTTGTGGGTCCCGGAATGGGGCCGCTACGAGCTGCTGGGCGAGACCCGGGATGACGCTGCGGGGGAGGCCTTCGACAAGGTGGGCCGGCTCCTGGGGCTGGACTATCCTGGCGGTCCGGAGATCGAGCGGGCGGCGCGTTCCACCGAGGGCGATCCGCACCGCTTCCCCCGACCCATGCTGCACCGGACCCAGGGACCGGATGACCCTGACTACTACGCCTTCTCGTTCAGCGGGCTCAAGACCGCGGTTCGGAACCGGGTCGAGCAGCTCGAGGCCGAGGGGAGACTCGGGGCGGAGCGGGCGGCCGTGGCCCGGTCGTTCCAGCTGGCGGTGGTCGAGGTCCTGGTGGAGAAGACGCTGCGGGCCGTGGCGGCGAAGGACTGCCCACGGGTACTGATCGGGGGCGGAGTAGCCGCCAGCAGGGCGCTCCGCGCTGCCCTGGCCCGTAGGCTCAGGCCGGACGGTCGCCTGTTCCATCCCAGTCCGCGCATGGCGACCGACAATGGCGCCATGATCGCCTGCACCGCAGCTTTCCGCTACTCCAGGGGCGAGACGGCCAGCCTGGACCTTACCGCCCGGGCAGATATGCCGTTCCCGGGACTCCTGCGCAACGGGACCCGTTCATGATCACGATCCTGCACGTTTCCGACCTGCACTTCGGTCCGCCCTATGTCCCGCGTGTCGGTGAGGCCCTGCGATCCGCGGCGGAGACGATCGAGCCGGACGTCATCGTGGCCAGCGGCGACTTCACCCAGCGGGCCAGGGAGGAGCAGTTCGCCCAGGCGCGGGAGTACCTGGACAGCTTGCCCGAGGCGCCGGTGCTCGTGGTGCCGGGCAACCACGATGTGCCGCTCTACCGCATCTTCGAGAGGATCACCAACCCCTACCGCTGGTACCGGCGCCACATCAACGAGGAGCTGGACTATTCGTTCCGCATGGACGGCGCGTTCTTCGTCATGCTCAACTCCACGGCACCGCTGCGGGCCATTACCAATGGGCGGATCAGCGGGGACCAGGTCGAGTTCGCGCGGCGGGCGTTCGACCAGGCGGATCCGGACGACCTGAAGGTGGTGGTGGCACACCACCACTTCGCACCGGCACCGGACTACGAGGGGGGTGAGGTGATGCCCCGGGCCAAGCGCGCCATCGACGTGTTCAGCGACCTCGAGGTGGACCTGATCCTGGGCGGTCACCTGCACCGTGCCTACATCGGGAACTCACTGGACCTCTACCCCGGTCTGGACCGGATCCATGGCATAACCATCGTCCAGAGCGGCACCTCAACGTCTCGCCGGGGCAGGGCGAGGGAACGGGAGAAGAACTCATTCAACCTGATCCGTGTAAGTGATGAGGTGATCCGGATCACCCATTACATGTATTTCGATGATGCTGGAGGGTTCGCGTCGGTGAGTCGGCACATTTTTCCTCGCAGTCCCGTGTCCTTTTTCCGGGACACGGTGACGCTCGACCTGATGGGCGGAGGCTCGTGAAGCGACCACTACTGGCGGCGCTGATCGCTGCGTCACTGGCCGTCACGCTGGCGGGCCCCCTGGCCGCCCAGCGGACGGAGGTGGTGGAGCTGCGGTTCGAGGGGGCGAGGTCGGTGCCACAGGCGGACCTGATGGCGGCCATCATGACCAGCCAGACTCGTTGTCCCAACCTCCTCTACGAGCTGGTGTGCTGGGCCGGGATCGGCCGTGAGCCGGCGTACCTGGAGCCGGGCGCCCTGGAGTCGGACGCGCTCCGGCTCCGGGTGCTGTACCACGAGCGAGGGTACCGGCAGGCCGTGGTGCAGTTGGACACTGCCAGCACCGGCAACGGGGTGCGGGTTACGTTCCGGATCCAGGAGGGCAGGCCGATCCGGGTGAGTGAGCTGGACGTGCAGGGGATGCCAGAGAACGTGCCGGTGGTCCCGCTGCCCATCCGGGTCGGGTCGGCTTTCGATATCCTGGCCTACGAGGCGGGACGAGACACACTCCTGGCCCGGCTCCGGAACAACGGTTATGCCCGTGCCCAGGTCCTCCTGGGCTACGATATCAGTCGCGACGAGCCGCTGGCGGCCCGCGTCCGGTACGACGTGGTTCCCGGCGATCCCATGAGCTTCGGTGAGATCCGCGTGACGGGCAACCAGAAGGCGAGCCCGGAGCTGGTCCAGCGGATGCTCACGTTCCGGGAGACGGGTCGCTATGACCGCAGCGCGCTGCTGGAGAGTCAGCGCAACCTGTACGGCCTCCAGATCTTCCGGCACGTGGAGGTACGGGCGGAGCTGGACGAGGAAGCGAACCAGGCCATCCCCATAACCGTCCAGGTGGCGGAGGGCAACATGAGGCGCGTCCGCCTGGGGGGTGGCGTGAGCAACGCCGAGTGCGGCAACGTGGAGGGCAGGTGGCTGAACCGGAACTTCCTGGGCGACGGCCGCCGGCTCGAGCTGCGGGGCCAGGTGGGCAACCTGTTCATGGACCAGTGCCAGGACCTGCCGATCCTGCGCACCGACTACACGCCCTACGACCGCCTGACGGGCCTGGCGTCCGCCGAGTTCACCCGGCCCTGGCTCTTCGGCCCCCGGAATACCCTTGGCCTGGGTGTCTTCGCCGAGCGACGGAGCGTCCCCGAGGTGTTCGTCCGTACGGCCACCGGCGGTCACGTCTCCGTGGCTCGGAGCCTGGGCCAGAGCACGGGTCTGGCTCTGTCATACCGGCCCGAATGGACCCGGCTGGGGGCGGAAGGGGACCTCTTCTTCTGCGTCAATTTCATCGCCTGCGCGTACGAGGACACCAGGCTGCTCAGGGAGCCACACTGGCTGGCGCCGGTGGCGCTGACGTTCTCGACGGACCGCTCCGACGACCTCTTCACCCCCAGCTCCGGCTACGTGCTCCGGACGGACCTGGAGCACGCTGGCGGCTACACCGGCTCGACCTTCGCCTACACCCGCCTGACCGGCGAGGCGAGCACCTACACGGGCGACGGCGGCGGCACCGTGCTCGCCGCCCGGCTCCGCGGCGGCGCCGTCTGGCCCCACGGTGCCGAGGCGTCCGGGACGATACGGGTCAACCCCCAGAAGCGCTTCTTCGCCGGGGGGCCAAACAGCGTGCGGGGCTACGATCAGTACCGGCTGGGGCCGACGGTCCTGGGCATCAACGCCGTCCCCTGGCTGGTGGCGCCCGGGGATCCGGAGGCCGGCGGCTTCGATGGGGCCGGCTGCAGCGAGGCGGCGATCAACGATGGCTCCTGCGACGTGAGCATGCTGAGCGAGACGCTCTTCCAGCGTCGTCCAGTGGGCGGCGAGGTGCTGCTGGAGGGGAACGTGGAGCTCCGGTTCCCGCTGCCCCTGGCCGGTGGTCAGGTGCACGGGGCGGCTTTCCTGGACGTGGGCCAGGTATGGCCCACGATGAGTGACCTCTCCCTCATTGACCTGGTGGCCACACCCGGAGTGGGTGTCAGGTATTACAGCCCCATCGGGCCCATCCGGGTGGATGCCGGCTTCGATACCCGGGGCCCCCGGAGCCTGAGGGTACTGACCACCGGCGTGGAGGAATGCGCTGCCAACGGACCCGACTGCTACGAGGTCGGCGGCAGGTTCCTCCGTAACACGGGCGACATCGTGGTACTGGACCAGGCCGTGACCTTCGGCAGCGGACTCGGCAACATGTCGTCCCTCGGCGACTTCTTCCGCCGCTTTCGGCTCCACTTCTCCATAGGCCAGCCGTTCTGATGACCGGGCACCGTGGCACTCTGACCTGGGCGCTGGCAGGGGCGGCGGCGATGGTCCTGTTGCTGGTCGGCAGCGCCCTGTTCCTCACCCAGACCCAGGCGGGGGTGGAGCGGGCCGGCCAGTACGTGGTCGAGCGACTGCGCGGCTCGATCGATGGGGAGCTCGAGGTGGCCGGGGTCCGGAGCCGGGGCCTGCTCCGGGGCGTGACCCTTGATGGCGTGCGGATCACGGGTCCGGATGGTCGCCTGTTCCTCCAGGCCGACAGCGCCCGTCTCACGTACGACGTCCGCACCCTGATGGGTGGCGATATCTCATTCCAGCGGCTGATCCTGTTCCGGCCCGGAATCCATATCGAGCGACTGCCGGGGGCCGAGCAGTGGAACTACCAGACCCTCATCCCGGACGACCCGGAGGCGCCGCCCACGGACAGGATCGTGCTCATCCAGGACGTCACGATCCACGATGGATCCCTGACCGTCCGCACCCCGTGGGAGGCCGATGAGCAGTCGGCGCCGGACGGGCCCCGTTACCTTCTGGAGCAGGTCCCTGGGGGGCTGGTCCGTACCGTCAGGTTCACCGAGCTGAACGGTCGCAGCCCGCAGATCCTGTGGCAGGCCCCGGATACGGACGGCCGGGTCGTGCAGGTCCAGGAGCTGTCGGGACAGGCCTATATCTGGGATGCCCCGGCCACGGTGCGTGACTTCCGAGGCACCGTGACCATCCGTGACTCCGTCGTCACCTTCCAGGCCCCCTACGTCCGGCTCCCCGACTCCGAGTTCTCCGCCCTGGGCCAGCTCGTCCTGGGACAGGACTTTCGCCGCTACGACATCGAGGCACAGGGCGACCAGCTGGCCTTCGCCGACTTCCAGTGGCTGTACCCCTCGCTGCCGGCGCAGGGGGGAGGCGCCATGCGCCTGCGGATCCAGAGCCAGGAAGGCGGGAACATCGTGTGGCTCGCGAGCGACGCCCGGCTCCGGACCGCGGGGAGCGAGCTGGCGGGGAGCTTCGGCGTCGTTACCGGCGACACCCTCTACTTCACCAACGTGGACGTGAGGGCCTCGCCTCTGGACATGGAGCTGGTGCGGCGGCTGCTACCCGTGGACCTGCCGATCGAGGGCTTTCTGAGCGGGGCCGTCGAGATGGAGGGGCCCGTCTCGGCGCTGCGCACCCGGGGCCAGCTGCGGCACCGGACCGCCTCGGGCGGGGCACGTAGCGAGTCGGAGGTGCGGTGGTCCGGGGTGGTCCGGGCGCGACAGCCCTTCGCCGTGTCCGATCTCGACGCCGATATCCGGCGCCTGGACCTGTCCCGGGTGGCCGCTCTGGTACCGGATCTCAGGATCCGCGGCTCAGCCAGCGGACAGATCCGGCTGGCCGGCTCCGTGGACGATGGGTTCGAAGCGACCGGCACCCTGTCACTCGACCAGGCAGGGACGATTTCCACTGTCACCGGCGGTGGCTGGTTCCTGGCCGCCGGCGAGAGTTCGGCGTTCGACCTGCACCTGGATGCGGAGCCCATCTCGCTGTCGCTCCTGTCCCAGCAGTACTCGGCACTCAACCGACTCATCGGGGCGGCAGAAGGCCCCGTCCGCCTCGAGGGGCCCCTGTCGGACCTGCGCGTGGCCGCGGACCTGCGCTCCGCTTCCGGTAGTCTCAGGCTGGACGGCCGACTCGAGATCACCAACCACGGCCCCCGCTACGTCACCCGCGGTCGCATGGAGGACCTGCGCCTCGACCAGCTCGTCGACGGCGTGCCGACAACGGTCCTGACCGGCGACTTCGAGCTCGAGGGCGGCGTCGGCTCCCTCCACGATCTGGACGGGCGGGTAACGGTTGACCTGACCGGCGGACGGATAGCAGGTGTCGAGATCGCCAGTGGCCGCCTGCGCGCCAACCTGACCGACGGACTCGTCAGCATCGACACCCTTGCCGTCCTGAGCCCGATGGGCCGGGCCGAGGCGGAGGGCAGCCTCGGCCTGGTGGAGGGCCGCGACGGCAGCCTCCGCTTCGCCGTCGAGGCCTCGACCCTGGCGCCCCTGGAGATCCAGTTCTTCGGGGGCACCGTCCCGGACGACGTGGCACTCACAGGACCCCGCGTCGACGCAGAGGCCTGGGCCAGCGGAACCATCACCGGCTCCCTCACCGACTGGCGCGCCAGTGCCGAGGTCCATGGCCGGGACCTGGTCTACGACAACCTGGCCCTGAGCGCCGCCGCCGCCCGCCTGCAGTGGAGCCGTGACGGACTGGCAGTGGACGTCGCCGGCGACAGCCTCCAGGCGTGGGGACGCTCCTTTCACACCATCCAACTGACCACCCGCTACGACGAAGGTGCCGGCCTCGCCGCCATCTCCGCCGGAGGCCAGGACGGCCACGAGCTGGAGATGGACAGCAGGTTCCGCTGGACCGATGGCGTACTCGACTTCCAGCTGGACGGGCTGAACCTGGTCGCAGGCGACGGGCGGTGGGCCCTGGATCAACCCGTCGAGAGCCGGATCGGACCGGACGGAATCGTGATGGGCCGCCTGTCGCTCAGCCGTGTACCCGGCGATGCCAGCATCCACATCAGCGGCGTCCTGCCCTGGCGCCAACCCGGCGTCGAGCAGCCAATAACCGCCGCCATGGTCCTGGACCTGACAGCCATTCCACTCGGTGAGTTGGCTCGTCTGACCCAGTCCGGCCGGGACCTGGACGGCACGCTCGGTGGCCGTATGCGGTTGACCGGCACCGCCCTCGCCCCGGTCCTGGAAGGGACCGTGTACGCCCGCCCGTTCCGCTTCGACGAAGCCACGCTCGACAGCCTGGGAGGTCGGTTCGATTACCAGGACCGGTTGCTGACCACCAGTCTCGTCGGGTGGCGCGATGGCCGAGCCATCGTGGCCGCCGACGCCGCCGTGCCCATGGAGCTGGCGCTGACCCACCGGGATCACAGGCTCCTGGCCGAACCGCTGCACGTGGGCCTGCGGGCCGACGGCATGCCCGGCGGCCTGGTCTCGTTCCTCATACCCGGGCTCCGTCAGGTGGAAGGGATCGTCCACGGCTCCATGAAACTCTCCGGCGAGGCCGCGGGGCTGGCAGGAAATGGCGTCCGGCCCTCCCTGGAAGGGGAGTTGCAACTGGCCAGCGGGTCCGCTTACGTCGAGCCGCTGAACGCCAGGTTCCACGATGTTAGCGGCACCGCCACCATGGGCGATGGCAGCATCGTGCACGTCGATGCACGTCTCAGAAGCCAGAACGGAGGGGCGGAGGTCACCGGCACCCTGGACATGGCCCAGCCCGCGGACCCGCTCTTCGACCTACGCATGTCGGCCCGCCGGCTGGACGCCTCCAGGCGACGGGACGTTACCGCGGTCGCGGACGGAGACGTCCACCTAACCGGTCGCTACAACCGGCCGGTCCTGAGCGGTGACGTCCGCCTGATCAGCGGCGAGATGAACCTCGATGAGGTGCTGCGCCAGTACCAGATCGTCCAGCTCGATACGTCCCTGTTCCACATCTTCGACGCGGCCACCATCGGGTACCGGATCAGACCCGCCAATCCCTTCATCGAGAACCTGGCCATCCGGGGGCTGAGCCTGACGGCCGACCGCAACTTCTGGCTCCGAAGCCGAGAGTTGAACGTGGAGGTGGCCGGAAGTCTCGACGTCGCACTCGATCGCCAGTTCAACGATATCCGGCTCACCGGGACCATGGAGGCATTGCGCGGCACCTACCAGCTCCAGATCCTGGAACGGGTGCCCACCCGCAGATTCGAGATACGGGAGGGGACCATCGAGTTCCCGGGCACCCCCGGGATCGATCCCAATCTCCAGATCACCGCCAGCCACCGCGTCCGCAGGGCCCACATCGATCCCCTGGATGTCATAGCCACCGTCACGGGCACGCTCCAGAGCCCCCGCGTCCGGCTATCCAGCGACTCGGACCCGCCCGTCAGCGAGACCGACATAGCCAGCTTCCTCCTCTTCGGTCGCTCAACCCTGGAGCTGTCCCAGGCCGAGACGGATGTGGTGTTCAGCATGCGCGAAGGAGTGCTGGGCCTGGCTCGTCCCATGTTCCTCGGGCTGGCCTCCACGCAGCTCCAGCAGGCCGTCGCCAACCTGGGACTGCCGGTCGATTACCTGGCCCTCACAGCACCCGAATACGGCTTCGGCGACTATGACCGCGTCATGGACGTGCACGGCCCGTTCGGGCTCCTCCAGGGGACACAGCTAGAGGCGGGCTTCTACGCGCGCCGCGACCTCTTCGTCCTGGGTAGCTTCATGCCCTTCTCACGGGCACTCGGCGCCTTCTCCGACTCCGAGCCCCTGTTCCACCCGCGCTGGGGAGCCAGGCTGGAATGGCGGTTCCAACCCACCTGGACCATGGAGATGTACTGGGAGGACCGCTTCGCACGGACGCCGTCCTTCAGCTATGACCAGATCCACGACCGGACCGTGGGAGGTCTGTCCGTATACCGGGAATGGGGGTACTGACCCTCCACCGGTCCACAATCGTGGTGGTTAGTCACTACACGGTGTTACCTGTTATGGCAATAGCCGGCGACTACCCAGGGGCGCCCGCCATGTGCCTGGACCGCCCCTTGCCATGAGGGGTATGTTCCCGTCGGAAACGGTTCAAGGAGCGGGACGGACAATGCAGAGAGTCAAGGTGTTTGTGCTCATGGCGGGGCTCACGGCCCTGCTGGTGGTGCTGGGAGGCTACATTGGCGGGCAGGGTGGCGCCGTGGCCTTCTTCGTCATGGCGGCCCTGATGAACTTCGGCATGTACTGGTGGAGCGACAAGGCGGTCTTGAAGATGTTCAAGGCCCGGGTCGTCGGCCCCCAGGACGCGCCGGAGCTCCATGAGATGGTGGACCGCCTGCGCCAGCGGGCGCAGCTGCCCATGCCGGTGGTGGCCATTGCGCCGCAGGAGCAGCCCAACGCCTTCGCCACGGGCCGCAACCACGAGAAGGCGGTGGTGTGCGTGACGGCGGGGCTCATGAGGCTGGTGAACAAGCAGGAGATCGAGGGCGTGATCGCCCACGAGCTCGCCCACATCAAGCACCGGCACATGCTGGTGGGGACCATCGCCGCCACCATGGCGGGTGCCATCGCCATGATCGGGATGATCGTGCGCTGGGGCCTGATCTTCGGCCGGGGCCGCGACGGCGGCAACGCCCTGGGCGCGCTGGTGATGGCCATCATAGCGCCCATCGCGGCCATGGTCATCCAGCTGGCCATCAGCCGGCAGAATGAGTACCAGGCGGACCGGACGGGGGCCGAGATCGCCGGCACGCCGGACGGTCTGGCCAACGCCCTCCGCAAGCTGGAGGCGTACGCGGGTCGCATCCCCATGGAGGTGAATCCGGCGGCGGCGGCGCTGCCCATTGTCAACCCGCTCAAGGGCCAGCGGGCCAGCTTCGGCGGCCTCTTCCGGACGCACCCGGCCACCGAGGACCGGATCGCGCGGCTCGAGGAAATGGCCCACGGCGGCGCGCGCCGCTGACGAGCACCGAGCGCTAAGCGCGAAACGCTCATGGCTCCGGCGGACCAATCGAGCGCGGCCGGCCCATACGCCGGCCGCACGCTCATCGTGTTGAACCCGGCGGCGGGGCAGGACCAGACCGCCCGGTTGCGTCGCCGGATCGGTGGCGCGTTCGCCTTCCGTAACGCGCCATTCGACCTGGTGGAGACGGTGGGCCCCAGGCACGCCACCGAGCTGGCCCGGGACGCGGCGGCCCGTGGCTACCGGGCGGTGTGCGTGGTGGGAGGCGACGGTACGCTGGCCGAAGCGGCCACGGGCCTGGCGGGGACCGATATACCCCTGGCGCTGATCCCCACGGGCACGGGCAACCAGGTCGCCCAGAATCTGCGCATCCCCACCAGTCTGGAAGACGCCGTGGAGCTGGCCGTCCACGGCAAATCGTCACACATGGATCTGGGCCGCATCGATGACAGGGTGTTCGCCCTGGTGGCCGGCGCCGGGTTCGACGCGGCAACAATGGCCTCCGCCACCCGGGAAATGAAGGGGCGCTGGGGGTTCGGCGCATACATCTTCGCCGCCGTCAAGGAAGCCCTCAAGGCCCAGCCCGTGGACTTCCGGGTTACCGTCGACGGCGAGGTCCTGGAGGTGCGCGCGGTGAGTGTCATGCTGGCCAACGTGGGGGAGCTGTTCGCCGAGTTCGTTCCCTTCCCGGTGCCCCTGACCCCTCGCCCGCACAAGTCCTGGCAGGACGGGCTGTTCGACGTAGTGGTCGTCGCACCCAGGAACGTCATGGACGTGCCAGGCGTGCTGTGGAAGGCCGTGGGCAAGCGGTTCCGCGGCAACGACGACCGGCTCCTCCATTTCCAGGCCAGGCACGTGATCATCGAGGCGGATCCGCCCATCGCCACCCAGATCGACGGGGACCCTGCCGGCAAGACACCCCTGGAGGCCACCGTCGTCGAGCGAGGTGTGCGGATCATAGCGCCTGATACATCGTCCTGAGAGAGCCGGTAGCGAGCCACATCTCCTTTCGAGTTGGGCCGATACCTGGCGACCAACAGTTCCTGCCGACAGCGACCGGGAGTTAGGCCCACCAGCGGGAAGAAGGCCGCGAGGAAGCTCCTCAGTCCCGGGGGCTTGCCCGCTGCTCCGGCCTCCGCAACATTTCAAGGTTGGAATGGCCCCGCCAGCCGTGGGGCCTGCTTGTCTGTGTCACAGAAGGATGGAGTGATAGCGACCATGGCGATGTCCGCCTCCCAGCTCCGGCGTGGTAGGGTCATCATGCATGATGGCCAGCCTTGCCGCGTGGTGGAGTTCCAGCACATCAAGCCGGGCAAGGGTCCGGCATACATGCAGACGAAGCTGAAGAACATCCTGACGGGTGCCATCTTCGACTACCGGTTCCGGGCCGCCGATACGGTGGAGCGGGCGGTCATGCAGACGCAGGAGCTCCAGTACCTGTACCACGACGGGCATCACCACTACTTCATGAACAACGAGACGTTCGAGCAGTTCCCCATCTCCGACGAGGCGCTGGGTGACTCGGCGCTGTGGCTGATCCCGAACATGAACGTCCAGGTGGAGTTCCTGGAGGGCCAGCCGTTCGGTGTGCAGCTCCCCCGCACCCTGGAGCTCCGGGTCGAGGAGACGGAGCCTGGTGTCCGTGGAGACACGCGCACTTCGGTGACGAAGCCGGCGAAGCTGGAAAATGGCGTGACCGTTCAGGTGCCGGCCTTCGTCAACCAGGGCGAGCTGATCCGGGTCGATCCTGAAGAAGGGACGTACATCGAGCGGGTTCGCTGAGCATAGTGTCGCGTCGGTCGGGGTCGACTGCTCCGGCGGCCCGGTAGTTGCCTAGTGAACCGGTGTCGCTGAGACACTCGAACAGGAGAAGACGCACAATGCTCTGGACAATCATAGTCATCCTGGTCATCCTCTGGCTGCTCGGCCTCATAGGAGGCGTCGGCGGCGGCCTCATCCATCTGCTCCTGGTCATTGCCGTGATCGTGGTGCTGATCAACGTGATCAGCGGTCGACGAGCTGTCTGACTCGATCGCTGCGGCCCGAGAGTTGCTTGTCACGCCTCCGGGTCGTAGGGGTAACCTTCACAGGAGCGTGATTCCATGCTTTGGACGATCGTAGTCATCCTGGTCATCCTCTGGCTGCTCGGCTTCGCCTTTGAAGTGGCCGGCGGGCTGATCCACCTCCTCCTGGTCATCGCCGTGATCGTGGTGATCATCAACCTGATCAGCGGTCGCCGAGCTGTCTGAGGTGAGCGGGGTCGTCGGTGTGTTGACCGGCGGCCCCGCGTTGTTACCCCCACGATGCCGTGGTTGCTTCAGACGCCCCGGGGCGTGGGGCTAACCTTCACAGGAGCGTGATTCAATGCTGTGGACGATCGTAGTCATCTTGCTCATCCTCTGGCTGCTGGGCTGGATAGCACTGGACGTGGGTGCCCTGATCCACATCCTCGTCGTTATCGCCATCATCGTGGTGCTGATCAGGGTGATCCAGGGTCGAAGGCCGGTTTAGGGAAGGCGGCCGGCAGACGACGTTGCGGGCCGGGGCGCTCAGCGCCGGCCTGCTGTCCGGTCCGGGGTCGACTCCGCGGTCGTTGCGGCGCATCCCCGCGCTGCCGGGTCTCCCGCTGATGGACCGGCCGCCCCCTCACCGGGGTACACGCCTCTTGACTTGATCTGGCAGTAGTCCCCACCCTCAGCGGTTATGCGTGACGAGAAGTTGATCGTGCGCGGTGCGCGCGAGCACAACCTGGCGAACATCGACGTGGAGATTCCTCGTGACCACCTGGTGGTGGTGACGGGGATCAGTGGCTCGGGCAAGAGCTCTCTGGCTTTTGACACCATCTATGCCGAGGGTCAGCGGCGCTACGTGGAGTCGTTGTCGGCGTATGCCCGTCAGTTCCTGGGCGTGATGGAGAAGCCGGACGTGGATGTGATCGAGGGTCTCTCACCGGCCATCTCCATCGAACAGCGCACCACGGGCCGGAACCCTCGCTCGACGGTGGGCACGGTAACGGAGGTATACGACTACCTGCGCCTGCTGTGGGCCCGGGTGGGGGTGCCCCACTGCCACACCTGCCGTCGTGCGGTGCAGCCCCAGACGGCGGGTCAGATGGCGGATCGAGTGCTCCAGTGGCCCGAGGGTACCCGCATAGAGGTTCTGGCGCCGCTGGTCCGTGGTCGGAAGGGTGAGTTCCGGGAGTTGTTCGAGGAGGCCCGGAAGCAGGGTTTCGTGCGGGTCCGGGTCGATGATGAGACGTATGATCTGGAACACCCGCCCGCGCTCAATCGCTACGAGAACCACGACCTCTCGGTGGTGGTGGACCGTCTCATCGTCCGGCCGGATGACCGGCCCCGGTTGACCGACTCGCTGGAGACGGCGTTGAAGACGGCGGAGGGGATCGTGGAGGTGGTGCGTCACGGCGACCAGCCGACGTCGTACCTCTTCAGCGAGCGGTTTGCCTGCATCCACTGCGGCACTTCCATTCCGGAGCTGGAGCCCAGGCAATTCTCCTTCAACAGCCCGTACGGGGCCTGCCCGTCGTGCGGCGGGCTCGGCACCCGTCTCGAGGTGCGGCCCGAGCTGGTGGTGGGCGATCCATCGATCTCGGTCCTCGAGGGCGTGATCCTGCCCTGGGGCGCGCCCACGGGCCACCTGCGTCGTTCGGTGATCGCCGGTCTGGAGGCCCATTACGAGTTCGACGCGAACAGCTCGTGGGGGGACCTCCCGCCCCGGGTGCGCCATGCGTTGCTGCATGGCTCGGGCGACGCGGCCATCGACTTCCCCTACCGGACGGGGGGGCAGCAGGGCAGCTACAGCGAGCCTTGGGAGGGTGTGCTGGCCAATGTGATGCGGCGCTACGAGGAGACGGGCTCGGAGACGGTTCGGGAGCAGCTTCGCGAGTACATGCTCTCCCAGCCGTGTCGCTCGTGTGGCGGCCATCGCCTCCGGCCCGAGAGCCTGGCGGTCACGGTGGCGGGCAGGTCCCTGGGTGATGTCGTGGACCTGAGCGTGAACCAGGCGCTCGGGTTCTTCCTGTCGCTGCCGGTATCGGAAGACGGCGACGGGGCCCACGACCCGGACGCTCTGCCGGGCGCCATAGCAGGCCCGATCCTGAAGGAGGTGACGGAGCGGCTCCAGTTCCTGGAGAACGTGGGGCTCGAGTATCTGACGCTGGGCCGGAGCGCGGAGACGTTGTCTGGTGGCGAGGCCCAGCGGATCAGGCTTGCGACGCAGATAGGCAGCCGGCTGGTGGGCGTGCTCTACATCCTGGACGAGCCCAGCATCGGGCTGCACCAGCGTGACAACGAGCGGCTGCTGGACACGCTGCGACAGCTCCGGGACCTGGGCAACACGGTGATCGTAGTGGAGCACGACGAGGAGACCATCCGTGCCGCCGACCACCTCATCGATCTGGGCCCCGGCGCGGGCCGGCTGGGCGGGAAGGTGGTGGCCCAGGGTTCCCTGTCCAATGTCCTGGCCGCGGAGGAGTCTCTGACCGGTGCCTACCTTCGGGGCGACCGGGCCATCCCCACGCCGCCGGCCCGGCGGGCAACCGGAGCCGGCGAGCTGGTGGTGAGGGGCGCCCGTGCCCACAACCTGAAGGGCCTGGATGTGCGCTTCCCGCTTGGCACTTTCACCTGCGTCACCGGCGTGAGCGGCTCGGGCAAGAGCACTCTGGTCAATGAGATCCTCTACCAGGCCCTGGCCCGCCACTTCTACCGTCGCCGTACCATCCCCGGCGAGCTCGACCGGATCGATGGCCTGCATCTGGTGGACAAGGTCATCGACGTCGACCAGTCTCCCATCGGGCGGACGCCTCGTTCGAACCCGGCAACCTACACGGGGCTGTTCACGCCCATCCGCTCCCTTTTCGCGGAGCTGCCAGAGTCGAAGATCCGCGGCTACTCCCCCGGCCGATTCAGCTTCAACGTGAAAGGCGGGCGCTGTGAGGCGTGCGCCGGTGACGGGCTGGTCAAGATCGAGATGCATTTCCTGCCCGACGTCTACGTGCCCTGCGAGGTCTGCCGGGGTCGGCGCTACAACCGGGAGACGCTGGAGGTCCTGTACAAGGGCCGGAGCATTGCCGACGTGCTGGACATGACCGTGGAAGAGGCGCTGGAGTTCTTCGACGCGGTCCCCGCCATCAAGCGGCGGCTGGGCACGCTGGCGGACGTGGGCCTCGGCTACATCCACCTGGGCCAGGCCGCCACCACCCTGTCCGGCGGCGAGGCCCAGAGGGTGAAGCTGGCCACCGAACTGGCCAAGCGGGATACGGGCCGCACTGTCTACATCCTGGACGAGCCCACCACCGGCCTCCATTTCGATGACGTGCGCATGCTCCTGGATGTGCTGCACCGGCTGGTGGATCGAGGCAACACCGTGCTCGTGATCGAGCACCACATGGACGTCATCAAGACGGCCGACTGGGTGGTGGACCTGGGCCCGGAGGGCGGGGAGGCGGGCGGCCTGGTCGTGGCCGAGGGTGCGCCGGAGAGCGTCGCCGGCAACCCCCTGTCCCACACCGGCAGATTCCTTGCGGATATCCTCGGTCTGGCCCCCGTGGGCTGAGGTCGTCGGGGACGGGAGTGGCGCGGGGCTGGCCAGACTCAGAGCATGATGGATCGATGAGTGAGCATGAGGGGAATGTAGCAGCCGGCTCCACCATGAGCCGGAATCAGCTGCTTGCACGCATAGAAGCCCTGGAGGCGGAGCGAGACCGGCTGCTGGAGCAGGTGGAGAGACTGGCCGGGGACCGGAAGGACGCTCCGGGCGACAGCGAGATGCGGTTCCGCGAGGTGGCCGATGCCGCCCCCGCCATGCTCTGGACCACCGACACCCAGAACCTCTGCACCTTCCTGAGCCGCGCCTGGTCGGAGTATACGGGCCAGACGGAGGAGGAGGGTCACGGCCTGGGCTGGCTCGATGCCGTGCACCCGGATGACCGGCCGGAGGCGGAGCGACGCTTCCTGGCCGCCGCCCTGGCCCGTAAGCCCTTCTCCCTGGATCACCGGCTCCGCCGGAGGGACGGCGAGTACCGCTGGGTCCTGGACCGGGGCGAGCCCAGGTTCGACGATCGCGGAGAATGGCTGGGCTACGTGGGCTCCGTAATGGACATCCATGACCAGCGCCACGCCATGGAGGCGCTGCGCAGGAGCGAGTTCAAGTACCGCACCCTGTTCGAGTCAATAGACGACGGCTTCTGCGTGCTCCGGGTCCTCTTCGATGATGACGGCCGGCCCGTGGACTACCGGTTCCTGGAAGCCAACCCTGCCTTCGTCGAGCAGACCGGCCTCCGCGACCCGGTCGGCCGCACGGCCCGGGAGCTGCTACCTGGTCTGGAGGAGCATTGGTTCCAGATCTACGGCCGCGTCGCCAGCACCGGCAAGCCCGAGCGCTTCGTCGACCACTCGGAGGTCATGGATCGCTGGTTCGATGTCTTCGCCTTCCCCGTGGAGGAAAGAGGGAGCGGGAAGGTGGCGCTCCTGTTTGCTGATATCACCGCTCAGAAGCGATCCGAGGAGGAGCGGGAGCGCCTGCTCCGGGAGGCGGAGGCGGCGTGGGCGGAGGCGGAGGCGGCGAACCGGTCCAAGTCCCAGTTCCTGGCGTCCATGAGCCACGAGCTCCGCACGCCCCTCAACGCCATCGGCGGGTACGTCGAGCTCCTGGAGCTGGGTGTCCACGGAGAGATCAGCGCCAAACAGAAGGAAGCCCTGCGCCGGGTGGCGGCCAACCAGCGGCACCTGCTGACCCTGATCAACGACATCCTTTCCTTCGCCAAGCTCGAGGCCGGCCGGATTAGCTTCGACCTGCGCCCCCTGCGTGTCCACGACATCCTGTCCAGCGTTGAATCCCTGGTGGCGCCCACTGCCCAGGCGAAGGGTGTATCCTACGGCCTGTCGACCTGCGACCCGGACCTGGTGGTCCGGGGCGACGCGGAGCGGGTCCGCCAGATCCTGCTCAACCTGGTGAGCAACGCCGTCAAGTTCACGCCCTCAGGCGGCAGCGTGGTGCTCCGCTGCGACGCCGATCGCCAATCGGTCTTCCTCCGGGTGGACGACACGGGGCTGGGAATCCCGCCTGAGGACCATGAGCGCATCTTCGACCCGTTCCAGCAGGTGGGCCGACGGCTCAACCAGCCCACGGAAGGCGTGGGGTTGGGCCTGGCGATAAGCCGAGACCTGGCCAGGGAGATGGGCGGCGAGCTCACGGTGCGGAGCGAGACCGGCGCCGGGAGTGAGTTCATCCTGCGCCTGCCCCGGGACGGTTGAGGCATCTCTGCGGGTCCCGGCCGGCAGCGTGACAGCGCCTTCCGCCATTGCCTTCCGCCTTGCCGAAACCTGTAACCTGTTGGTACCGTACGGTCGGCAAAGCTTCTTTCCTGAACCGGAGACGAGTCGATGATCAATCGTGAAGATCTTGAGAGCTTCTTCATCCGCATGGGTGTGGAGGCGGAAGAGGTCGACGAGAACATGTGGGTGCTGGAGGGGGAGGAGGATGCGCCGAACGTGGTGGTGACCTACGCGCCGCCGGTGATCGTCCTCCGGTTGAAGGTATTCGATCTGCCGGAAGGTGCCCGGGACGATCAGCTCGCGCCGCTGTTCCGGCGGCTGCTCGAGCTGAACGCGTCGGACCTGGTGCACGGGAGCTACGGGATCGAGGAGGGCGACGTGGCGCTGAGCGATGCTCTCGACCTGGAGACACTGGACTTCCAGGAGCTCCGAAACTCCTACGAGAGTATCGTGTTCGGCGCCACCACACAACTGAAGGAGCTGGCCCAGCTGGTTCCGGTCGCGCACAGGGGCTGAGGTAACATGGGGATCTTTCAGAAGCTTTCATTGCTGCTGCGTTCGAACATCAACGACGCTATCGCCCGCGCTGAGAACCCGGAGAAGGTCCTGAACCAGTTGATCGCCGACATGCGCGAGCAGCTGAGCAAGGCCAAGCAGGAGGTGGCGGTAGCGATCGCCGACGAGCAAAAGCTGCGGGTCCAGGTCGAGGAAGAGGCCCGCCAGGCCAACGAGTGGGAGAAACGGGCCATGCTGGCGGTCAAGGAGGGCCGCGACGACCTGGCCAAGCAGGCTCTCATGCGCCAGCAGGAGCACGGCGAGCGGGCCCAGTCCCTCGAGGATACCTGGCGCCGGCAGGCACAGGAGACCGAGAAGGTGAAGGCCTCCCTCCGGGAGCTCAACGACAAGATCGAGGAAGCGAAGCGGAAGAAGAACCTGCTGGTCGCCAAGCAGAAGCGGGCCCAGGCACAGCGCCGCATCCACGAGACCATGTCGGGCCTCAGTGATCGCTCGGCTTTCGACGCCTTCGAGCGGGTGGCTGAGAAGATCGAGGACTCGGAGCGGAAGGCCCTGGCGGCGTCCCAGGTCACCGAGAGCCTGTCGGGAGACACCCTGGAGACTCAGTTCCAGCAGTTGGAGACCGGCGACGACATGGATCGCCGCCTGGCCGCCCTCAAGGAGCAGATGGGCCTGCCCAGCGGCGAGCCACGGAAGCCCGCGTTGCCCAGCGGCAACGCAGTCGACGACGGCGAGGGCGAGGACGTCCAGGAAGGTCGCCTCGAGGAATAGACAGGCCCGGAGCACAGGCCGGAGCAGGAGCGGAGCGTGAACGGAGGTGCCATGACCCGGACAGCCGTGGGCGTGGTCTTCTCGACCATCTTCGTCTTGCTCCTGCTGCTCTTCCTCTACAGCATCGCCGATATCCTGCTCCTGCTGTTCTTGGCGGTGCTCTTCTCCCTCTACCTGGGCGCCATCACGGACGCCCTCCAACGTCGGTTCGCGTTGCCCCGCCGGCTCGGACTGACCCTGGCCCTGCTCTTCACCACTGCACTGGTCGCCGGCACCGGTTACCTGATCGTCCCGCCCGTCGCCGAGCAGGCCACCGAGCTGTTCTACCAGCTCCCGCGCCAGCTCGAGGTCTGGGAGATACAGCTGCACCAGCTGGCCCGCGACCGGCCCGTGGTCACGGCCATACTGGGCCAGCTCGAGGAGGGCGAAACCTACATCGGCACGGTCATGGCCGAGATCGGTGGGTTCTTCCGCGGCATCGTACCGTACCTGTTCACAGGCGTACGATTCATCGTCCACATAGCGTCCGTCCTGGTGATGGGCGTCTACCTGACCCTACGCCCCGGGCTCTACCGCGAGGGACTCATCTCCCTGGCCCCGCCCGTGCACCGGGAGCTGGTCCGGGACATCCTGACCGACCTGGCCACCACCCTCAGGTCATGGATCGTCGGCCAGCTCATCACCATGATCGCCCTGGGCGTCCTGACCTGGATCGGGCTGTCCATCCTCGGCGTGCCCTACGCCCTGACCTTCGGCGTCTTCACCGCCGTGGTGGCCATCGTACCTTTCTTCGGCGCCCTCGTCTCCACCATCCTCCCCATGCTGTTCGTGCTCAGCCAGGGACTGGTGGTGACTGCGGTCCTGGTGCTGTTGGTGGGGATCGTGGTGCAGACCATCGAGTCGAACATCATCTCCCCGGTGGTCATGCAGCGGAAGGTGCTGCTGCCACCCGTCCTCACCCTCCTCAGCGTCCTCATCATGGCCCACCTGATGGAGCTCATCGGCCTGCTGGTAGCAGTGCCCGCCCTGGCCACCGTAATGGTCGTAACCAGGCGCATCTACGTACACCGGATGCTCGAAGGCAGAGGATTCCGCCGCGTCCTCAGGGACAAGCCGGTTCGCGTCAGGATCCCCGGAGACGTCCAGGTCCTGGCCGGCCCGGCCGGAACCGAGATCTCGATTCCGGGCCTGCTGGAGAGGGAGGAGTAGAAAGAAGCGCACCCGCTCTCTGGCCTGCCCGCTCCCTCCGACAGCTACCGTCACTGATCTGACGGGATCCTTCGGTCCAGTAGACCTGGAGAGGCTGGCGGGAAGTGAGAACCGGTGTGCCACAATCCACCCGTACGGTAGCAAAGTGCACACACCTTCCCCAACATCGGTCGGTGTGCACTTTTCTACCGCACCTCGCGCAGCACCTCGCGCAGCCTCTCGAAGTTCGAGATTCGGTGGTCCGGCTCCCGTTGGTGTATCTTGCGGACGGGGATTAGTATTCATGGATCATGAGAAGACTGGCAAGAATTGCCGCGCTGCTGGCGGTTGTGCTCTCGGTCTCGTGCGCATCGGCGCCAGGCGGCGTATTGGACGGCGTGGCGGGCGAGTCGGCTGACCTGACTGGTCGGCTGCTTCCGCTGGATGGAGCGACGGAGGCGTGGGTGGACTCCGTGCTGGCGTCACTGGACCGGCGGGGTCGTGTGGCGCAGTTGGTGGTCCCGTGGATGAGCGGTCGTTACGTCCCGGTGGGGAGCGAGGAGGACGACAGGCTCAGCGCGTGGGTCTCGGCGGGCGTTGGTGGGATCATCACCTCCATCGGTCAGCCGGTGGCCCTGGCGGACAAGCTGAACCGGCTCCAGGGTCGGGCGACCGTCCCGCTGCTGGTGGCCACGGACATGGAGCACGGGCCGGCTCAGCGTCTCAGGGGCGGCCTGCTTCTGCCGTGGGGCACGGACCTGGGCGGTGGTACCGCGTTCCCGCCGGTCATGGCCATCGCGGCTGCCGGGGACCCGGCGCTGGCATACGAGCTGGGTCGTGTCACGGCCCGTGAGGCGCGGGCGGTGGGGATCCACCTGAACTTTGCGCCGGTGGCGGACGTGAACAACAATCCGGCGAACCCCATCATCAACACGCGCAGCTACGGCGAAGATCCTGGCCGGGTGGCGGAGTACGTGGTGGCTCAGGTCCGGGGCCTCCAGGACCACGGGCTGCTGGCCACGGCCAAGCATTTTCCGGGTCACGGTGACACGTCGGAGGACTCGCACCTGGTGCCGCTGACGCTCCGGATCGACCGGGCGCGGGCGGACGCGGTGGAGCTGGTCCCGTTCCGGGCCGCCATCGACGCGGGCGTATCGGCTGTCATGAGCGCTCACATCACCTTCCCGGCCCTCACTGGCGACTCCATCGTCCCTGCCACGCTCTCGCCCGAGCTGCTCGATGGCCTCCTGGTCCGGGAGCTGGGCTTCGACGGCCTGGTGGTCACGGACGCGCTGGACATGGGCGCCATCGTCGCCCGGTTCGGGGCTGGCGACGCGGCTGTCCGGGCGCTGGAGGCGGGGGCCGACATCCTGCTCCAGCCGGTGGATCCCATGGAGGTGATCGACGCGGTGGAGGCCGCGGTGGAGAGCGGCCGTCTGAGCCAGGAGCGGATCGACCGATCGGTACGCAAGGTCCTGGAGGCGAAGGCCCGGGTCGGGCTGCACCGGCGGCGGACGGTGGACGTTGCGGCGGTGGCGGAGCGGGTCGGTACATCGGAGCACCGGGCGCTGGCGGACCGGGTCGCCACTGGCGCCGTGACCCTGGTGCGGGACAGTGAGCGGCTGGTCCCCCTGCCTGACGGGCGCGATGCCCGGGTCCTGGCGGTGGTCTACTCCGACGACGTGGCCCCATTCGCGGCCCGCCACCTCCTGGCCACGCTGGCGCCGCGTCTGCCCGGCCTGGAGACGGCGCGACTGGGGCCGGCGGAGCACCCGGCCAGGCTCCGGGAGCTGGCGGTGGGGGCGGAGGCCGCCGACCTGGTCCTGTTCATCGCCGACGTGCGGGTCCGGTCGGGGAAGGGGAGCGTGGCCATCGAAGAGCCCGTGGCCGAGCTGGTCCGGTCCGCGGCGGCCAGCACCGGGACGTTGGCCGTGTCCCTGGGCAACCCCTACCTCCTTCAACAGATACCGGAAGTCGGCAGCTACCTGATCGGCTGGGGAAGCGACGTGGCCAGCCAGACCGCTGTCGCCCGTGCCCTGCTGGGCGACGCGCCCATCACGGGGCGTCTGCCCACCTCCATCCCGCCCCTGCATAGACGGGGCGATGGGCTGGACCGATCCGTCCGGGCGGGTGCGCCTGCCGACGTGCCGTCGGAGAGGCAGGCCCCTCGGCTGATCGAGACGGGGTGGGACTTCCGCTCCGTGGACTCCGCCATCGAGGCGGCCATCGCCCGTGGCGTCACGCCAGGGGCCGCCCTGGCGGTGGGTGGCCGGGACGGGATCTTCTACATGCGGGGGTACGGCGCCCTGGACCACGCGCCTGGCGCGCCGGCCGCCACGGAGCGTTCTGTCTACGACGTGGCGTCGCTCACCAAGGTGGTGGCCACCACCAGCGCCGTCATGCTGCTGGTGGGCCAGGGCCGCGTCCAGTTGGACGATCCGCTGCACCGCCACCTGGCCGTCTGGCCCCGGGGTGGCTGGCGGGACCAGGTGACGGTGCGACGGCTCCTCACCCACTCCGCCGGGCTGCCCCCCTACGTCCGGTTCTGGCACCCGTCGGCCGGCTCGCTGCGGGGGCGCGACGTCGTCCTCCAGGCCATCGTCGACCTGCCGCCGTCGTACACGCCCGGCTCACGGACCACCTACAGTGACCTGGGCCTGATCCTGCTGGGCGCCATGGTCGAGGAGGTGACCGGCTCGCCGCTGGACCGGGCCGTCCAGTCCTTGTGGACCAGCCTGGGCATGGGTGACACCGGCTTCAATCCACTGGCCCGGTCCGTGGCCCGGGAGCGGATCGCTCCCACCGAGGTGGACACCGTGTTCCGTCACACTCACGTGCACGGCGTGGTGCACGACGAGAACGCCTACATCATGGATGGCGTGGCCGGTCACGCCGGCCTCTTCTCCACGGCGCACGACCTCGCCCGCTTCGGGCACCACCTGCTCCGGGCCCTCGACGGCCGGGAGGGCGCGCTGCCGGTGGGCCGGGAGACCGCCGCCCACTTCACCAGCAGGCAGGCCGGATCCGAGCGGGCCCTGGGCTGGGACGCCGCGCCCGGCTCCAGCGCCATCGCCCGGGACCTCTCCGATCGCGCCTTCGGTCACACCGGCTTCACCGGCACCAGCTTCTGGCTAGACCCGGATCGTGACCTGTTCGTGGTCCTCCTCACCAACCGCGTCAATCCGAGCCGTGACGGCAGCGGCATCGTCCAGCTCAGGCGCGCCATCCACGGGGAGCTGGCCCGGCTGAAGGCCGGGAGCTGAGACCGGTGCCGTTCAGCCCTCTCGACGTCGTCGTCCTGATCGCCTACCTGGGCGGTGTGATCGCGCTGGGCACCTGGATGGGGCGGGCCCAGCGCTCGGCGAAAGACTACTTCCTGGCCGGGCACAACGTGCCGTGGTGGGTCATCATGCTGAGCGTGGTGGCCACGGAGACCAGCGCCCTGACGTTCATCAGCATCCCGGCCACGGCCTATACGGGCAGCTTCTGGATGCTCCAGCTGGCCGCGGGATACCTGATAGGCCGGATCCTGGTGGCGGTGATCCTGCTGCCGGGCTACTTCCGGGGCGAGTTCTCCACCGCCTACGCCCTGCTCGAGGGCCGGTTCGGCATGGCGACCCGGCGCTTCGCGTCATCCATCTTCATGGTGACCCGCGCCTTTGCCGATAGCGTACGGATCTTCGCTGCCGCCATCCCGCTGGCGCTCATCACCGGCTGGCCGTACTGGCAGGTGATCCTGCTGGTGGGCGCCGCCACCCTGGTCTACACCTGGTATGGCGGGCTCAAGGCGGTGGTCTGGGTGGACGTGGTGCAGATGGCCCTGTACGCCGTTGGCGGTCTGGCCGCCCTGTGGGTCCTGTCCGTCCTGGTGCCGGGCGGTTGGAGCCAGATCGCGGCGGAGGCGGGCGCGGCGGGCAGGTTCCAGGTGGTGCACCTGGAGGGCGGGCCGGGGCAGGCCACCTGGCTGCTGACAGGCCTGGTGGGCGGCGCGTTCCTCACCATGGCCACCCACGGGGTGGACCACCTCACGGTCCAGCGGCTGCTGGCGGCCAGCGACCTGGCCGGGGCCAGGAAGGCCATGATCGGCAGCGGGATCGTCGTGTTCGTGCAGTTCACGCTGTTCCTGCTGGTGGGCGCCGGTCTCTACGTGTTCTACGCCGCCCGCGACTTCGCCACGCCCGACGAGGTCTTTCCCCTCTTCATCATCGAGTCCCTGCCCGCCGGGCTGAGCGGGCTCCTGGTGGCGGGGATCCTGGCGGCGGCCATGTCCACCGTCTCGTCATCGCTGAACTCACTGGCCGCCTCGGCCACGCACGACATATACGCGCCCCTGGCGAAACGACAGGGCGACGAGGCCCACCTGCTCCGGGTGGGTCGGACGTTCACCCTGGTCTGGGCCGGGATCCTCATCGGCGGCGCCATCCTCTTCCGCTTCGCCGAGGCCGGGACGCCCATCGTCGTCATCGCGCTCCAGATCGCCTCCTTCACCTTCGGCCCGCTCTTGGGCGGCTTCCTGCTGGGCACTCTGTTCCGCGCCCCGGACCAGCGGGATGCCATCATCGGGATCGGCACCGCCGTCGTCCTCATGACGGCCCTCTGGGTCAGCCAGACCTTCGGGCTGATAGACCGGGTGGCTGATACGCTCTGGTTCGCCCTGATCGGCTCCGCTCTGACAGTGGCCGTGGGCCTGGCCAGCAACGCTATCCGCCGGCCATGACCCGCCAGCCAATGATCAGGGCAAGGAGCACCCTCTGAGCCCTGGAGCAGGACGAACGCCACGGCGGCGTAGCCCAGCGCCACCCGGCGCCGCACCGGCGCGCTCTGCTCCGCCGTCGATCATCCAGCGCGGCGCGGGTTGAGGGCAGGTCGGAGCGAGCCGGTAGCCACTACAGGAGCCACTACAGGAGCCCCGGGTTCCGGCCCGCTGCCGGCAACAAAAGGCGCGGGTTCTGCGTCATTGAAGCGTAAGCCTCCGCGTGTGGCTGGGGTACGGACGGATAGATATCGGCTGAACGGAATCGTTGATGAAACGGAGTGGCAGCTGGGGTGTGGGAGGAGCAGCGTTAGCGGCGTCACTGATACTGTGGTCGTCGGCAGGTTTGTCGGGCCAGAGCGGATTGGAAAGCGGTGGTCATGTCGAACGGGACCACGCGTCCGAGGTGGTGGTGCTGGAGGCGGTGGAGCTGACCGAGGAGATCGAGGTCGATGGTCGCCTCACCGAGGACGCCTGGCGTAACGCGCCGGCCATAGATCAGTTCATCCAGAGCGAGCCGGTGGAGGGGGCGCGGCCCCAGACCCGGACCGTGGTCCGCGTACTCTACGACGACCAGGCCATCTATATCGGCGCCAGGATGTACGAGCCGGACCCGTCCCGGATCGCCCGCCAGCTGGTCCGCCGGGGCGAGACCGGGCAGGCCGATTACTTCGAGGTCATGTTCGACCCGAACATGGACCGCCGGACCGGCTACCTGTTCCGGGTCTCCGCCGCCGGCGTCCAGCGAGACGCCTATTTGCACCAGGACAGCCGGGAGGACGGGTCCTGGGATGCCGTGTGGGCCTCCGACGTCCATATCGACTCGCTGGGCTGGTCAGTGGAGATGCGCATCCCCTGGTCCCAGATCCGCTACGAGCCATCCGACGAGCCGCAGACATGGGGCGTCAACTTCGCCCGCTGGCGGGTGGCCGCCGGTGAGCTGACTTACCATGCGCTGATACCCAGGAACCAGCATGGTCGCGTCAGCTTCTTCCGGCCCATGACCGGGATCCAGGCGCCTCGCCACGTGCGACGTGTCGAGCTCCGGCCCTACGTGCTGGCACGTGGCCAGACCGGCCCGGCCGAGCCCGGGGACCCGTTCTTCTCCGGCCGCGAAGCCGACGCCAATGCCGGGGTCGACATCCGTTACGGCCTCGGCACCGCCTTCACCCTGGATGCCACGATCAATCCCGACTTCGGACAGGTCGAGGTGGACCCGGCGGTGATCAACCTGACCGCCTTCGAGACCTTCTACTCCGAGCGCCGGCCCTTCTTCGTGGAAGACGCCAGGATCTTCGACTTCGGCACCTCGGGCCGGCGGAGCCAACTCTTCTACAGCAGGCGCATCGGTCGCGCGCCCCAGGGACGGGCACCCTCCGGCGTGACCCACGCCCAGTTCCCTGACGGAACCACCATCCTGGGTGCCGGCAAGCTCACCGGCAGGACGGCCGGTGGCCTGTCCGTGGGAGCCCTGGCCTCGGTGACCGGCGCCGCGGAAGGCCGGGCGTATTTCGATGAGACAGGAGCCGTCGAGACGTTCGCCGCCGAGCCCCGGTCGTACCACGCCGTCTTCCGGGCGCGCCAGGACTTCCGCCAGGGAGCCAGCACCCTGGGCGGCATCATCACCGGCATCAGGCGGGACCTGCCCGCCGACGGGAGCCTCGACTTCCTGGCCGCCGACGCCTACACCGGCGGCATCGACTTCGAGCACCAGTGGGCAGATCGGAGCTGGGCGCTCGACGGCTTCATCACCGGGAGCCTGGTACGGGGAGACTCCACCGCGCTGATCCGCATCCAACGTTCGCCCAACCACTACTGGCAGCGACCCGACTCACGCCACGCCGTGGACTCCACACGTACCTCCCTGGCCGGCGCCAACTGGCGGCTGGCACTGAACCGGCGAGCCGCAGGCAACTGGTCCGGGAACTTGGCCGTCGGGCAACTGCGCCGGGGGTTCGAGATCAACGACCTGGGCTATTCAATGACCAGGGAGCACATCGAGACCAACGCCAGCGTCACATACCGGGAGATCGAGCCAGGCTCGCTGTTCCGCGAGTACCGGATCCGGGCCTCCACGTTCCAGAACTTCGGGCCCAGGGCCCTGGATGACTTCTTCGGGCTGGACGCGTGGCGCGACGCCCGGCAGTCGGGATCCTTCTGGCTCGATGTGAACTACACCCTCAACAACTTCTGGGGCGGATTCGCCGAGATCGCCTATCGGCCGCCAGCGTACGACGAGACGGCCACGCGCGGCGGGCCGCTGCTCTACTCGCCCTCCAGCCGCAGGCTGGCCGCACGCATCAACTCCGACCGGCGACAGCCCTTCAGCCTCTCCACCAGCGCCGACTACCAGTGGGGCAACGCCTTCGCCGTCTTCGAGACCGGCATCGACCTGAGCTGGCGGCCAGCACCACGATTCGAGCTGACGACCGGGCCCGAGCTGACCGTCCGGTCTACCGGCGAACAGTACGTCAGCGCATTCGACGACCCGGAGTTCAGCGACACCTACGGACGCCGTTACCTCTTCGGCGACCTGGAACGACGCACCCTGGCCATGCCGACCCGCATGGCCGTCACCTTCACCCGGGACCTCACGCTCCAGCTCTTCGCACAGCCCCTGCTGGACGCAGGCCGATACGAGACCTACAAACAGCTGGCCGCTCCCAGCACCTTCGACTTCATCAGTTTCGAGCCCGGCCAGCCCGCCGACCACAGCGGCGATGGCCAGATCGACGGCTGCACGAACGGCCAGATCTGCTTCCACGAAGGACGACAGTACGTCGACGCCACCGGCAACGGCCGCGCCGACCACGCCTTCGTCGACCGGGACTTCAACGTCGTCTCACTGCGGGGCAACGCTGTGCTGCGTTGGGAATACAGGCCCGGGTCCACACTATTCCTGGTCTGGCAGCAACAACGCTTCGAGCAGAGACCGTTCGGGGACTTCGACCCCGGTAGGGACTACCGGGACGTTCTGAGCGTTCAGCCAAACAACGTGTTCATTGTCAAGATGAACTACTGGCTCGGGGCCTGACCACCAGCTCGGGACCATCTGCCCCCCAGCACCAGCGCCCGCCGACCTGGACCAACCGATCCGCCGGCGAAACACCAGATGTCGTTCCCTGCGGTCCGGTCTTGCCGTGCCGGTCTCCTGTGCCTATCTAATCCAGTGAGCCCCGCGGTCTCTCCGGCCCGTTGTGGTAGCCCCTCACCGCTGAAGCCAGGGTTGCTGCTTATGATGATCGGACACAGGTACAACGGACTCCGCGCCGTCTGCCTGGGCTTTGCCCTGGCCGCGATCGCGTGCGGCATCGATTCCCAGAATTCTCTCCAGGCCCAGGAGGGTCGAGTGATAGAGCTTCCAGCGGCGCGTCTGGACCGCGGGGCATCCATCGAGCGGGTACTGTCCGAGCGTCGGTCGGTGCGGGAATATGCCGATCGTCCCATCTCTCTCGAAGACGCTGCCCAGTTGTTGTGGGCGGCCCAGGGCGTGACGGAGCCCCGGCGGGGTCTCCGCACGGCGCCATCGGCGGGGGCCACCTATCCCCTGGAGACCTATCTCGTGGCGGGCGAGGTGACGGATCTCGCGCCGGGCCTGTACCGTTACGTGCCGGCGGAGCACCGCCTCGAGCTGGTACAGGAGGGCGACCTGCGCCATCGCCTGGCGGAGGCGTCGCTTCGCCAGCGTGCGGTGGCCGACGCCCCGGTCTCTATCGTGCTGGCCGCCGTCTATGCCCGGACCGAGGGCCGTTACGGCGGGCGGACGCCTCGCTATGTGCACATGGAGGTTGGCACCGCGGCCCAGAACATATCGCTCCAGGCCGTGTCACTGGGTCTGGGCACGGTCTACATCGGGGCGTTCCGCGACGACGAGGTCGCCCGCCTCCTGGCGCTACCCGACGACGAGGCGCCGCTGGCGGTCCTGCCCGCGGGCTGGCCGCGCTGAGCGTGGAAGTCTGGAGATGGATCTGACCCGGCGGGAGTTCATCTGGCGATCTGTGCTGGCGGGCGGCGTGGTGACGGCGCTGCCTGTGTGCGCCAGACCGGGTGAGGCCAACGCGTCCACCTTCGAGCCGGCCTATGCCAGGCTCGAGGAGGCGGGGGAGCTGGAGGGCCGGGTCGAGAAGGCGTACGAGATGCTGGGCTCGTGCCGCCTCTGCCCCCGGGAGTGCGGTGTGAACCGGCTCAGGGGGCGCCGTGGGGTCTGCCGTGCCCCGGCGGACGTCGTCGTCCACAACTTCGCCCCCCACCTCGGCGAGGAGATCCCTCTGACCGGTCGCCGTGGGTCGGGCACCATCTTCTTCTCGAACTGCAACCTCCGCTGCGTCTTCTGTCAGAACTGGCCCATCGCCCACGAGGGCCGGGGCGAGCAGGTTTCGGACGAGGTGCTGGCGGCGGTGATGCTGGAGCTACAGCGGGTCGGCTGCCACAACATCAATCTCGTCACGCCCACCCACGTGCTGCCCAACATCCTCCAGGCCACCCGGCTGGCCCTGCACCAGGGGCTCCGGATCCCGCTGGTCTACAACACCGGAGGCTACGAGCGGCCGGAGATGATCCGGCTGCTTGACGGCGTGGTGGACATATACCTCCCGGACGTCAAGTACATGGACGGTGCCGAGGCGGCCCGCTACTCCGCCGGCGCCCGTGACTACCCGGAGCGGGCGACGGCGTCGGTCCTCGAGATGCACCGCCAGGTGGGTGGACTGGTCACCGATGCCGACGGGATCGCCCTGCGCGGCCTCATGATCCGCCACCTGGTCATGCCCGACCGGGTGGCCGGGACCCGGGCCTTCGTGGAGTGGGTGGCCCGGGAGCTGCCCCGGGATACCTACGTCAACATCATGGCCCAGTACCGGGTGGACTACCTGGCCTTCAACCACCCGCGCATAGCCAGGGCCATCAGGCCCCAGGAGTTCCTCGAGGCCATGGACTGGGCCGAGGAAGCGGGACTCACCAACCTGGACGAGCGCTCCCTGGCCCAGCTCCAGATCCACCGGCGGCGCTGAACGCCCGGCTCAGTCCCAGATCCCGGCGATGGCGGCGTTGCAGAACCGGCAGCGACCGTCGTCCAGCTCCACCGCCTCGATCATGAAGCCGACCCGGCTGATCACCACCCGGCCGCACCCGTGGCAGAAGGTGTCCTCGCCTTCGTGGCCTGGGACCTTGGCCACGTACACGTGGCGCAGGCCCGATTCCAGGGCGGCGGCCCTTGCCCGGTCCAGCGTGGACACCGGGGTGGGCGGCAAATTCGCCAGCCGGTAGAGGGGATAGAAGCGTGAGAAGTGGAGCGGCGTGTCCCTGCCCAGCTCCTCCACGACCCAGGCGCACATCTCCCGTATCATCCCCACGTCATCGTTCAGGCCCGGGATCACGATGTTGGTGACCTCCAGGTGGACACCCGCGGACCGCAGCGTCGTCAGCGTCTCCAGGACCGGCCCCAACTCACCACCGCAGACCCGCCGGTAGAAGGAGGGGTCGAAGCTCTTCAGGTCGATGTTCGCGCCATCGATGACGGCACAGAGTCGTTCGAGCGGGGCGGCGTTGATGAAGCCGGCGGAGTGCACGAGACTGAGGAGCCCCGCCTCCCGGGCCCGGGCGCCGATGGCCGCCATGTACTCGAAGTAGGCCACCGGCTCGCCCAGGGTGTAGGCCACCGAGCGGGCTCCCGCCTGCTGGGCCAGGGGCACGATGGCGTCGGCCGGCAGGTCGAAAGCGTAGACGTCCTCCGGGGCGACCAGGGCCGTGTCCCAGACCTCGCAGAACCCGCACTCCAGGTTGCAGCCCGCCGTCGCCACGGAGAAGGAGCGACTGCCCGGGAAGACGTGATAGAACGGCTTCCGTTCCACCGGCTCGAGCTGGACCGTGCACGGGTTGCCATGGACCAGCGTGTAGCCCCGGCCGTCCCGGTTCTCCCGCACACGGCACCGGCCTCGCTCGCCGGGCGCCAGGACGCAGCTGTGGGGACAGAGGTCGCACCGGACCCGGCCGCCGCCCTGGCTGATGAAGAAGGGAGAGCGACGCGGGGCGAGGAGCCCCCGGCGAGCTTCCTGCCCCCGGTGGTCGGCGTCCGCCAGCGGCAGCGGGCCGCCAGCAGGACCGCCTGCCAGCGCCTCACCAGCCGGCTCGCCCGCCAGCCCTCCGCCGACTATCCCGGCACCGGGCAGCCTGCCCATGGCCAGGCCACAGGCGGCGCCTCCAGCCAGCCGTACGAGATCACGTCGCTTCATGTCACTGCCTCTTCCGTTACTGCCGACCATGACGATGACCTACCGAGCATGATGAGGGCGAAGGCGGCGGCGTTCAAGATCCCCGCCATCAGGCAGCAGGCGACCACGCCCAAAACGGGCGCCACCACCACGCCCGCCACCAGCGCGCCGGCGCAGGCCCCCAGGAGCTCGTTGCCGTACACGGTACCCGTGGCCCGGTCAGCGGTACTGCCCAGCCGGATGCAGCACCCAACTGCCAGTGGGAATCCGGCCCCGTTCAGGACGCCGCCGCCAAACGTCAGCGCCGAGAACAGGACGAAGGTGACGGCGTCGGACCCGGCGCCCGCGGCCAGGGGCAGCCCCAGGGCCGCCGCCCCGGCGTAGAGCGCCACCAGGAGCTGCACGGCGGCCAGGGCCCGTCGGTCCGACGTGTCCCGGACCAGCTTGTGGGTCAGCCATGCGCCCAGGGCCAGGCCCGCCATGAACAGCGCCAGGATGAGCCCCACCATCTCGTAGACGAACCCGTAGACGCTCTGGAAGGAGAAGAGCACCGCCAGTTGGAGCGCCATGATGGAGAAGCCTGTGGTCAGGATGGCGGCGCGAACGCCGAAGGCCGCGTCGTGCCTGCGCCGGGGTCGCCTGGCCAGCGATCTCAGCACGAGCTGGAGGGCCAGCGCCAGTCCTACCGGCGGCAACAGCCAGGCCGGTCTGACGTTCAGGAACCAGTCGAAGAGCCGGTCCTGGCCCGGCCGCGTCAGACTGTGCCAGAGCACCAGGGAGTAGTAATAGCCCACCGGCCGGAGGTCGGAGTTGATGAAGTGCGACGCGACCACCGGCGGCAGTGTGTCCGCCTCCGCCGCCTGCTCCTGGACCGAGCCCGGGAACAGGGGCGGGGACCGGGGCGGCGACAGGTGGTCGTCCGCAGCCCGCCCGTGATGGCGCAGGACCCAGTTCAGACGCCGCACGGGGGCGTCCTGGATCAGCGTGAAGAAGTAGCCTTCCGAGAAGCCGCGAGCGTCGATCCCTCGCTCCGCGTACCGCTGCCGCAGCAGCATGGGGTCCACGGAGACCTGGCCGGGGCCGTTGCTGGCGAAGAAGTAGGCGAATCGATCGCCCACCGCCACCACGTGGTCGAAGACACGGTCCAGGGTGTGGAACAGCGTGGCGTTCCGGTTGGCCACGGGCCGGGAGCGGAGGTCCGCCGTGGCGCCGATACCCGTGACCAGCACGCCGTCCGGCTCCAGCAGCCGGTCCACCGCCTGGAAGAACTCCAGCGTGTAGAACCGGTTCAGCACCGCCGTGGCGGGATCCGGCACGTCTACGATGACAATGTCGTACGGTCCCGGCGCGGATCGGACGAACCGTCGGCCGTCCATGGTCACCAGCTGTACGCGAGGGCTCTCCAAAACCTCCCGTGTCGTCCGGGGCACGTAGTCCAGCGCCGCCTCCACCAGCACGCGGTCCAGCTCCACGTAGTCGATGGACTCCACGGGATGACGGGCCACCTCCCGGAGCACCCCGCTCATGCCACCGCCTATGAGCAGGACCCGTCGCGGGGCCCGGTGCTGGACCATGGCGAAATGGGCGAGCACCGCCGCCGCCGACTCCTCCAGCTCGTAGTCGACCTCCTCAGCGCCGCCGGTGGCGAAGGCCAGGTGACCGCTCTGGAAGAAGCTGTACTGGCCGCCGCGACGGGCCACGGAGATGACCCCGTACTTCGACTGCCTCGTCTCCACCAGCTCCTGGTCCGGAGCGAAGGCCCGCCACTGGAGACGGTACGCCAGGTCGTCGACCGGGATGAGCGCCAGCAGCGCCAACAGCCCGCCCATCAGGAGCCCCGCCAGAAGCCAGGCCCGCGCCAAGCCCGGCCTGGGGGCGGCCCAGCGGGACCGGGCGACAGAGCCCGTGGCGCTCTCACTCTCACCAGCCAGACGGTCGTGGGACCCTGACTCCGGACCGTCCGTAGCCCGCCCCGTCCCGCGCAGCAGCAGCACCGCCGCCACCGGCAGCATTAGCCCCACCAGCACCGCCACCTGGAAGGAGCTCAGCACGTGAACCAAAACCAGGCTGAAGAGCACGCCGCCCGCCGCGTTCCCCGCACCCTCGAACACGTAGGTCCGGCTCGCCGCCGCCACCGCGCCGCCAGCCTCGGAGCCCCCGGCCTCCGCGTCGCCGGCCGCCGCGTCGCCGGACCTGAGCTCCTCCCGCCAGAGCCGGGACAGGACCACGAAATACGCGCCCAGGACCAGGCAGACAGGCGCCATGACCAGCACCGAGCTCCAGACAGTGGCCGGAAGGGAAAGGTGCTCGCCGGGAAGGACGGCGAAGAGGCCGCGGAGGAGCCGGGCCACCAGGATCGTCGCCGGAAGCAGGACGACTACCGCAGCCGCCGACAAGCCCAGGAAGACCGCCGGCCGCCGCACCCGCCACGCATGCGCGCCGCCGAGTCGGCTGCCGATGCCCACCCACGCCATCCACGACGCCAGGATGACGCCGATGGAGAACTCGCTCCCGTAGTACACCATGAGGAGCTCCCGCAGCAGCACGACCTGACCCACCTGGGCCACCAGACCCAGGGCCAGCGCCGCTATCAGTTGAGGCGGCAAGGTTCGCCTGCGGGTACCCGTCATGGGTCGCGACACCGTCGTTTCCGTCGCCCGGATGGGGCAGTCTACCACCACCAAGATGGGCCGGTGGTCAGAGCGCGGCAAACAGAGCGGCGGCACCGCCGCCGGCCACACGGTCGCCGGGCTGTTCGCGGGAGTTGTTGGCTCGGTCGCCGGGCTCGTATCAGGATCCTCTGAGAAGCCCGACCGCCGCGGCGATCGCAGCGGCACCGCCGACGACCTGGCACCGCCGAGGTGGAAAACCGCACGACCGACAGGCATCACCGATGCGAATGTGCAGTTGTCCACCGCCCGCGCGGGGTTGCGCGGAGCACGCCCGCCCGAGCACGCCCTCACAAACTTGACCGCTACGTGACGTTTCCTGGTCCTGGCTCGTGGTCCTTGCTCGGCACCACCGGCAGCGCCGATATTGAGAGCCGCCCCCACGCCCCGTTACGCTCACGACGGAACCCTGGCAATGAAACAGCTCCGGTCGCCGCTTCCGCCGCCTGCCTCGTGCAAAACGCTGCTGCTGGTCGTTGTTCTGGCGGCTGTTCTGTTCCCGGGCGATTCGTGGGCCCAGAGGGTGGACACGGTGCGAGTCGCTGTGGACGACGGGGTGGAGCTGTTGACCATGGTCCACCGGCCGCCGGGACCGGGTCCGCATCCCGCGGTCCTGCTCCGCAACCCGTACCGCACGCGGGGTGGAGCCATGGGCTGGCTGGTCGAGCGTCTGGTGCCCCATGGCTATGCCGTGGTGGAGCAGGATGTGCGGGGCACGGGCGGCTCGGCGGGCGACTTCGTTCCGTTCCTGTTCGAGGTGGCGGACGGCACGGCCACGCTGGACTGGCTGGGCGCTGAGGACTGGGCCGGCCCGGTGGCTCTCTGGGGCATCTCGTACCAGGGTTGGGCGGCGTATGCGCTTGCGGAGACGGGCCATCCGGCCGTATCCGCCCTGGTGGCGGGCTCGGCGTGGGGCGACATGGACCCCCTCCTGTATCCTGGCGGAGCGTTCAACCTGATGGCGCACCTGACCTGGTTCCGAGGCTTCGCCAGCGGCGGCGGCATGCCATCGGCGGCGGAGCTGGACAGCCTGTTCAGGGCGCTCCCTCTGGAATCGGTTCTCGGAGGCGCGGCGCCGACAATGACCGCGGTACCGCCATTCGACTGGGACGCCGTGTCCGTCCCCGTCCTCCATTTTACCGGCTGGCACGATTACATCTACACCCATTCCCTGGCCGGCTACGAAGCTCTCCGTGCCCGACGGGGCGCCGATGGTAGCCAGCATCTGATCGTGGGTCCGTGGGCGCACAACGACGAGCTACGCGGTGCGACTCGGGTGGGCGACACCGATTTCGGCCCGGCCGCGGCGGCGGGTCCCGACAGCGTGGCTGCCTGGACCCTCCGGTTCCTGGACATTCACCTGGGCGACCAACCGGTGGTGGATCCGCTCGCCCGCGTCTTCGTCATGGGTGAGAACGCCTGGCGCAGTTTCGCCGACTGGCCACCGCCCGGCGCCCAGCTCCTGACCTGGTACCTGACGGCTCGAGGTCGCCTGGCCGACAGCTCCTCACGTCGTCGGTCCACCACGGTGTTCCGTTACGACCCGGCCGACCCCATGCCCACGCTCGGCGGGGCCAACTCCCACTTCTTCCCTCACCTCCTCGGTCCCCTGGACCAGCGACCGCTGGACGGACGGCGCGACGTGGCGCGCTTCATCACATCGCCCCTGGATCGGCCGCTGGTCATGGCCGGCCCGCTCCGGGCGACGCTGTACCTGGACGCGGATGCGCCGTCCACCGACGTGGCCGTGAAGCTCATGGCCGTCACCCCCGACGGCGCCGCCCGCCTCATCGAAGACGGCATCCGACGGCTCGACGAGTTGACGCCCGGGGTGAACCAGGTCACCATCACGCTGGGCCAGCGCGCCCTCCGGCTCGAGCCCGGGACCAGGCTCCGACTCGATGTGACCGGCGGCAACTTCCCCAAGTACGACCGGAACCCGAACACGGGCGAAGACCCCTGGGTCGCCACCGAGCTGCGGCCCGTGCGCATCAGGCTGCACCACGGCGGCGTGACCCCGGCAAGGCTCGAGCTGACTGTCGTTCCTGAGGACTGAGGCCATGTTCCAACGACCCACCCCGTCCCGCCCACTCGCCTGGACCATTGCGCTGGCCGCGCTGGTGGCAATGGCGCTGGCCTGCCCCCCGCTCGCGTCGCCGCTGGCAGCTCAGCAGCCCCCTCCGGGTGAGGCCTGGGTGCACCTGGGCACCGGCGTCTCGGTCCGCCACCTCCCATCGCCCTTCCAGTGGCGCTGCGAAACGGAGGAGGTGGAGATGACGACTGTGGTCGGGTTCGGCGGACACGCCTCCCTCCAGGTCGGCGGACTCGATTTCAGCGTCAGCCTGAGCGCCAGTCGCAGGCCGACGGACGTGGTTTGCCTCGATCTGAGCGTGTGGACCGATGGGGTCCACGTGGTGGACCGCCATCACGGTGAGGTCGATGGCGACTGGATGCAGGCCATGGAGCTGGGCCTGGGCTATTCACCGGCAAGGTCACCATTCCTGCGGGGCTCCGTCGGCGCCGGCTGGATCCGGGGGACCGACGCGCCCTTCGGTACCGCCACTCTGGGGCTGCGTCTGGGCGGGCGGCTCAGGCTCCTGGCCGACCTGGGCGCCCATGTCGGGAGCGCGCCCTACGTGCAGTTCCGGGAAGAGTGGCAGGGCGGAAAGCTGGTCCGGAGTCAGGAGCTCCGGCAGGGGCGGAACTGGGCGATCGGGCCCACGTTGCACGTGGGCATCGAGGGCAGACTCTAGCCTGAGACCCGGCGAGCGGTCAGCGGTGGCTATCCCTCAGACGCTTCCCGGATCGCCTCCAGCTCAGCCCAGCGAGCATAGAGATCATCGACCTCGCGGCGGGCATCCTGGAAGGCGGCAGTGAGGTCAGGCACCGTCTCGGGGGCCTCGCTGTACAGCGCCGGGTCCGCCAGTGCAGCCTCGAGCCGGTCGACCTCCGCCTCGGCTGCGGTGATCGCAGCCTCCATCCCCTCCAGCTCCTGCCGCTCCCGGTAGGTGAGACGACGAGGCCGCTCCGGCGACTCCGAGGTGCCGGCCCGGCCGGCCGGCCCGTGACCGGCCGTTCGCCCTGAGGCCTTCCCTCGAGCACTCTGCCTGCGCCTGGCGGACCCGCGCCCGGCCCGCTCCCGCTCCGTCCGGGCGGCTGCCTGCTCCTCGGCCTCCTTCCGTCGCCGGTAGGAGTCGTAGCCGCCCTCGTGGCGTTGGATCCGGCCGTCGTCCTCGAAGGCGAACAGCGCCGTGGCCACCTTGTCCAGGAAGTAGCGGTCGTGGGTGACGACCAGGACGCAGCCGTCGAAGTCCACCAGCGCCGACTCCAGGACCTGGAGGGTGAAGATGTCCAGGTCGTTGGTGGGCTCGTCCAGGAGCAGGAGGTTGGCGTCCTGGAGGAGGAGCCGGGCCAGGAGCAGGCGGTTCCTCTCGCCGCCCGACAGGCTGCCCACCTTCTGCTCGTGCATCTCGTTGGGAAAGAGGAAGCTGTTCAGGTAGCTGCGGACGTGCACCCGCCGGTTGCCCACCTGGACCCAGTCGGTGGTGGCCACCGACTCCAGCAGGCTGGCGTCCGGGTCCAGGTCCGACCGGTCCTGGTCGTAGTAGGCCATCCGCGTGTTCGCACCCGGCTTCACCTCCCCCGAGTCGGGCGACTCGTCGCCCAGTATCAGCCGCAGCAGCGTGGTCTTGCCGGCACCGTTCGGTCCCACGACCCCGATCCGCTCACCCGCCCGGAGACGCGTGGAGAAGTGCCGGATCAGCGGCCGCCCGTTGTGCGACTTGGTGAGCCCGTCCAGGTCCAGGACCGTCCGGCCGAGTCGGGGCGGGCGGCCGAACCGAATCTCCACCACTTCCTCCGTCGGCGGTCGCTCCGACTCCTGCTCCCGCCGCGACCGCTCCAGCCGCTGGATTCGCGCCTTCTGCTTGCCCGTCCTGGCCTTGGGCGACCGCTTCACCCAAGCCAGCTCCTGGGCGATCAGCTTGGCCCGCTTCGCCTCCTCCGTCGCCAGCCTCGCCTCCCGCTCCGCCTTCGCCTCCAGGTACTCGGTGAAGCCGCCAGGGAAGGGGACCAGCTCGGAGCGGTTCACCTCTATCATCCGCGTAACCACCCGGTCCAGGAAGTAGCGGTCGTGGGTGATCAGCATCACCGCGCCCGGGTAGGACAGCAGCGTCTCCTCCAGCCACTCGGTGGTGTCCGCGTCCAGGTGGTTGGTCGGCTCGTCCAGCAGCAGAAGCTCCGGCTGCTGGACCAACACCCGGGCCAGCGCCACACGCTTCCGCTCCCCACCCGACAGCTCCCCCATGCGGCGCCCCCAGCCGTCGACCCCGAGCCGCGTCAGCACCGCCTCCAGCCGGTGCTCGTAGTCCCACCCGCCCAGCGCCTCGATCCGCTCCATGGCCGCCGCCTGGCGGGCGACCAGCCGGCGGAGGTTCGCCGCTTCCGTGCCTGCGCCCTGGTCAGTGCCCGTGCCCGCGGCCCCGCCACCTGGCCCGGAGCCTGGCCCGGAGCCTGGCCCAGGGGACACCGCCGCGATCCGCCTCGCCGCGTCGTGATATTCACTAATCGCCTCCAGCAGCTCAGGCCGCCCCCCGGCCACCGCCGCCAGGACGGTGTCGCCCTCATGGAACGTGGGCTCCTGGGCCAGGTACCCGACGCTCAGCCCTCGCCTGTAGGCCAGCGATCCGTCCTCGTAGCCATCCTCGCCAGCCACGATCCGGAACAGCGTGGTCTTGCCCGAACCGTTCACCCCGATGAAGCCCACCTTCTCGCCCTCGTCGATGGAGAACGAGACGTGGTCGAACAACACGCGGGCCCCGTAACTCTTCCGGAGCCCATCCACAGTGAGGGCTGGCATGGTAGGGATAATAACGGTCGACAGGGGTGAGGCGGAGGGATGAAGGAGCCGCGAGCCTCGAGCCCTGCTCCGCCTCGATCGGGCGCCTTGCCTGCGGGGCTCGAATGCCGTCAGAGCCATCGTGGCGGACTACTAGC
>SLCC01000071.1 GCA_007126035.1 Gemmatimonadota bacterium
AGCGCTATTCCGCAGTGCTGAGCAACGTAGCCAGCGCGGATGCGGCGGGGCTCGAATGCCGTCAGAACCATCGTGGCGGACTAGGCTAGGTCCTGGTCGCCATCCTGCGGAAGTACCACACCAGGGTTGCGAACAGTGCCAGTGCCAGCAGCGGCGCGGCGGCGCCTGCCCACTCGAAGCCTACGGACCAGGGCGTCCGGTCCTGGGCCACCGCCCAGGCAGCGGCGCCGGCAATTGCGACGCCGATCAGGCCCTCACCCCCGACCAGGCCGGACCCGAGCAGGATGCCGCGATCTCGCCGCCTGAGCCGGTCCTCCTCGTCTGCGGCGCTGCGCTGAAGCGTCATGCGCAGGAGGCCGCCGACGAACACTGGCACCATGACGGACACCGGCAGGTAGACGCCGACGGCGAAGGGCAGGGAAGGTATGCGGAACAGCTCTGCGCCGATGGCGATGAATGCTCCGATGCCCACGAGGGTCCAGGGCAGCTCCTGGGCGAGGACGCCGTCGATGACCAGCTTCATGAGGGTAGCCTGGGGCGCGGGCAGCTCCTGTCCGCCGAACCCGTAGGCCTGTCCCAGTAGCAGAACGGTCATGGCGACGAATCCCGCGGACGTGATGACTCCCACCAGCTCGCCCATCTGCTGTCGGCGGGGCGTAGCGCCCAGGAGCATGCCGGTCTTCAGGTCCTGGGAGGTGTCTCCGGCGATGGAGGCGGAGATGGCGACGACGGCGCCCACGGTTATGGCGGCGATCTTCCCGGCGTCGTCGGTCCAGCCCAGGAGCAGGAAGATGGAAGAGGTGCCCAGGAGCGTGGCGATGGCCATCCCGCTGGTGGGATTGGAGGTGACTCCGACCATGCCCACTATCCGGGAGCTGACGGTGACGAAGAAGAAGGCGAAGATCACCACCAGCATGGCGGCCACGGCGCGGCCCAGCGTCATCTCGATGCTGCTGAAGGCGTGGGGCACCAGGGTCAGGATGAGGAAGACGATGAGGGCGCCGATGCCCACCACCCTGAGCGGCAGGTCGTTCTGGGTCCTGAGCACCTTGGTCTCCGAGCCGGTGGCGAGGCGGTCCCTGAGCTGGCGCGTCCCGATCCGGAAGCTGGCGATCATGGTGGGGATGCTCCGGATCAGGGTGATCAGGCCGCCGGTGGCAACCGCCCCTGCACCGATATAGCGGACGTACTGACTCCAGATCTGGCCGGGCGTCATGGCGGCGATTGGGAGCACGGTTTCCGGGAACATGGGCTCGGGCCGGCCGGCGCCCCACCAGTCGATCACCGGGATGATGACGAGCCAGGCCAGAGCGCCACCGCCCACCATGATGGCGGCGATGCGCGGGCCAAGGATGTAGCCCACGCCGAAAAGGGCTGCGCTGACGTCGCTCCCGATCTGGCCTTTGCGCAGGAACGGCACGTCCACGTGCAGCACGTCGGGCACGGCCCTGGCCCAACCGGTGATGGCCTTGAAGAGGGCGCCGATGCCGAGTCCGAGGAAGACGCTGTACGCCCGTGAGCCGCCGGTCTGGGCCGCTTTCAGGACCTCCGAGCAGGCGGTCCCTTCCGGATACGGCAGGTTGTGGTGCTCCTGGACGATGAGGTACGGGCGCAGCGGGATCATGAAGAGCACGCCCAGCAGGCCGCCGCTCATGGCCAGCAGGGTGATTTGGAGGAGGTTGGTGTCGAAGCCCCACAGGAACAGGGCCGGCAGCGTGAAGATCACGCCGCTGGCCACTGAGCTGGAGGCGGAGCCCACCGTCTGGGAGAGGTTCGCCTCCAGAATGGTGCTCCGGATGCCGCCGGCCCGTAACGCCCGGAACAGGGCCACGGTCATCACCGCCACCGGGATGGAGGTGGAGATGGTCAGCCCGGCCCGGAGCCCCAGGTAGGCGTTGGCCGCGCCGAACAGGATCCCGAACATGATCCCGGCGACCACGGCCTTGAAGGTGGCCTCCGCCGGCGACTCCGACGGACTGACATAGGGCTCTGGCGGGCCGGCTGGGTCTGTGGGAGCTGGTCCCGCCACATCCGCGGCGGCGCCTGGTGATGCTGATCCGCCCGGTCCCGCGCCGGCGGGCTTTGCGCTGTCGGTCATCGCGTGCTCCGACTGGTTGCTGGGGTTTTCCGTTGCAACCTATGTCGTTTCACGCTACCGGGCTACCGGCCCCGGCAGTTCCCGGTGGCATCGGCTCAGGTCGCGGGCCCCTCCTCCGGGCCAGGCTGTTCGCCCGGGCCGGGCTGCCCCTCCGGTCCGGGCTGTTCGCCCGGGCCGGGCTGCCCCTCGGGACCGGGCTGCTGTCCCGGTGCCATTGCTGACGGCGGCAGCGTGGGCGGCACATCGACGGCCTCTGCGGCGGCCTTCTCGCCGGCTCCCCGGGCCGCCCGCTCCTCCAGGTCCCTGCGGAGGTCGCCGATACGGGCCTCCATGCGCCTGAGCACCGAGTCCAGGCGGGGCTGGACGTCGGTGAGGAGCTGGTCCATCCTGGGCCGCACCTCTTCCATGGCCTGGTCCACCCTGGGCCTGATCTCCGTCATGGCCGCATCGACGCGCGCGTCCAGCTCCTCCAGCGCCCGCTTCACCTTGGGCCGGACCTCATCGATGGCGGCGTCCAATCGCGCCTCGAGCTCCGCCAGCGGATCACGCTTCTGCTGCCTGTCCTGTTCCTCAGTCACCTTCGCCTCCTTCAGTATGCGATCGGCGGGGTCGCCCCCGCCCTCTATCCCTACGCGCGACGGGCGCCACGGTTTCTGCCGCGCTCAACGACGCACCCGGGCCTCGGTCCTGGCCCGGGGCGAACAGCCGACCCGCACGGCGATCCGCCGCCATACCGGGCCGTGCCCCCGGTGCCCGTGCTCGAGCCAGGCCTCCGCGTGGGCCATCTCGTGGAGGAGCGTGTCCCTCAGCACCTGCTCGTTGCCTGGCAGCAGCAGGTGGGTGGCGATGACGATCTCGCGGACGGCCCGGTCGCCCCCACTTTGAGTGTACGATATCAGACCCAATGACCTGGTCATCCGCCGGCTCACCCGCAGAGTCACCCGGGGCAGTCGCTCCCCGAAGCACTCGCAGTTCAGGGCACGGTAGAGCCGCTCAAGGCGACCTACCTGGTCCACGGCGCCGCTGGGCGGCCGGCGGGGCGGGAGACGACGGCGGACCTGCTCGATGGCCCGTCGCGCGCCTTCCCAGCCGCGGATCAGCTCCAGGGCGAGCCGGTGCTCCGGCGAGCCTGGTCGGGAGACGACGAAGGCGGCGACTGCCTCGAGGACGGCGGGCGGGGCCCTGCGAAAACACTCGTGGCTGTTCAGGGTTCGACGGTCGCGGGAGACTGACAGGAGCACGGACCGGTTCTGCCGGTAGCGGACCTGCCGGACAGGGGCGCCGCGGGCCCGGAGAGCGGCGAGGACGGGATCGGAGGCAACGTGTTCAGCCATGTCCTGGAACATAGCCGCTGCGACCATCGTCAGTCGACCTCGTGGTCTCGCCGCCTGCCGCCGCTTCCGACCACTTGGCGCACAACGGCATGACCGTTGCACCTGGTACATATGACATAACTCGTGACTGGAGGGCGAGGTGGCTGACGAGGCGAAGGGCAAGGCGGAGCATCTGGGCGGGAAGGTCAAAGAAGGTATGGGCGAGGCGCTGGGAGACAAGGAGCTGAAGCGCTCCGGCCAGCTCGACCAGGAGAAGGGCGAGGCGGAGCAGGAGGAGGCCCGGGCCCGGGAGAAGGCGGAGGAAGCGCGGGAGCGGAAGCTGGACGCGGAGATCGAAGAGCGGCGGACCGAGGACTGACGGCCGTCGTCTCCACGTCTCGGTTACGCGCCGCCGGCCTCAATCGGGGCCGGCGGCGCAGTGTATTCCCGATCCCTGGTTGCCGAGTCCTACTTACCTGCTTAGGCTGAACCTCCGACTCGGTCCCGTGAAGAGAGAGTGCTGATGACGCCCTGGGTGCTCAGGCTGCTGCTGGTCAATGGTGTCATGTTCCTGCTGGCGTACCCGAACAGCATCCTGTACCGGCTCCTGACGTTCGTGCCGGGACTCATGATCGAGCGGCCGTGGGGGATATTCACGTACATGTTCCTGCACGGCAGCTTCATGCACATCCTCTTCAACATGCTGGCCCTCTTCTTCTTCGGGCCCCGACTGGAGGCGCGGATCGGGTCCAGTGACTTCCTCCGGCTCTACATCATTGCCGGGCTCATGGGCGGCCTTCTCCACCTGGCGGTGGCTTACGGTGGCACACTCTTCGGGGCAGCGCTCAACCCGTACGTCGGGCTGGTGGGGGCCTCTGGCGCCGTCTTCGGTGTGCTCTACGGATTCGCCCATTATTGGCCCCACGAGCGGATCATGCTCCTGTTCCCGCCCATACCCATCCCCGCGCGGGTGCTGGTGCTGGGGCTGGCGGCCATCTCCATCTACGCGGGGGTGGCGGGCACGGCGGGCAGGATCGCCCACTTCGCCCACCTGGGCGGATTCGCCGGCGGCTGGATCTACCTCAGGATCCGGGAGCGGCGGTCGGGGGCCTTCCGGCGCAAGGCCACGAAGGGAGCGGAGCCCACGGCCATCGACCGGATCTCGGGCAAGGCGTCCCGGGACGAGAAGCACTGGGAGTCGATCCAGGTGGAGCGCCTCCACGAGATCAACCGGTCGGAGGTGGAACGGATACAGGCCAAGATCCGGGACAAGGGTCCGGGGAGCCTGACGCCGGACGAGCGCGCCTTCATGAACCGGATGGCGGGCAGCGACTGAGGCGCACCTCAGTCAGTCGCCGATCCGGACTCCATGAGACGGCGAGCACGGGCGAGCCGGTCCGGATCTCCCATCTCGAGCCAGAGGGCGCCGCCGATGTCGTATGGCAGGATGGGCCGCCCCGCGCCCGCCAGCCGCAGGTACGGCGCCATGATCGAGAACGCGCCACGCTCCTCCACCAGCTCGAAGAACGAGGGGGAGATGACGTGGATCCCGGCAAACCCGTACTCCCGCGTCTCGCCGTCCGCCTCGCGCACCCACTCCGCGGTGCCGGCCCGCTCGTCTACCCTGCCCCTGAGCCCGAGCCGGTCAAAGGCCAGACGCCGGCTCGCAGGCCGATCGCTCACCGCCAGCGTAGCCAGGGCTCCACTGGCCACGTGGGCGCGGAAGAGGTGGGACAGCGGGACGTCGCTCACCACGTCCACGTTGTGCAGGAAGAAGGGCTCGTCGCCCCGGAAATGGCGCCGGGCATGGAGCAGCCCGCCGCCGGTCTCCAGCGGCGCACCCGCCTCCTCGGAGACCAGGACGTCCACGCCGAACCGGTCGCGGGACTCCAGGAAGCCAAGGACCTGGTCCGCGTGATGATGGACGTTCACGATGAGACGGTCCACGCCGGCGGAGATGAGGTGCCGGGCGACGCGCTCCAGCATCGGGACCCCGTCCACGGCCACCAGGGCTTTGGGAGTCTCGTCGGTAATGGGTCGCAGGCGAGTGCCGAGGCCGGCGGCCAGGATCATGCCGTCCAGGCGATCACCTCCCCCTGGCCTCCGCCTCATCGGGCTCTACCCCGGCGTCGGGGAGCCGAGGCCAGCGCTCCCGCTCGCCATGGTCGATCCGGACGTTCACATGCGGGAACACATCGCGAAGGTGACGGGCCAGCCGCTCCGCCATGTAGACAGACCGGTGCTGACCGCCAGTACAACCGAACGACACCGCCAGGCTGGAGAAGCCGCGGCGCAGATATTCTTCCACCTGCCGGTCCACCAGCCGTGACACGTCGCGCCAGAAGTACTGGACCTCCTCTCGCCCGTCCAGGAACCGGACCACCGAAGCGTCCAGGCCGGACTGGTCGCTGAACTCGAGCTGGCGACCTGGGTTCTGCAGCCCGCGACAGTCGAAGACGAAGCCGCCGCCATGGCCACCCTGGTCCTGGGGATAGCCTCGGCTGTAGCTGAAGCTGGAGACCCTCACCGTCAGGCCCTGCTCCTCGCCCGCCTCCGCCTCACCGGCGTAGCGGGCGACGATCCGCTGGAACACCGTCTCGAGCTCGGGCAGCTCCACCGGCAGCCCGTGCTCCAGGATGGCTGACAGGTTCCGGGCAGCGAAGGGCACGCTCTGGAGGAACCGGGGCTTCCGCTCGTAGAAGCCCCGGTAGCCGTAAGCGCCCAGTGCCTGAAGGACCCTGACGATCACATACCCGCGGTAGTGCTCCTTGAAGGCGGCACGATCCACGGGCAGGTGCTCGGCCAGATTGTCCAGGTAGTGGGCCAGTAGCCGCTCACGGGCTGGCTCCGGGATCGCCGCCTTGGCGTCGTACAGGAGAGACGCCACGTCGTAATGGAGCGCCCCCTTCCGACCGCCCTGGTAATCGATGAAGTAGGGCCCGCCCTCCCGCAGCATGATGTTCCGGGACTGGAAGTCACGATACAGGAAGTAGTCCATGCCCGCCTGTAGCAGGAACCAGGTCAGGGTCCCGAAATCATGCTCGAGTCGCTGCTCGTTGAACGGGACATGGGCCAGCTTCAGGAAATGGTACTTGAAATAGTTCAGGTCCCACCTGATCGACTGCTTGTCGAACGCCGGCCGGGGGTACGCGATGCTGAAGTCGATCAGCTCTACGCCACGGACCTGGAACCGGGGAAGCTCGCGCAGCACCCGCCGGTACACCGCCTCCATCGAGGCTGGAAACTCCGAGCCCTCTCGCTGACGGGCCAGCATCAGGGCGTCGAACAGTGTGGTGTCCCCAAGGTCCTCCAATAGCCAGACCCCGGACTCCTCCTCCTGACCGTACAGCTCCGGTACCGGTAGGCCGGCCGCGTGGAAGGAACGGGTGTAGGACAGGAAGGTGCGGTTCTCCTCCCGGTCCGGGCCGTAGGCCCCCACGGCCGTCTCCATGGCCGGGCCGACCAGTCGGTAGTAACTGCGGTTCGAGCCGTCCGCACCGATCTCCAGGATCGAGGCAGGCTCGGTACCGAATCGACGCTCGAACAGACGGACCATCACTCCATGCATGATGGAAGTATCGGTGAAATCGACGCCGGAAACAACCGGAGATCAGCCGGCTGCCACGACGGCCTGAAAGAATATGGACCGACTCAGTGAAACCCGGAGGGGAAAGGGTCCGTACGGGTCCACGGAGCCAATCAATTGGAGGTACGGATGGGAGAGAACAGGTCGCTGCTGGCCCAGGTCATCACCTGGATGATAGTCGGGATCATCGCGGTCCTGGCACTCAAGATGTTCCTGAGCGTGCTCGGGGTCGTGCTGGGAGTCGCAGGATTCCTGGTGTTCACCGTAGGTCCAGTGATCCTGCTGGGCTGGCTCGTGTGGAAGGCCTGGCGAGCGTTCACCCAGCCCGCCACCTGATCATCACGTGGGAGCCGACGGGCACAGGCCCGCCGGCTCCCGATCAGGAGGATCTATGTACTGTCACGGAGGTTCTCGGCCTGGACCGTCCCCATCCGGCCTTCGGTCTCCCGCGGACTCTCCGTCCCTTCTCGGGCGGTGCCTTCCGGACACCGGGGCGCGGCTCGACCCGCGCTTCAGGAGACCGTTGCTGGTCAGTCGCAGCCGAAGATAGGCTCAGCCCTGCGCCGCCGCAGTCGGGAATCGGTTGAAATCCCGGGAGCAGCAGGGTCAGGTTTTGCCCTACCCTCATGTCCCGGTATCGCAGCGATTCCTGGTCAGTTTCGGGTGCTCACGCCCAGCACCATTCGCACCGTGTCCCGGGCGATGAGCAGCTCCTCGTCGGTGGGGATCACCCACGCCGCCAGGCTGGACTCGTCGGTGCTGATGCGGCCCGACTTGTTGCCCACCATGGTCTTGTTCGCCTTCTTGTCCAGCACCAGGCCTGCCCATTCCAGTCCATCGAGGACAGCAGCCCGGACCACGGGTGAGTTCTGCCCGATCCCGCCGGTGAAGGCTACGGCGTCGGCCCCGCCCATGGCGGCCAGGTAGGCCCCGATGTACTTGCGAACGCGGTAGCAGAAGATGTCGATAGCCAGCCGGGCGCGGCGGTCGTAATGCTCCTCGGCTTCCTCGAGCAGCTCGCGCATATCGTTGGTCAGGCCGGAGATACCCAGCAGCCCGGACTGCTTGTTCAAAAGGTTTTCTACGCCCCGGAGGTCCAGGCCCTCCTTCACCGAGATGAAGTCCAGGACCGCGGGATCCACGTCGCCAGCCCGGGTCCCCATGACCAGGCCCTCCAGTGGAGTGAAGCCCATGGAGGTGTCCATGCTGTCGCCACCCCGGATGGCGCATGCCGAGCAGCCATTGCCCAGGTGCAGCGTGACCAGGTGCGTCTCCTCACGGGTCTTGCCCGTCAACTGCCGGTAGCGATAGGCCACGTAGCGATGTGAGGTCCCGTGGAAGCCGTACCGGCGGATCTTGTGACGCCGGTACAGGGAGTACGGGATGGCGTACAGGTACGACGTCTCCGGCAGCGTGCTGTGGAAGGCGGTGTCGAATACCGCCGCCTGCGGGATCCCGCCCAGCGCCTCCTTGACCGCCCGGATCCCCGCCAGGTTGAACGGCATGTGGAGGGGAGCCAGCTCGATCTGGTCCTCCAGCGCCTTCAGCACCTCTTCGTCCACCAGCACCGACTGGGCGAACCGCTCGCCTCCATGCACCACCCGGTTACCCACCGCCTCGATATCGGCGATGCTGGTAATGCCCACACCACTGTCCTCGGACGTCAGCCATCTCAGGATCCAGCTTATGGCACCGGCAATGTCCCGGATCGAGGCGCTGGTACGCCACGAGCCCCTCGACTGCGTCCACAAAGTGAGCACCGCCTCGCCGCCGATACGCTCCACCAACCCCTTCGCCAGCGTCTCGTCCGCATCCTTCTCGATCCGCTCCATGTCGGTCTGCATCAGTTGGAACTTCACCGTCGCGGAGCCGACGTTCAGCACCAGCACGTTCATATAGCCTCCAACGCCGGTCGGCTCACCTCCTGCCGGAGTAGAGCTACCGGGCCTCCTGCGAGCATCGTTACCACCACCCGGTGGGCCGCAGGGCAAGATGAGTACCCGTCAGCGAGGGGGCAAGCAGCACCCCGCCCCCGTCGCCTGGAAGCCCGGTCGCCTTCACCAGGATGCCCAGGACGGGGGGGGCGGCCAGCCGGCGGCGGCCCCCCGCTCTCGTTGCCACAGTCCCGCTCCTCGCCTATCATCCGTCCGTTCCACCAGGCCGCTCATGTTGCGGTACCCGAGACCTCGCGTGCAGGCGTAGAGGGGTGCAGTTGACACGTTGTGCTCTGGTCTGGTCCAGTGACCTGGCCCGCTACCGCTTCCGACCGGGACACCCTCTCGATCCCCGGCGCCTCGAGCTGACCTGGTCCCTGCTCCAGGCCATGGGTCTGGCGGGGGACGACAGGCGCCCGGTGATCGCTCCCAGGGACGCCACAGAGGCCGAGCTGCTCACCGTCCACGAAGCGGAGTACATTGAGGCCGTGCGGACGGTGTCGCGAGACCCGCTGACCCCGGTGGACCGGCGCTTCGGCCTGGGCACCGAAGACGTGCCCGTGGTGGCCGGGATGCACGAGATGGCCCGGGCGGTGGTGGGCTCCACCCTCACCGCAGCCGAGATCGTGGCCTCCGGTCGGGCTACCCGGACCCTGGCCCTGGCCGGAGGGCTGCACCACGCCCACGCCGGCTCCGCCTCCGGCTTCTGTGTCTATAACGATCTGGCAGTGGCCATCCGCTGGCTGCAGCGGGAACACGGGCTGCGCGTCCTGTACATCGACTACGACGCCCACCACGGCGACGGCGTGCAGAGCATATTCTACAACGACCCGGACGTCTTCACCTTCTCCATCCACGAGAGCGGCCTCTACCTGTTCCCCGCCTCCGGGTTCGTCGACGAAGTGGGGGAAGGCGATGGACACGGCCATTCGGCCAACATCCCGCTGGAACCCGAGACCGAAGACGAATCCTTCCTCGGCGCATTCGACGCGGTGGTCCCGGAGCTGGCGGAAGCGTTCCGTCCGGACATCCTGGTGGTCCAGACGGGCTGCGATGCACATGCCCTGGATCCCCTGACCCACCTGCGCTGCACCACCGGGCTGTTCGAACAGCTGGCGAGGCGGGTGGTCCAGATCGCCGAGCGCCACTGCGACGGGCGGATAGTGGCGACCGGCGGAGGCGGCTACGCGATCCACGAGGTGGTACCCCGCGCCTGGACCCTCGCATGGGCCGCCCTGTGCGGCGACGAAGCGCCAGACCCGATACCCCGGGAGTGGCTCGACGCGGTCCTGGCGGAGGCGCCCGGAGAGCTGGCCAGCACGCTCCGGGACCCGCCGTCCGCAATCCCGCCCTCACCGCAGCGGCATCAGGTGGAGCGGGCCAACGACCTGACCGTGCGGACACTCAAGCGCCGGCTCATGCCCCTCATCACCGGCTGGGGCCTCGGGTTCTGAGGCAGGCCGACATGCCGGCGGCCCGGGTGCGGAAGGACAAGCACGGCAAACACTTCGAACTCCCTTCTGCCCAAGACGCCGCCGCACTCGCCAACTTCGTTCACCAGTCCATCAGGGATCGGAAGGGTTTCACATGGTCTGGCTCTCCGTGGCGCCCGGGAACCGGGCAGCCATCCGCTCCTACGAGATAGCAGGCTTCCAACGTCGTCCCTGTCGCTCTGGGCCCACTGGACCTTCCCCACAAGACCGGCGCCCACCGGTAGCCGGTTGATCGGCCGATCAGTATATGTAGACCGGCGTGCCCACTTCCACCATCCGGGCCAGCTTGGCCACGTCCGCGTTGGTCATCCTGATGCAACCCGCGCTGGCCGCACTCCCGATGCTCTGGTGGTTGAAATCGTGGGTGCCGTGGATCAGGTAGCCATCTCCCAACAGCAGCTTCACCGGACCGAGGGCATTCGGGATCACCCGCTGGGGACTGCCGAACGGCGGTATGAAGATCCGACCATCGAAGATGATCTCAGAGCCCGGTGTGAAGGGCCACCAGTTCCCCCACTGGTTGATGCGGCCCACCTCCTTGTCCCGGACCTCGACGAACGTACCATCGGACAGTTCCACCTTGTCACCGTCCTTGAGCTGGACCACGTCGAGACCCCGATACGCCGCCTTCCGGAAGTAGTGCCAGTCCGGCGGGATCCAGTTCGCGTCGAAATCCTTGCCCAGGATCCGATGCTCGCCTCGCGGTGTCTCGAACCGGTACGTACGGTTACCGAACCGGAACACCTGACCGGAACCGATGGCGATGGGCGCAGAGAAGACGGTGTCCCCCCGCTCCAACAACCACAGCCGCCTCTGCTCCAGTGACACCACGATCCGCTTGCCAGGGTCCGGCGCCACCGCGCTGGTCGCGCCAGCCGTCACACCGGAATCGGCCATCCCGGCCCAGGCCGGGCCGGGCCACACGGATAGAAGCAGCAGCGAGACGAGGGCCGCCCCGCCGCTACGCATAATGCCAGATGTCAGACCCCACTTTCGCATCGTCATACCTCGATGGGAAATTACCGTTGACACGACAAACTCTCCGGCCGGATACCATTCTTCCTGCATGAGACGGGCCAGCGCCAGCGTGCCATAGTCGTTGTGCGCCACTAATTTAGCCCCGGTTAACCAAGCTGTCAGACCAGCTCCGGAGCGCTCAGCCCTCGCATGGCCAGCACCCGCTCCAGGGTCTGCCCGATCTTGTTGTTCGGTGTGGAGGCGCCCGCCGTGAAGCCGATGGTCAGAGGACCTACCGGCAACCAGTCCCGTTCTTCCACCTCCGGCGACGCCGCGTCCAGCTCCGGCTTGTGGCGGATGGCCCCCGCCGCAGGATCGATGCACGTCGCGTCGCTGATATGATACGCTGTCGTGTACTCCCGGCACAGATGTGCCAGGTGGTTGGTGTTCGAGGAGTTGTAGCCGCCGATGACGATCATGATGTCGGGAGGCGTCTCCATCAGCTTCATGACCGCGTCCTGTCGCTCCTGGGTGGCCGAGCATATGGTGTCGAAGCTGCGGAAATGCTCGTCGAGTCGGCTGGCGCCGTAACGCTTCTCCACACTCTCACCGATGGCCCGGGCGATCGTCAGAGATTCGGTGGACAACATGGTCGTCTGGTTCGCCGCGCCCACCCGCACTAGGTCTCGGTCGGGGTCGAAGCCAGCCGACGCCTTCTCCCGGAAGTGCTCGACCAGCTCCTGCCTGGTGAGTGCTCGCTCGTTCTGCTCGATGTAGTCCATGAGCAGGCGGGCCTCGTCCATGTCCCTGACTATGACGTAGTGCCCCCCGTGCCGGTTCACCTGCGAGGCCGTGGCGCGGGTCTCCTCGTGCCTGTACTTGCCGTGGATGATGGCGGTGAAGCCATCCCGGGCGTAGCCTTCGACGCGCTTCCAGACGTTCAGGACCGAGCCACAGGTGGTGTCCACCAGGATGCAACCGACCTCCTTGAGCGTGCCGAAGTCATGGAGCGTCACGCCGAACGCGGGGAGAATCACCACGTCGTCGGGGCCGACGGACGAGAAATCGAAGCGCCCGTCGTCTTCAGGATAGAGGAAGGAAATCCCCATGTCCCGCATCCGCTGGTTCACGTGGGGGTTATGGATGATTTCCCCCACCAGGAATAAGCGCCGGTCGGGGAACTTCGTGGCCGCCTGGTACGCATAGTCCACGGCCCGGTCAACGCCATAGCAGAAGCCGAACTCCTCGGCCAGCTTGACGGTGATGTCTCCGAATACGGCCTCGTTACCCTGGGCCTTGATCTGGGCCACCACGGCACTGTGGTACTCGGCATCGAGTATGGGGGCGACCTCCTTCTTCAGCCCCAGCCCCCTGCGGAAATACGTCCCGGGCACAGCTTCATCCATCGTGTGACAACCTCCAGCGGTCCAGCCACTTCGACGTTTACTCAGGTGTGAACCCGGAACGAAGATGCGGGTTCCGGGCCACCAGAGGCAACGGCGAGGGCAACGGCGGCGGCGGCCGGCTTTCATCCGCGGGCCTGTGCGGGTACATTATACGGCTTTCCACATTCACTGGGGGTGATCGTGGAGTCCCGATCGCTGGAATTCCTGAAGCGACTGCTGGACGAGCCGGGCCCGAGTGGCTTCGAGGCCCGGGCGGCCCGGGTGTGGCGGGAGGAGGCCCGTCTCTTCTGCGACGACGTACGGGGAGACGTGAGCGGCAATTCGCTGGCGACAGTGAACGCCGACGGCTCGCCGCGGGTGATGCTGGCGGGCCACATCGATGAGATCGGCCTGATGCTGACGCACATCGACGAGGAGGGCTTCCTGTACTTTGCGGCTATCGGGGGTTGGGACCCGCAGGTCCTGGTGGGCCAGCGTGTCCGGCTGCTAGGTCGAGGAGGTGACGTGCCCGGGGTGATCGGCAAGAAGCCGATCCACCTGATGAAGGGTGAGGACAAGGAGAAGGCCTCGAAGGTCGAGGACCTCTGGATCGACATCGGTGCGCGTGACCGGGAGGCGGTTGGTGCCAGGGGTCTGCGTGTCGGTGACGCGGGGGTCATTGAGGCGCCGGTGCTCGAGCTGGATGGTGACCTGGTAGTGAGTCGGGCCATCGACAACCGGATCGGCGCATTCGTGGTGCTCGAGGCCTTGCGTCTGCTTGCTGAGGACCCCCCTCGAGCCAGCGTGACGGCGGTGGCCACGGCGCAGGAGGAGATTGGCTACTCGGGGGGCGGTGCCCGCACCAGCGCGTACCGTCTCGAGCCGGAAGTGGCGCTGGTGGTGGACGTCACCTTTGCCACCGACTCACCCGGGGTGGAGAAGAAGGAGCTGGGCGAGCACAAGCTGGGAGGCGGGCCGGTACTGGGCCGCGGTTCCGCGGTGCACCCGGTGGTGTTCGACAGGCTGGTTGCGGTGGCGGAGCGGGAGGACATCCCGTACACCATTTCGGCGCAGGCCCGCTACACGGCGACGGACGCCGATGCCATCTACCTTACTCGCGCCGGTGTGGCGACGGGACTGGTCTCGGTGCCGAACCGGTACATGCACTCGCCCAACGAGGTGGTGAGCCGGTCGGACCTGGTAATGGCGGCCCGTCTGCTGGCGGCTTTCGTGCGCGATCTGGGCCCTGAAACGAACCTGGTGCCCGAGTAGGGCACTGGCGAGAACTGCCGGCGTGACAGGCGTCGGCGAACCTGAAGGTGGAGGAAGACAGAGGAGAATGGATACGACGAAGCTGGTGAAGGAGCTCCAGACCATGCGGGAGAGTGGCTATCTCTCGGACGCGATCCTGCGCCGGGCGGTGCGCAGTCTCCACGAGGCGGAGGACCGCTACAACTGGGTCGGCGTCTACCTGTTGCGTGACGACGAGCCCAAGCTGTGGCTGCACAACTACATGGGCGCCCCGACGGAGCATGCCGAGATCGAGGTCGGCCAGGGCGTGTGTGGTACGGCGGTGGCCGAGCAGTCGAACCAGATCGTCCAGGACGTCTCCCAGGTGGAGAACTACCTGGCGTGCAATCCCAGGGTGAAGGCGGAGCTGGTGGTCCTCATCCGGGCAGGTGATGAGATCCTGGGCGAGATCGACATCGACAGCCATCGGAAGGACGCGTTCACGGAAGAGGACGAGCAGGCGGTCCAGACTGTCGCGGACAAGCTGGCAGAAGTCCTGATGTACGAGCGCACCCTCTGACAGTACCATGCTCCGGTCGGTGCTGGCGCCCAACCGCTCCGCGCTGACCCTGGAGGGGACGCGCGCCTTCCTGGTGGGCCAGGAGCGCGTGGTGGTAATCGATCCAGGCGTCGCTGACGAGGCTCACCTGGAAGCGATCGCCGGGCAGGTGGGGGCCGGGCGGGTCACGGGCGTGGCCGTTACCCATGGCCACGAGGATCACGCCGCCGGCGCCGACGAGCTGGGCGTACGGTTCGGTGCCCCGGTCGTGATGGTCGGGCGAGGCACGTTGCGGGACGGTGACCGGCTCGAGACGGACGCGGGCGACCTTGTGGTGGTGGCGACACCGGGACACACGGCGGACCACGTGGCGTTCCATTGGGAGGCGGACCGTGCGGTCTTCTGCGGCGATCTGATGATGGGCGGCCAGGAGACGGCGCTGGTGGCCGCGCCAGAGGGCCGGCTCGGCCCGTACCTCGACTCCCTGGAGCGGATCCGCCGGCTCCGACCACGCGTCATCCACCCGGCCCACGGCCCGTCGTTCCGGGAGCCGGAGGCGGCGATCACCAGCTACAGGCGCCACCGCCAGGAGCGCCTGCGCCAGGTACTGGACGCGGTGCGGGGCGGCGGCGCCGACTATGGCGAGCTCATGGTCGCTGTCTACGGGCGGGAGCTGGACCCGGCCCTCGGGGCGGCGGCCACCGGGGCGATCAAGGCATACGTGGAGTACCTGCAAGGTGCGGGACTGCTCCGGCGGCACGGCCGGGGATGGGAGGTGGTATCGACATGAGCGTCTTCGCCTCACTGCCCGACCAGGAGTTGGAGGAGGCCACGCTCCGGCGGCTGCGTCGGCTGGTCGAGTTGGAGTCGCCGTCATCGGACCCGGTGCGGCTACGGGCGCTGGCGGGGGAGCTGGCGGCCAGCCTGGCGGGGTTGGGCGCGGAGGTGGACACGGTGGAGAGTGAGGCGGGCGAGCACCTCGTCGCCAGGCTCACTGGCTCCGATCCGCTGCTCGAGCCCATACTGCTCCTGGCGCACATGGACACGGTCCATGCCGTGGGCTCCTTCGACCCGGTGTTCCAGGTAGCTGACGGTCGTGCCAGTGGCCCCGGCACGTTCGACATGAAGGGCGGGATAGCGTGCATGCTCGAGGCCATTGCCCGACTCCGGCAGGCCGGGTCGCAGCCCCGTCGACCGGTCGTCGTCCTGATCACGTGCGACGAGGAGGCGGGGTCGGGTACTTCGCGCCAGCTCATCGAGGACGTGGCTGGCGGTGTCCACGCCGTACTGGTACCGGAACCACCGCTCCCGGGGGGGCAGGCCAAGACCCGTCGCAAAGGCGTTTCCATATACCAGATAGAGGTCGAGGGCCGGGCCTCCCATGCCGGACTGGCACCGGAGAAGGGAGTGAACGCCATTGTCGAGCTGGCTCACCAGGTGCTGGCGATCACCGCCATGGCCGATCCGGCGGCGGGCACCACCACCAGCGTGGGCGTGGTCGGTGGCGGGACCATCAGCAACGTGGTGCCCGAGCGGGCCTGGGCGCATGTGGACGTGCGCTTCACTTCCGCCGCTGAGTCGGGCCGGGTCGACAGGGCAATGCGGTCCCTGCGACCTGTGCTGCAGGGTACGGCCGTCGCTGTCGAGGGGGGGGTCAATCGGCCGCCCATGGAGCTCACCGTGGCGGGGGTCGACCTGTACGAGGAGGCCAGAGCCATTGCTGCGGCGGAGGGCTGGGAGCTGGGCCAGGGCCTGGCGGGGGGCGCCAGCGACGGGTCGTTCACAGCGGGCATGGGCGTCCCGACGCTGGACGGTATCGGTCCCGACGGGGCCGGGGCCCACGCGGCGCACGAGCACGTACTGATCGCCGACCTGCCCCGCCGGGTTCGGCTGTACAGTCGCCTACTCGAAATCCTGTGATGAACGATATCGTGATCCGGCCCGTGGCCACCGTCGAGGAGCGGGAGGCGTGCGTCGCCCTCCAGGAACTGACGTGGGGCGAGGGTTTCGCGGACCGGGTGCCGGCGTCGATACTCATGGTCGCCCAGGAAATGGGCGGCGTGGTGAGCGGCGCCTTCCAGGGTGAGCGGTTGGTGGGCTTCGTGTTCGGGATCACCGGGTTCCGGGGTGGGCGCCGGGCGCACTGGTCGGACATGCTGGCCGTGCTCCCCGGCTACCGGGGCCGGGGCCTGGGCTACCGGCTGAAGCTGCACCAGCGGGATCTGCTCCTGGCGTTGGGCGTGGAGACGGTGTTCTGGACCTTCGATCCGCTGGTGTCCAGGAACGCGCACCTGAACCTGCGCCGGCTCGGTGCCATCACCCGTACCTACGAAAGAGACCTCTACGGCCGCTCGAACTCGCCGCTCCACCAGGGGATCGGCACCGACCGGTTGATGGCGGAATGGTGGATCTCGGTCGGGCGCGTGGGGCGTCGACTGGCCGGCGCGGCTCCCGAGGCCGACAGGCTGACCGACCGTGCCCTGGTCAATCCGCCGGCCGCGGGCGGGCGGCACCCCCGGCCTGGAGCCGACATCGTGCTGCCCGAGACGGACGCTGTGGAGATCGCCGTCCCCTCTGACATCCACGGGCTGCGCAGCTCCGACCCGGGGCTGGCGCTGGACTGGCGGATCAATGTCCGGGCGGCCTTCGAGTCGGCGTTCGGCGCAGGATATACCGCCGTGGACCTGATCCGGGACGACGGTCTCTCCCGTTACGTCCTGACCCGTACCTTGACGCGGTAGAGCTCCGCATCAGCTCGGCGGAGGAGCTCGTCCGCCGCGCGCATGCCGGGTTCGTGGCTGGCTATCCCTGCGGACAGGGTAATCGTCCCGCGGCCCAACTTCGACATCTCGAGGTCGAAGCGCGTCCGCACCCTGTCGACGAACAGATCGGCTCCTGCCCGGTCCGTGTCGGAGAGCAGAGCCACGAACTCATCGCCGCCGTAGCGCGCGGCCAGGTTCATGGCCCGGGTCTCCTGGCCCAGGGAGGCGGCGAAGGCCTGGAGCGCCTCGTCGCCCGCCAGGTGACCGTGGGCATCGTTGTAGTCCTTGAAGCTGTCCAGGTCGAAGATCACCGCCACCAGGCCCCGGCCACGTTGGGCCGCGGCGAATTCCCGGGCGAGCTCCCGCTCCAGTTGTCTACGGTTGGCCAGGCCGGTCAGGGGATCGGTCACTGACAGGATGGTCACCTGCTCGAAGAGGCGAGCGTTCTCGATGGCGATGGCTGCCTGTTCCGCCATGGCGCCCAGCAGGTGCAGCTCATCGGGGTCGAATGGCTCGTCCCGTATGCACGCGAACAGGGCACCCAGGGTCGAGTCCCGGAACCGGATGGGCGCCGCAGCGACGGGCCTGGTGCCAAGCAGGGCCAGGCTCTGGGGCTGGATATAGGGATCCCGCGACGGGTCCACCGTGGCACGTGGCTCCACATGCCGGACCACCCAGCCGGTGAAGCTGCCTTCGATGGGGAACCTCATCCCGATGACCTCCGCTGGCATGCCGACGGTGGCCCTGGTCTCCAGGCTCGAGCCATCGGCGGTCACCAGCTCGATACCTGCGCCGTCTGTGCCCAGGGCCGAGCGGGCCGCCTCGGAGATCACCCTCAGTGTGGCGTCCAGGTCCGTGGTGCCTGCCAGTGACCGCGTCACCGCGACCAGGGCCTGGGTATGGGCTAGCTGGCGCTGCTGCTCCGCCTCCCGTTCCGTGATCCGGTTGGCGTAACCGGTGCGCAGCGCCAGGACCACCGCGAACAGCGCCAGGGCCAGTACGGTCGGGGGCCAGCGCGACGGGCCGAGCCCCAGTTCCAGGATGGCCGCGGCAAGGAGCAGGACGGCGCCGGGCACCAGCAGTCTCCTGAGCCTGTCCAGTGCCTGTCGCCCGGCCAGCATGCCCTGGGGCGTAGCGGCCAGCCGGTGTACATCGGCCGCGCTGAAGGCGAACAGGACCCACCCCATGGACCAGAGGTACAGCGGGTGACCGGCTGCTTCCGCGGACTGAGCGCTCAGCGGTGTCTGGTAGGCCAGGGACCAGCTCGCCAACGACAGGGCCCCCAACAGCAGGAGGACGGCCGAGCGGGGCGCCAGCGCCGAGCCCCTACGCAGCACCACCACCGCCGCGGTCAGCACCGGCACCACTATCAGTACCTGCTTCGCCGCACCGACGGCCAGGTGGAACGGGTCGTCCTGGGCCCGGAACAGAGGCTCGATGACCAGACGCAGGACCACGACCACGGCCACGAGCAGCATGAGGAGCGTATCGAGGATGATGGATGCTCGAGGCGGCTGGCCATGTGCCGGCGCCAGCATCAGGACGGCGCCCAGAGCGATCAGCGCCGACATGCAGAGGAGCCCGTACCAGACGCCCGACACCCCGAACAGCTCCACTGCGATACCCGCCAGGTGTGGCTCATAGATCGCATACAGCTGGGCACCGGCGCCGGCGGCGGCGGCCGCGCCCGTCACCAGGAACGCCCAGCGGGAACGGCCCCGTGCTCTGCCTGCGGCGTGGATCCAGGCGACGGCGGCCAGGGAGGGGAACAGCACCCATGGCAGGTCGGTGTAGGCGGCTGCTGGGCCCACGACGAGCACCGCGGAACCGGCCACGATCAACATCAGCGGTGCCAACCACCAACGGGAGACTGGCACGAGACGACGCACCGCCCGCAGGATGCTGCGAGGCAGCGCATCTCGACCAGACGGCGGCAGTCCGTGTGCCATGTTGCGAGCCTTGTGACCCGTGATAGGTTGGCCGGGAAGAGGGCCGCGGTACGACCAGTCTCCGTCATAATAGAACAGGCCCACAGCCCGTTTCAAGGACTTTGACCCGTCATGCGCATAGATCGAATACGGTTGCGTGCCATCGAGCTTCGACTCCGGGAGCCATTCCGGATCTCCTCCGGCGTCACCCACCAACGGACTATCCTGCTGGCGGATATCGATTTGGGTGGTGTGACAGGCATCGCCGAGTGCGTCGCCGGAGAAGCGCCCAACTACTCGTACGAGACCATCGATACCGCCCGGATCGTAATCGAACGGCACCTGGCCCCCGCCCTCCTCGGCCGCACCTTCGAGCATCCCGGGGAGGTGGGTCCGTTCCTGGACCAGGTCGCCCGAGGCCATCGCATGGCGAAGGCGGCCCTGGAGATGGCCGTCTGGGAGGGCTGGGCCCGCGGTCGGGGTGTATCACTGGCGGAAGCGCTGGGCGGCAAGAAGAGCGCGGTCCCTGCCGGTGTCAGCATCGGCATACATCCCGACACCGACGCCCTCCTCGAACGGATCGGCCGGTTCGTGGACACAGGGTACCGGCGGATCAAGCTCAAGATATCCCGGGGCCACGACATACGGATCCTCGAGGCCGTGCGGGCCAGGTATCCCCGGGTCCCGCTCACCGTGGACGCCAATGCCGATTACGGCCAGGAGGACCTGGACCATCTGGCCGGCCTGGACCGGTTCGGCCTGGTCTTGGTGGAGCAGCCGTTTCCGGAAGATGCCCTCCTCCTCCACGCCAGACTCCAGGAGCGCATGGAGACGGATGTCTGCCTGGACGAATCGATTACCAGCCCCGATCGCTGCCGCGAGGCGGTCGAGTTGGGCGCCGGGCGCGTCGTGAACATCAAGCCCGGTCGAGTGGGCGGACACGGGCCGTCGTTGGAGATCCACGACATCTGCGCCGGGGCCGGCCTGCCCGTCTGGTGCGGTGGCATGCTGGAATCGGGCATCGGTCGGGCCCACAACGTGGCTCTGGCCAGCCTGCCCAACATGCGGCTGCCCAATGACACCTCCGCCAGTGACCGGTACTGGGAGCGAGACGTGGTGGTCCCCCCCTTCCAGCTCGACGACCAGGGGATGGTGGCCGTGCCCACGGGCCCCGGCATGGGTGTGGAGGTGGACGAGGATTACCTGCGGGCCATCCAGGTGGACAGCACCGAGATCAGCCCGGCAGCGTGACCACCCGATCGAATGCGGCCCAGAGGGCGATGCCCATGAGCGGCGCGCTCAGCACGGCCCGGTAGCTGACGGCCGCGACAAGGTCGAGTCGCGTCAGCCGTGACGGGCCGGTCAGCGGTCAGCCTCCGCCGCCGCCTCGCATAGTAGCGCCCAGGCCCGCGTCACGTGCTCCTCGGTGGTCCTGAGGTTGCCGATGGCCAGCCGTATGGTGTACCGCCCCCTGACACGGGTGTGGGAGAGGAAGACCTCGCCGCTGGCGTTCACCCGGTCCAGGATCGACCCGTTCAACTCGTCCAGCTCCGGGGCCGTACGGCTGCCGGACGGCTCGTACCGGAACGTGACCACGGAGAAATGGACCGGCGCCGCCAGCACGAAGCCGGGGTGATCCCGGACCCAGCCGGCGAACAGATTCGCCAGGCGCAGGTGCTCCCGCAACGCCTCCACGATGCCCGCCCGCCCGAAGTACCGGAGGACGAACCACAGCTTGAGCGACCTGAACCGTCGGCCCAGCGAAACGCCGTAGTCCATGAGGTTCGTGACGTCGGATTCCGGGGTGGCCAGATACTCGGGCGTGAGGCTGAAAGCCTGCCGCATCACGTGGGGGTGGCGAGTGTAGGCAGCGGAGCAGTCGATGGGCGTGAACAGCCACTTGTGGGGGTTGACCACCAGCGAGTCGGCCCGGTCGCAGCCGTCCAGCACCTGCCGCAGCTCAGGCAGGATGGCCGCGCTCCCGGCATAGGCCGCGTCTACGTGCAGCCACAAGCCCTCCCGCTGACAGAGGTCGGCAATGGCGGGAACGGGATCAACCGCGGTCACCCCGGTCGTACCCACCGTCGCCACAACCGCCATGGGCAGAAAACCGCGGGCCTGATCCTCGGCCACCGCCGCGCGCAGGGCGTCGGGGTCGAGTCGGAACTCGCGGTCCGTCGGCAGCCTGACCAGGTTGTCCGCCCCCAGGCCCAGCGCGATCACCGCCTTGTCCACGCTGGAATGAGCGTCCTCGGAGCAATAGACACGCAGCGCCGGTAGCTCCGGGCGGCCCGCCAACCCCCGCTCCCGGATCCCCAGACCCAACGCCTCTCGCGCTGCCGCCAAGGCGTAGAAGGTGCTCGACGACGCCGTGTCGTTTATCACACCGAAGAAGGAGTCGGGCAGACCCAACAGGCGACGGAGCCAGCCCAGCGTCACCTCCTCCAGCTCCGTCTGGGCAGGACCGCTCCGCCAGAGCATGGCGTTCACGTTCAACGCCGCAGCCAACGCCTCGCCCAGGATCCCGGGGCCGGAACCGGTTATGCCGAAATAGGCGAAGAAGCCGGGATGATTCCAGTGCGTCGTTGCCGGCAGGATAAGGCGGTCGTAATCGTCCAGGATCCTGTCGAACGGCTCCGGCTCCTCGGGCGCTTCCGCCGGCAGCGCGCTCTTCACCGCACCCGGCCGGATGGCCGGCAGCACGTCGAAAGCTTCAGGCCGCTCCAGGTACCGGGCGATCCGCTCGATCACGGCGTGGCCATGGGCACGGAACTCGGTGGGACCCATCTCTCTGGTCATGCCGCCAAGGTAGAACGGAGGCAGGCGACCAGCCAGCCCGGCCAGTCGGCGGGCAGTGTGATCGACCAGAGCCCTTTCCCGGCGGCGCCCTGGCCCCACCCTTGCCGTCAATCGAAGGTTGACGGCAGCCACCGCCTGCGCTTACGTCAGGCTTACAGCCACGTAGGCAGTCGAACTCTACTTGAAAAGGGGACGGGAAATGGTAGACACCACGAAAGGCGAACCGCAGGAGAACAGGGAGCCAGCTCCTCGACGCATCGGTGGACGCGGACTGCTGTGGGGCCTGCTGGTCGTCGTGATAGCCTTCTTCATCGGGTTCTTCTGGCAGTTCTACCAGGCCACCACTGTTCGACGGGTACTGTCCGAGACGGAGCAGGAGCTCCTGGTAGAACGGATGCGCGTCCAGCTAGCCAGCGCCTCGATAGCTGCTCAGGCGGGCCGCTTCGAGGAAGCGCGCCGGGAGATGAGCACCTTCTTCAACCGGATCCACCATGAGCGCTGGGCACTGCCCGACGAGATGCGGCCCCTCGTCAACGAGTTCCTCGCCATGCGCGACGACGTGGTCACCGGACTGGCACGGGCACAACCACAGTACGCAGACGTCGTAATGGGAATGCGCGAACGGTTCGAGGAAGCCATGCCAGAGGATCCGGCACCAGGACCAGGGGTGGAGACGAGACCACCGCAAGAGACTACGGCGCCGGCACAGGAGCCGGCGCCACAATTCTGACCCAGGACCTCAACGGTGTCGGGCCGCGCGCCCACCGCCAGCTGAGGCGGATCATCCAGCGCCCGACAACGACGCCCGCTCCAGCGCCGCCATGGTGGCTCGGTATCCCTCCTCGAGGAAGTACGGGATGGCGTCGAAGTCGAAAGTGGAATGGCCGTCCAGCCTCGGACGGACATGGACCACCGGGCAGGACATCCACATGTCTTCCACGACTGCACGGCGCGCGTAGGACATGATGTTCACCACCCGGTGATGTATCGAGATCATCCCCTTCTCCACCGTGTCCGCCGCGTCCTTCACCCGGCCCGACGACGGGTTCACCGCTATGATCCGATCCGCACCACGGTCAGCAGCACGGGTGATGGGGACGGCATCCATGATCCCACCGTCCACCAGGTGCATGCCGTTGACCTCCGCAGGAGGGTAGAACACCGGCAGCGCAGAAGACGCATAGACCGCCCGCCGCAGCGGCACATCGGTCCGACCTCCAGCGCCGAACCAGAGCATGTTCCCCGTCTCCAGGTCCACCGCGTTCACGCTCAGTGGTATCGCCAGCTCCGACCACTCCGCAACCGGCAGCACCCGCTCGATGTAGGAGCGCAGCGCCTCACCACGGAATATCGACTTCTGACGAACCCCGTTCGGCAACAGCGCCCAGCGGTTGATGTCCACGATGTCCTGCTTCCGCAGGGCACGCGCTCGCTCGTCCAGAAGACCCACCGACGCGCCACCAGCAATGGCCGCGCCCACCAGCGAGCCGATGCTGGTGCCCACCACCTCCGCCACCTCCACTCCAGCCTCACGTAGCGCGCGCCACGCGCCCACATGCGTGATGCCCTTTACACCACCGCCGCCAAGCACCAGAATCGTCCGGTCGGTCGTAGTCATGGGCGCTAAACTACTCCGCCCGTGCGACGGGCGGAAGATGGCCGGCGACCAGGTCCGGGCACCCTGTCGGCCCCAGCGACTGCGTCGCCTCCCCCTTGCGCGGGCCGACGAGCCGCCGTATTGTTGAAACTGAGAATCATTATTCGTTAGCCGCCGCCCGGCACGTGCCGGGGGGCGCGCCTGTGTTTTGGGGAGGGCCGGGGCACGCCGGTGTGGCGGCGTTCCGGTGTATTGGAAACGGGACAGTCCAGTTGGGAGCGACATGTCAATCCTGAAGATCGAGGGCCTGCGCGCGCGGGTGGCTGAGGAGGGTGGTGAGGAGATCCTGCGGGGTGTGAGCCTGGAGGTGGGGCCGGGCCAGATCCACGCGGTGATGGGCCCGAACGGCTCTGGCAAGAGCACGCTGGCGAAGGTACTGGCGGGCCATCCTGCCTACGAGGTGACGAGCGGCAGCGTGGAGTTCCAGGGCGAGGATCTCCTGGAGATGGAGGCTGACGAGCGTGCCCGGGCGGGGTTGTTCCTGGCCTTCCAGTACCCGGTGGAGATTTCCGGGGTATCCATAGCCAACTTCCTGCGGACCGCGGTGCAGGCGCGCCGTGGTGAAGAGGAGGTGGACCTGTTCGAGTTCCAGGATCAGTTGATGGACCGGATGGCGCTTCTGGAGATGGACACTGCGTTTGCTGCCCGCAGCGTGAACGCGGGTTTCAGCGGGGGTGAGAAGAAGCGGAACGAGATACTGCAGCTGGCCATGCTGGATCCGAGGCTGGCGGTGATGGACGAGACGGACTCGGGCCTGGACATCGACGCTCTGCAGGTTGTGGCTGCTGGTGTGAACAAGATCCACGAGGAGCGTCCTGATATGGGCTTCCTGCTGATCACGCATTACCAGCGGCTGTTGAACTACATCCGTCCTGATTTCGTGCACGTGATAGTCCAGGGCCGGATCGTGAAGTCGGGCGGTCCGGAGCTGGCCGAGCAGTTGGAAGCGGAGGGTTACGAGAGTTGGCGTGAGTTGGAGGCGGGTACGCCGACGCCGTGACCAGAGGGCGGGTAGAGCCGTGGCGAGCGCGCAGCGCCGGTTGGAAGTGGGCGAAGCGCTGTCGGTACCAGAGATTGTGAGGGGGGGCGTAATGCCGCATGACGAGACCGTCGCCAACCTGGGACTGGAAGAATACAAGTACGATTTCCGGACGGAGGATAGTCCGGTATTCCGTGCCGAGCCGGGTCTGAGCGAGGATATTGTCCGCCAGATCTCGGCGAACAAGGAGGAGCCCGAGTGGATGCTGGACTTCCGGCTGAAGGCTCTGGAGGTCTACCGTCGCAAGCCCATGCCGGGCTGGGGCGCGGACCTGAGCGACCTGGAGCGTGTGCTGGGCAGCATCTACTACTACGTCCGGCCCCAGGAGCGGATGGAGCGTTCGTGGGACGACGTTCCGGAGAACATCAAGACCACATTCGAGCGGCTGGGCATACCGGAGGCGGAGCAGAAGGTTCTGGCGGGCGTGGGAGCGCAGTACGAGTCGGAGATGGTCTACCACTCGCTGAAGAAGGAGTGGGAGGACAAGGGCATCATCTTCGAGTCCATCGAGGACGGGCTGCGCAAGTACCCGGACCTGTTCCGGGAGCACTTTTCCACGGTGGTCCCGGTGGCAGACAACAAGTTCTCGGCGTTGAACTCGGCCGTCTGGTCTGGCGGCTCCTTCGTTTACATCCCCAAGGGTGTGAAGGTGGAGACGCCGTTGCAGGCGTATTTCCGGGTGAACCAGGAGCGGATGGGCCAGTTCGAGCGGACTCTGATCATAGTCGAGGACGGAGCCGACGCCCAGTACATCGAGGGTTGCACGGCGCCGGTCTACTCCACGGAGTCGTTCCACTCCGGTGTGATCGAGATCGTGGTGAAGGAGAACGCCCGGTTCCGGTACGTGACGATCCAGAACTGGTCGAACAACATGTACAACCTGGTGACGCAGCGGGCCATGGTTCACCGTCACGGCCACATGGAGTGGATCGACGGGAACCTGGGCTCGAAGGCGACGATGAAGTACCCGTCGTGCTACCTGGTGGGCGAGGGTTCCCATGGCTCGATTCTTTCCATCGCCTATGCGGGCGACGGCCAGCACCAGGACACGGGCGGCAAGATGGTGCACGCGGCGCCGAACACCTCCTCGCAGATCATCAGCAAGTCCATCAGCGTGGGCACGGGCCGCTCCACGTACCGGGGCCTGGCCAAGGTCTACGAGGGCGCGACGAACGCCAAGAGCAACGTGGAGTGTGATGCGCTGCTGCTCAACGAGACGAGCCGGACCGACACCTTCCCGTACATCGAGATCGAGGATAACACGGCGAGCATCGGGCACGAGGCGAGCGTCTCGAAGATCGGCGAGGAGCAGTTGTTCTATCTCATGAGCCGCGGACTGGCGGAGGACGAGGCTGCGGCCCTGATCGTGCGCGGGTTCATCGAGCCGATCTCGAAGGAGCTCCCGCTGGAGTACGCGGTGGAGCTGAACCGACTCATCGAGCTGGAGATGGAGGGCAGTGTTGGCTGAG
>SLCC01000192.1 GCA_007126035.1 Gemmatimonadota bacterium
CCACGTGGCGCTGCAACGCCTTCCGCTGAAGCGCCTGGGCCTCGTCCATGATGGCGGTGTAGTCCAGCAGATGCAGCGCTGTCACACCCCCTCCCTACCTTCTCCCCTGTCCAGCCCATGGAGGGCCGGACGCGGCCTGGGAGGGGCCTTCCATGAACACGAACATCCTGCTGGACCACGAGCCCGTCGCCGATGGCGGGTACCTGGTGCGGGCGCTGCTCCGGGTGGCGGGCGAGGCGCCGGAGGCGGCGGACCGGCCGCCTTTGAACCTGAGCGTCGTTCTCGATCGTTCCGGCTCCATGGGCTCAATGGGCAAGCTGGACCGGGCGAAGGAGGCGGCGAGCCTGCTGGCGCGACGGGTCGGTGACGACGATGTGGTGAGCATCGTCGCCTACGATGACGACGTGCGGACGGTGGCGGGTCCCACGCCCGGATCCCGGCGCCAGGAGCTTCTCGACCGGATCGCCCGGATCGGGACCGGCGGCATGACGAACCTGTCCGGCGGCTGGCTGCGGGGCAGAGAGCTGGTCTCCGGGGCTCTGGTGGACGGCGGGGTGAACCGCGTCCTGCTGCTCACCGACGGCCTCGCGAACGTGGGCATCACCGAGCCGGGCCAGCTCCGGGGCCTGGTCGGCTCGGCGGCGGCGAAGGGTGTGTCCACCACGACCATCGGCTTCGGGGCCGACTACGACGAGCGGCTCCTCCGCTTCCTCGCCGAGGCCGGCGGCGGCAGCACGTACTACATCGAGAACCCGGACCAGGCGCCCGCGGTGTTCGAGGCCGAGATCCAGGGCCTCATGGCGCTGGCCGCCCAGAACGTGGTCGTGACCGTGACCCCCGCCGGCGCCGTGGAGCACGCCACGGTCCTGCACCAGTACCCGCGCCAGCAGACCGGCGACGGCTCTCTCCGCCTCGAGCTCGGCGACCTCTACGCCCTCGAGCCCAGGTCCCTCCTCTGCGAGTTCCTCCTCACCAGCGACGTCGACGCCGCCGAGGTCGACGTCGCTACCCTCACCATCGAGGGCTACGTCCTGCTGCCGGAGGGCGGCGTGGAGCAGCGCACCGTGAAGCTGCCGATCCGGGTGACGCGCGCCGGCGCGGCCGTCGTGGACCCGGAGGTCCGGCGTGAGCTGCTGCTCCTGGAGGCCGCGCGCGCCCGGGAGGAAGCCCTCGACGACCGCGCCCGGGGCGCCTTCCAGGACGGCGCCCGGCGGCTGCGCCAGGTGGCGGAGAAGCTCGCGCCCCTCGCCCCGTCCGATCCGGAGCTGCGGGACGAGGTGGACGACCTGCGAGACCTGGCCCAGCGGTTCGACGAGGAGCAGGTGTCCGCCCGGGACGCGAAGTGGATGTACCAGCGGGCGTACGGCAGCATCCAGAGCAAGCGGTCCACGCTGGAGCGGCTCAGGGACGACCGGGCCGAGGAGCGCGCTGGGCGGCGCAAGAGCTGAGGCCTGCGGCGGCGCTATGGACACAGCCCGAGTCTCGTCGTCATCTATGACGCCTCTCGAAGCTCCGGCATGACGATATGCCGCTGACCGATCGACAACAGGAATCGGAGAAGCCACATGCTAGACTGGATGGGCTCAGAAGGAGACGCGATTCGGATCGCATTCAGCAAAGTCTTCGGTACCGGATACCGCCCGTTCGGAGCCAGGCTCTTCAACTCGGCGGCTTCAGCGACGGCAACGACGGCGTACAGTGGAACGTCGCCTATGACCCGCGGGATGGACGGCGCTGGGTGGGCGTGAACCTGGAGGGCCTTCCTCGCCCGGCTCGGTACCTCCCCTGGGCTGGAGTCCGGAAACATTGTCGGGCCGTTCCGAATGTACATTAGCCTACCCGTCTGATAATCGGGCGTGACCGCGCTCGCGCACGGCCCCACGACAAACACCAAACGTCCCCTGTCACACCCCCCCACCCATCTTCCCCCCACGGCCCATCCCGGGTCCTGAGAGGAGAACGACCATGCTGCCTGTTACCATCGCGGCGCCGCAGAGCGCCGGCGGACTCACGCTGTTCCCGCTCCTCGGCGCCGAGCCGGCGGAGTCGAGCTACGACCTGCTGCCGGACGCCATCGATGTCGGCACCGTCACCATCACCGAGGTCAGCGAGTCGGGCGCCGTGCCCGAGCTACTGGCCGCCAACACCGGGCACCGGGACGTCCTGGTCCTGGACGGAATGCAGCTCATCGGCGCCAAGCAGAACCGCACGGTGAGCCGGACCATCCTGCTCCCCGCGGGGACAAAGACGCGGATCCCCGTCTCCTGCATGGAGCAGGGCCGGTGGCGCCACACCAGCACCACCATGCACAGCCGCCCCGACCACTCGCCGTCGAAGGTCCGGCGCCGGACGCGGGCGGTGGAGGCGTCGCAGGCCGGCGACGCGGCCGCCCACCCCGACCTCCGCTCGCCCTCCGGCCTCCTGGCCATGGCCCAGGGCGGGGTGTGGGAGGCCATCCGCGAGTCGTCGTCCAAGCTCGGCTACCACTCGCCCACCGACGCCCTGGACGACGCCTACGACTCCGCTCGCCCGCGCCTCGAGGAGCTGGCCGGCCGATTCCGACCCGTCGAGGGCCAGGTCGGGTTCGTGGCGTTCCTCGGCCGCCAGCCGGCGGGCGCCGACATCCTGGACAGCCCCGCCGCGTGGGCCCGCCTCCACGACGGCCTGGTCCGGGGCTACGTCTTCGACGCCCTCGAACTGGCGCCGTCCACCACCGGCGTCACCGCCGAGCACGCCTGCGCCTTTCTCGACGGCCTGGCCGCCGCCGAGCGCCGCCCGCTCCCCACCGTCGGCCGCGGCGAGTATCGGGCGCTGGCGGGCGGGATCATCGGCGGGGAGCTGTTCGCGTACGGGCGCGCGGTCCACATGAGCGCGTTCCCCGCATGACGCCCGTGTCTTCGCCGGGACTCCTTGCGCAGAATCGCCGTCGACTGGTCCGGCGCCCCGGCCCCAGCGCGATCCGTCGTGCCCGTTCTGCTCGAAGCTGGCCCGGCCGGCGGTTCGGACCACCGGCCGGGGCACCATCGGTCGTCCTCACGCTGACTGCCCCCCAGATGCGTTCCCTGGATTCCGAAGAGGTTCTTCAGGCTCGGACGAGGGGCTGACTTCCTGCTGAACGGCGCCCTCGTCGAGCTGGCGGATGTCTTCCTGGCAGTGCTGCGCTTCGCGGACGTGGCGGTACACGCTGCGCCTCGAGCTGCTGGACCGGCGAGCGGGCCTGCCCGCCCCCGAGACGCGGGACGTTGACTTTGGAAAAGGCCTTGGTAAATTCATCGCCATGGCCGAGCGCGTGCGGGCACCGATCCAGACGTATCTGACGGCGGCGGAGCGGGCTGAGCTGGACCGGCTGGCCCGGGAGCTTGGGGTGTCCCGGTCCGAGGCGCTCCGGCGGGGGATCGAAACGCTCGCTGGAGTCCGCTACGACAGTCCGCTACGGGAGCTGGCGGTGAAGGGGTTGGTGACGCCGTCGTCGACCGGGCCCGGCGAGCCGCCGCCATCGCGGCCCGTGGCTCCGCTGGCCGAGCTGCTGGTCGAGCTCGAGGCCGATCGGGCGGACCGTTGATCTACGTCGATACGTCCGTGGCGCTGGCGCATCTGCTCGCGGAGGACCGCCGGCCGCCGGCCGAGCTGTGGTCCGAAGAGCTGGTGACGAGCCGGCTGCTGGAGTACGAGGTGTGGACGCGGATCAACGCACGGGGACTCGCCGCGACGCACGGCGACGCTACCCGGCTGATGCTGGCCCGGTTCGCGTTCCTGGAGTTGGAGCGCCCGGTGCTCGACCGCGCGCTAGCCCCGTTCCCGGTTCCCGTACGGACCCTCGACGCGCTGCAGCTGGCGTCGCTCGCCTTTCTCCGGGAGCACGGGCAGGACGTCCGCCTGGCCACGTACGACGCTCGGATGTCCGAGGCGGCGCAGGCTATGGGCATCGTCGCCTATCGCGGGGAATGACCATCCATTGACTGGAAGCCCGTCGTGTAGAGCGCTCGGAGGAGGCGCTCATGGATCAGCGCGACGGAAAGGCGGCGGCCGCGTGGCGACCGCCACGCTGCTCCTGCTCGTCCTGCTGGCTATGGGGGCCATGGTACTGTCACACCCCCGTCGCATATTTCCGTCGTCCCATACCGGGCCGGGAAAGGATATGCGCACGGAGGATGTTGTTGCAGCCCGGGCGGCTTTCGCCCATGTTCGACGAGGATCCGGATCGTGACGCGGACCGAGTGCGCATCCCGAACAGTGTGAAGCCGCAATGACGGATTCGATCTCGAAGACCCAGCGCTGGCTCGACCTGATCGCTTTCCTGGTGAAGCATCGATTCCCGGTCTCCGTCGACCAGGTCATGGAGGCCGTGCCCGCCTACATGCCCAAGTGGACGAGCGGGAGCGAAAGGGACCGGGAGAGCGTGCGTCGCATGTTCGAGCGGGACAAGGACGAGCTGAGGGCGCTGGGCATGCCACTCGAGAAGCTCGAGTACTCCATCGATTACGGGACGCAGCGGGCGGAGGGCTACGTGCTGAGCAGCCGGGACTTCTACCTGCCGTACCTCCGCATTGTGGGCGACGAGGTGGGGGCGCGGCGGAGGGCGCCGGGCGCGGGAGAGGTCGAGCTGGACCGGGACCACGCCGTTACGGCGGTGGACGCGCTGAGGCGGGCGGCCGACCTGCCGGGGTTCGGGCTGGCGCAGGAGGCCCGGTCGGCGCTGCGGAAGGTGGCGTTCGACGTGGACGTGGACGACCTGGAGGGCGCGCCGGTCCTCTACGTGGATCGTCCCGGCGCGGCGGAGGTGCGGGAGCGTATGGCCCTGTTGACCGGCGCGGTCCGCGCCCGGAAGAAGGTCGAGTTTCGGTACCACGGGATCTACCGCGGGCAGCCGACGCAGCGGGCGGTCGCGCCGTACGGCCTGCTGTTCCAGCACGGGCAGTGGTACCTGATCGGCCACGACGAGCTGCGGGACGACGTGCGGGTCTTCCGTCTGGGTCGCATGGAGGACGTGGCGGTGAACCGGGCCGCGGCCAAGACGCCGGACTTCGCGGTCCCGGCGGAGTTCGACCTGACGGACTACACCCGGCTGGAGCCGTGGGAGCTGGGCGCGGGCGACGACGGGGCGCTGGAGGCGCGGGTGCGGTTCGCGTTCCCCGCGTCGCTCTGGGTCGCCCGGAACGGCTACGGCCAGCTGGTCGAGGAGGAGGCAGGAGGCGCCGCCGTCCGCCAGTTCGACGTGCACCAGGTGGGTCCGTTCCTGCGCTGGCTCCAGAGCTTCGCGGGCGAGGCGATCGTGGTGTCGCCGCCGGAGCTGCGGGATGAGCAGGTGGCGCTGGCGCGGGCGACGGCGGCCGTGTACGGGGAGGCGCCGCGTGGCTGAGCGGGTCACGGCCGAGGCGCAGCTCGACCGGATCCTCCACATCCTGCCGCTGGCGGGCCGTGCCGGGGGCGCCACCTACGACGAGCTGGCGGAGATGCTTGCCGTGTCGCGGGACCAGGTGGTCCGTGACGTGGAGGAAGTGACCGCCCGGGAGTACTACCACCCGGCGGGCTCGGCCAACGACATCCAGATCGGGCTGGTCGAGGACACGGTCACGGTCTGGACGGGCGGCCACTTCCAGCGTCCCGTCCGGCTGACCTTCGGGGAGGCCGCGGCGCTGCACCTGGGGCTCCGCCTGATCGCCGCCGAGCAGGACGACCCCTCGCCCCACGAGGTGCTCGCGGAGGTGGCGAAGCGGATCGCGTGGGCGGTCCCGGCGGAGATCGGCGAGCAGGTCGCCGTGGCCGGCGATCCTCGTGGCAGCGACGCGCTCCGGACGCTCATCGTGCGGGCCGCCAAGGAGCGGCGTCGCTGTCGGATCGAGTACCTGAAGCCTCACGCGCCCGAGCCGGAGAGCCGCGAGATCGATCCCTATGTGGTGCTCTACTCGGATGGCTGCTGGTACAGCATCGGCTTCTGCCACGCCCGGCGGGAACGCCGGGTCTTCCGGGTCGATCGGATCATGCAGGCGGAAGTGCTGGAAGAGTCGTTCGAGCCGCCGGACGAGTTCGACCCTGCGGAGTTCCTCGCCGGGGGCCGGGTCTTCCGCGCCGGCGAACCGGTGGAGGTGCGGGTCCGGTACAGTCCCCGGGTCGCCCGCTGGCTGATCGAGCGGGGGGAGGGGGACGTCGGCGAGGACGGCAGCGTGGTGGTGACGTACGACGTGGCGGACCCGGGCTGGCTCGTGCGGCACGTGCTCCAGTACGGGCCGGACGCGGAGGTGCTGGAGAGCGCGGAGGCGCGTGGTTTGGTGAGGAGGGCGGCGGAGCGGTCCCTGTGAGGGCGACGAGCGCTGTCTTCCGCGGCAGGGGCAGTCTTCTGCTGGCTCAGGCCAGCCACGAGCCGGTGCTGAGGCGCTGGCTCGAAGAGCACGGCTCCCTCATGGCCGCCGCCGAGGCGGACCCGGCCGCCGTCCCGCTGGCCGGCCGGGGCCGGGTCGCCGCCGTCCCAGTGCCCGGTGAGCCGGAGCAGGGATGCTGGGTGGTGCGCCACTACCACAGGGGTGGCGCGGTCGCATCGGCGCTGGGCGACCGCTACCTCCGGGTCGGAGCACCCCGTCCCTTCCGTGAGGTCCAGCTGCTGGACGCGGTACGCGCCCGGGGCGTTCCGGCCCCGGTGCCGGTGGGCGCGGCGGTCTACCCCGCGGGGCCGTTCTACCGGGGCGACCTCGTCACCTGCTGGGTCGCCCACTCGTTGGACCTGGCCACCCTCCTGTTCCAGCGTGAACCAACCTCCCGTGCTCCTGGCGCCCGGGTCGGGGAGCGCCCGATCGTGTCCGAGGATCCCGGCTCAGGGGCTGAGCCGCTGATGGACGAGGCCAGCCGCGCGTCCGTGGGGCGCGCTGCCATGGGTGCCGCCGGTCGCCTGGTCCGGCTGCTGCACCGGCGTGGCATCGAACACAAGGACCTGAACCTGAAGAACATCCTGTTGTCGTTCGCGGTGATCGGGTCCGAGCGAGGGACGGGCCATGACCCCCGGGCCATGATCCTCGACCTGGACCGGGCGCGACTGCACGCCGCCGCTGTCCCCGAGCGAATACGGCGGAAGATGCTGACACGGTTCTGGCGCTCCGCCCGGAAGTGGGAGCGGCGCACCGGGCTGTCCCTGGACCCGTCGTGGGTCGCAGCGTTCGAGGCGGGCTACGAAGCGTCGACTGACGTGACTTGACACACATGACGGCGTTCTCGTCTCACCCCCTTCCGCGGTCCTTGCGAGGTGGTCATGAGCCGTGGTGGGGCTGGCGCTGGCTTCCAGGTGGCGCTCGCGATGATTGCTGACCTGGTGGTGGCGCCGTAGGTTGGAGCCATGCAGCCTACCGAGAAGCGCATCCTCTGGGTCGACGACGAGGTGGAGCTCCTTGAGCCTCATCTGCTCTTCCTCCGGCAGCGCGGTTACCGCGTGGACACCACCACCAACGGCGATGACGCGCTGGAGCTGATCCGTCGCCGGCCGTACGACCTGGTGCTGCTGGACGAGCAGATGCCGGGTCGCCGCGGGCTGGAGGTGCTGGGGCTGCTCCGGGAGGAGGAGCCGCATGCCAGGGTCGTGATGGTGACCAAGTCCGAGGAGGACATGACCCTGGAGGAGGCCATCGGTCGGCGGGTGGACGACTACCTGGTGAAGCCCGCCTCGCCGCGGCAGGTCCTGTCCGTGGTGACGCGCCTGCTGGAGGGCTCGCAGCTCAGGCAGCAGCGGGCGGCGCAGGATTTCGCGACCCGGTTCCTCGAGCTGTCCAGGGCCAAGGACGAGGCCCGGAGCTGGGCCGACTTCTTCAGCGTCTACTCCGAGCTGGTGGACTGGGACCTTCGCCTGGAGGAGGCGGGGGAGCAGGGGCTGCTCGATTCGGTGCGCTCGATCCTGGTGGACCTGCGCCGCGAGTTCGGCGACTACGTCCGGGACGCCTACCCGCGGTGGGTCAGTGCTTCGGCCGGCGACGGAGTCGACCGCCCGCCCCTGAGCACCGACGTGGTCGCCCGCTGGCTGGTCCCGCGGCTGGGCGACGGATCGACTCTGTTCGTGGTGATCGATTGCCTACGGCTGGACCAGTGGCGTGCGCTGCGGCCAATGCTGGCGGAGCTGTTCGACGTGGACGAGGATCTCTACGCCAGCATCCTGCCCACGGCCACGCCCTACGCCCGGAACGCCCTGTTCAGCGGCCGGTTCCCGGACGAGATCGCGGCGATCAACCCCGAGTGGTGGGAGGTGGAGGAGGGCAGTCTCAACTCCTTCGAGGACGAGCTGTTCCGGCAGCACCTCCGGGAGCTGGTCGGCCGTGAGGTCCCGGTCCACTACGAGAAGGTGTTCAGCGACGACGGCGCCGACGACCTGGTGGCCCGGGTGCGCAACGCGTTCCGCGGCCACGGCGTCGTGAGCCTGGTCTTCAACTTCGTGGACCTCCTGACCCACGGCCGCAGCGAGTCCACCCTCCTCATGGAAGTGGCCCGTGACGAGCCGGCGCTCCGCGCCCTGACCCGCCAGTGGTTCGAGCGCTCAGCCGTGCTGCGCATACTCAAGGACGCCGCCGCCGCCGGGATCCAGGTGGTCCTGACCAGCGATCACGGCTCGATCCTCTGCGAACGACCCGTCACCGTCTTCGCCCGCCGCGACGCCACCTCGAACCTCCGCTACAAGTTCGGCCAGGACCTGCGGGCCGAGCAGCCCGCCGCCGTGATCTCCGTCAAGGACGAGTCGCAGCTCCGGTTTCCACCCGGCCGGCTGGCCACCAACTACCTGCTGGCCCTGGAAGACTACTTCTTCGTCTACCCGACCAAGCTCCGGGAGTACCAGGCGAGGTACCGGGGGTCGTTCCTGCACGGCGGCGCCACCCCCGAGGAGATGGTTTTGCCGGTGGCGGTGCTGCGCCCGCGCTGAGCGCGG
>SLCC01000206.1 GCA_007126035.1 Gemmatimonadota bacterium
AGAGAGCATAGAAATCGTTCGAGGCGCATCGGCCGCCACGCTGTACGGTACGGAGGCAGCGGCGGGAGTCATCAACATCACGACGCGGCGGGGCGCCGAGGGGGCGCCACAGTGGCGTCTCCGGTCCGAGTTCGGCGGGAGCGACGTGCCCCGGTCGTACTGGCGTGAATCCGGTTCCGTCTTCTCCGATTGGTACGCGGATACGATGGGGCGGACCGGGAGCTACCACAGCAACCAGCTCTCGATCCGCGGCGGCACGGAAGGAATCAATTACTACGTGGCCGGAACACTGCGCGGCGAAGGCGGCATCGAGCCCAACAGCCAGCAGGACTACGGCGCGTTCCGCGCCAACCTGAACGTCCAAGCCAGGGACGACCTGACGCTGGGCGTGTCGGCGGGGTACTCCTCCCGTGAGGTGATGGTGCCCCCGCAGGGAAACAACCAGGAAGGCTTCATCATCAACGGGCTGCTGGCCGGCGCGGACGGACATTGGCCGACGCCCACCGAGCAGCTGGTCAACCTGGAGATGTTCCAGCGCGGCTACCGCTTCACTGGCAGCGCCACGGCGGAGTGGCGGCCAGGTACGCGCTGGTCGAACCGACTCACGCTGGGTGGTGACTTCTTCAACTCGGACAATACCGAGTACCTGCCGCCCGAGGTGGTCTTCCGGTTTGGTGGCGGATACGCCGGGAACTACCGCCGAATCAACCAGAATCTGAACCTGGACGTGAGCAGCACCTTCCGCACGGACCTCACAGAGTCGGTGCGGTCGTCCACGACGGCCGGGTTCCAGGCGTTCCGTTCCGAGAGCGGCATCCAGAGCGCCTACGGTGAGGACTTCGCGTTCCGCGGGCTGCGGGTGGTGAACGCCACGTCGTCGAGCTTTCAGGCTGGCGAGTCTCGCTCCGAGGAGCGCATGGTCGGCTTCTTCATGGAGCAGCAGTTCGGCCTGAACGAGCAGTTCTTCGTCACGCTGGGCGCGCGGGCAGATGGTCACAGCGCGTTCGGTGCCGAGGTCGATTACGAGATCTATCCTAAGGTCGATGTCTCCTACGTCGTCTCCGAGCACGGGTTCTGGGACCCGGAGTGGGGTTCGCTCCGGCTGCGGGGCGCGTACGGTACGGCTGGCATGCAGCCGAGCGCGTTCGCGGCGGTGCGGACCTACGGCGCGGTCTCTGGTGCAGGCGGCCTGCCCGCGATCGTGGCCGCCAACGTGGGGAACCCCAATCTGCGGCCTGAAGTCAGCCACGAGCTGGAGCTCGGTGCCGACATCAGCGTGCTGAACGAGCGGCTGAACGTGGAGTTCACGTTCTACGACCAGACAACGCAGGACGCTCTTTTCCAGGCCCGCAACATTCCATCACTGGGCGTACTCGGCACGCAGCTCCGGAACGTGGGCGAGGTCCACAACCAGGGTATCGAGCTGGGCGTGCAGGCGGCGCTCATCGAAATGCCGAGGTTCCGGTGGAGTGCACGTGCGAACGTGTCCACCAACCAGAACGAGGTGGTGAGCCTCTCCGACGAGGCACCCCTCACGGTCCGCTGGCTCCAGCACATCCGCGAGGGCTTCCCCATCGCCGGGTTCTTCGCCAGCAACCATCTCATCGAGCATGAGGGTGAGGTCATCAACAAGCAGTCGCTGTGCGCTGATCCGACCGATTGCACGGACGCCGAGCAGTACATCGGCCCCGCGCAGCCCACGCGCACCATACAGCTGGGCAGCGATTTCAGGATCGGTGAGCGGACCAACTTCAACTTCTTCTTCGACCACCAGGGCGGCCATTACCGCCACGACCACACCATGCGCTGGATGATGGATCCGCGCCGGCAGGTGAGCGACGCTCGTGCAGCCGACCACGCGGAGTTCGGTGTAACGGCAGGACCGGTCTCACAGCGGTGCCGCGACGCGGCGGAAGGCTCGCTGGACCAGGCCATCTGCAGCCGCAACTCACTCCTCTCGCAGGGCGAGTTCGCGGTGCCGGCCGACTTCTGGCGGCTACGGGAGGTTTCCGTGTCCTACCGCATCCCCGAGACCTGGCCGCAGCGGTTCGGCATCGGCGGAGCGACCGTCAACCTGTCTGGCCGCAACCTGTGGCGCTCGACCAAGACGCCGGGGCTGGAGCCGGAGTCGAACCTGAACTCCCAGTCCACGCTCCAGCGGCACTCGTTCTTCCCAACACCCGTGCCGCGGATGTTTGTTGCCGGTGTCACGGTGGAATTCTAAGGAGATCGATTCATGCGAACATATATGAGAGCCTCATTCAGACAGGCGCGACGGGCCGGTACGCTTGCGGCCGCCTTGGGGGCCGCGTTCGCGGTCGCCGCCTGTGACCTGGGCGTCTTCGACCCGGGCACCATCGAGTACGATGACCTGTTCGACCCCGTGGCCATCGACCCGCTGGTCATCGGGGCCGAGCGCAACCTGGGCCGCGCCATCAGCAATGGCAGGCCAGGCGGGGCGTTCGGAGTGGGTGCCATGCTCACCGATGAGATGGTCCATTCGGGTCAGTTCGTCGGTATCCGCGACCACAGCGATGCCGTCGTAGTGCCGGATGACGTACCGGAAACGTCGACGCGCTGGGCCCACGCACAGAACGCGCGGGTCACCGCCGAGGAGGCGATCGAAATCATCAGCGTGGTCGTCTCTGACATGGGTGGGGACCCGAGCGCCAGTGCGCCGGTGGTTACCGCCACCCTTTGGGCCGGGTTCGCGAACCGCGTACTGGGCGACACCTTCTGTAGCGCCACCCTCGATGGCGGGCCGGAGCTGCCGGTCTCGGCCTTCTACGAGCGAGCGGAGCAGCAATTCACCGATGTCATCACCATGGGCGGCGCGGCAGGCACACCGGATCTGGTTACCGCGGCCCGCGCGGGCCGGGCACAGGTCCGCATGATGCTTGGTGACTGGACTGGCGCCGTGTCGGATGCGCAGGAGGTCCCCATGGACTTCGTGCACGAGGTCCGCATGTCGGACAACTCGACCGTCGAATACAACGGGCTGTACGAGTCCTATCTGCAGGACAACCAGCACTCCGTCTGGGGCACCCCGTTCGGCCAGTACGGGACGGACCTGTCAGGCGTACAGACCACGGACGGCGATCCGCGCGTCACATTCTCGTCACGTGGTCCGACCGGAGATGTGTTCATTGGTGGTGACGGCCGGCGTGAGAACTGGTTCCCGGAGAAATACCAGAGCCGTAATGACAACCTGCCCATGGCCAGGGGCGCTGAGATGCGGCTGATCCAGGCTGAGGCTGCCCTGGTGGGCGGCGACATTCCGGGCGCCATGTCTCACATCAACGTGCTCCGCGACCATCACGGTCTGCCGCACGTGGACGCCGCTTCCACCGAGCAGGCATGGTACGTCCTTCAGCGGGAGCGTGGGATCGAGTTGTGGGTCGAGGGTCGCCGGCTCCCGGATATGCGCCGGTGGGCGGTTACGCCAGGCTACGCCAATTTCGATGTCGTCAGGCGCGAGGCGTCGGCTCAGCCGCCGGAAGAGGACGAGGTACGCAATGTCCTGGACAACCCCATGGGCGAGCTGTGCCTGCCCATGAACCGGGAAGAGCGGAACTCCAATCCCAACCTGTAACCTGTAGCTCGTGCGGTTTACGGAGCGAGGGCGTCGCGGCACTGCCGCGGCGCCCTCGTGCCGTGCGGGACGGCGGTCTACAACCGCGCCGGGACTGTGACCTGGATGGTGTCCCCGGGGACCACCACGATCGCGTCCGTCTGGAACGTGCGCCGCGCCAGGATTCGAATATCAAACCGGATACTCTGGCCCCTCCATACGTCCCGCTCGAAGAACCGGTCGGTCTGCGAGGGCACTTCGCCCAACCGTGCTCGCATTCCGCCGTCCTCCCTGATGTACACAGTCGCCTGCAGCGTGTTGTGGTTCCGGACGTGGATCACCACGGTCTCGGGCTCCCGGACCATGGGCTCGTCCTCCGAAGGCTCGCGGGGTGCGCAGGCCAGTGCGATCAGGATCATCAGCATGATCACCTGAGCGCCGGGACGCGCACCAGCCTCCGTACCACCATGCCGACGACTGCTCAGCTCTATGCGCATGAAGACTCTCACGTGGTTCAGGGGAACGGACATACCCTTGCAAGATCACAGCCGACCTGAATGCCATGCTGCGCCGGGGCTCGTTGCGTGAACTGCGAACTGCGAACTGGCCGGCTCGTATGGCCGGACGGCGTGCCGGTGGGCGTCGGCGCGGCGGGTCTGGGCGGCCGCTAGCGAGAGCTGTCGAGGACCGTCTCGCCGAAGATGTCCGTCACGACGACGTGCTCCACCAGGAACCCGAGAGGACGGAGGAAGAGGTCGAACCGGCCGAGCTCGGGGCGGCCACTGTCAATGTGCACGTCGTTCTGCACCTGCTCGTCGCGTGCCGTGAACCCGCGGGCGACGATATCGTAGTAATCGAGGATACGGCTGTCCCCCTCGCCGGACAGGTCGATGCTCCGGATGGTCATCTGCTGGAGGGGCACGCTCAGCACCACGTTGGTCGCGGTGAACTCTGCGGCGAGCGGCGGGGGCTCCTGGTGGGGCAGGATCTCGAGCGGGTTCCGGCTGCGGCGCTCATCGCGGACACGGGTGTCCCTCGGCAGCCCCACGAAGTAGCCCAGGTGGAGATGCGACGTTGCCGCTCCCGTCTGGCCGACGGTGCCCAACCGCTCCCCGAGCTCGAGCGAATCGCCCTCTGCCACCTCGATGGTATGGAGGTGGAGGTACGATGTGGACCTGTCCTCCGAGTGTGCGACCAGGACCGCGTTGCCCGGACCCGTAGCCGATCCGTCCCAGGTGGAGACCAGAACCACCCGTCCCGGAAGCACCGAATAGACTGGCGTCCCCTGAGCGGCGGGAAGGTCGATCCCGCCGTGGAAGTCGTAGCGGCTCGGGAGCGCGCGCGGTCCATAGGGGAAGCTGATCGAGTCCGCGTCGAGAGCGTCCGTGTTCGCGAGTGGCCAGACGATCTCGGCTCCAGGCGGTGGTCCCGTTGGCGTATCATTGTCGCGAGGCGGGATGGGGCCTGAGCCGGAATCGCAGCTTGCCGCAATGAGCACGAGGCCGATGACGAGTAGGCTGAGCGAACCGGAGGATGGTCTGTTCATGACACACTTTCGAACCTGGATGGGTGGCCGTCGCTCGGCATCGCCCGTTGAGAGAATGATAGCCCCGGGTATAGACCCGAGCAAACGCCTCGTGATGATGCTAATACCCGCGCACCTGCCCGTCGCGCCGGGGGTCGGCGGCGCCGATCCAGCGCCCGCCGCGCCGCTCGATCATGTGAACGCCACCGAAGTACAGACTCAGCGGCGGCAAGACGGCCGGCTCGTAGCCCATGTCGCGCGCCTCACCGAGCAGCGCGCCGGCGAACCCCTGCTCCAGCTCCAGGACGGGGGTCGAGAACTGCGGCTGCACCCTGGGCATGCGCAGCGCCTCGAACGGATCGAGCCCGTACTCCACGACATAGACTATGGCCTGGATCACCGCGGGCGGAATGCGTCCACCGCCGGGAGAGCCCACGACGAGTCGGACCCGATCCTCTTCAATTATGATGGTAGGCGTCGTGGTGGACGCGGGCCGAGCACCCGGACGCAGCGCGTTCGGACTCTCCGGGTCGCTCGAGAAGATGGCCATGGCGTTGTTGAGGAATGTCCCGGCCGCCCACATGCCGGACCCGAAGTACGCGCCCTGCGTGAACGTCAACGATACAGCGTTCCCCTCGGAGTCCACGACGGAGAGATGCGTGGTCTCGCCACCCTCGTCCTCCCCGGCGGGGGGCGGAGCGCCCCATGCAGCCGAGTGGCCCGATGCCGGCTCTACAGGCTGGAATGGGGCGCAGTTCGGGGTGGGGCCAGCCAGCTCGTTGTCCCATGGGTCGCCCGGCTCGATCCTCGCCCGCACTTCAGCCCCCGGCCGTCGCGCATTGGCGTAGGCAGGCGCCGTCAGCCCCACCGCCGGGACTGGGGTCGCGCCGGGGTCTCCCAGGTACGCCTGCCGATCCGCGATGCCAACGCGGAGGGCGCCGATCAGAGCATGGAAGGCGGCCGGTGAGGCCGTAGGCCAACCCAGTGCCGCGAGGGGCGCCGCGTCGAGCATGTGCAGTGTCTGGACGACCTGGAACCCGGCCTGGGGCGGCGGTGCCGATAGAACGGTGGTGCCGCGGAAGGTGCCGCAGACCGGTCGCCGCCAGGTCGGCTCGAACTCCGCGAGATCCGTCATCGTCATGGGGTTGCCACCGGGTCGTACGACCCGGATGATCTCCTCCGCCACCGGGCCCTCATGGAAACCGGCGGCACCCAACCCGGCGATGCGCCGGAGCGTGACGGCCAGCTCCGGCTGAACGAGCCATTCCCCCGCCCCGAGCGGACGCATGTCCGGCCAGAACAGCTCCTGCACGCGCGCCGAGAGCATGAGCTTCGCGGAATCGGCCGCGACCGTCCGCGCCAGGAGGGACGAAACCCGGAAGCCGTCCTCTGCCAGGCGGATGGCTGGAGCGATCACCTCCCCTGTCTCGAGCCGGCCGAAGCTGTCATGGGCGGCCAACAACCCCTTCACCGCGCCCGGTACTGCCACGAGCCGGGCGGGATCGGCGCGCACAGCCGCCGTCTCCGGGTCTGTGCCGGCGGGGGCCCGGGCATAGAAGTCCAGATATTCAGTCCGCCGGTCCGCCTGCCGCCAGATCAGCATGCCCCCGCTGCCGCCTATCCCACCCATCATGGGCTCCACGACGCCGACCGCAAAGGCGGCCGCGACCGCAGCGTCCACGGCATTGCCCCCGCGCCGGAGCATCTCTAGCCCCGCCTCGCTTGCCAGCGGATGCGCGGACACGACCATCCCGTGCTCCGCCTCGCCGCGTTGGCCGAGGGTGCCGGTAGTCAGAACACCGCTGGGTTCCGGGGCCGTGGCGGCGGCCCGCTCGAGCGGCATACTCTGGCAGGCGAGCGCGGCCAGCGTCAATGCCAGGATGAGCGGTGAGACGGCCCGAAATCTTCTATACGGTTGCGATCCTAGGTGCGCCTGTATCATTCTGCTCCCTGCCTGTGATGACTCCGTCACGAGACTATGCGGGCGTACAATCTACCGCAACTGGAATGAGACCTGCGGCCGATGAGAACCGGAAGGTTGCCGTCCAGTACGCCCACCGCCGCCTGGTGGTCCACCGAGACCTGAAACCGGACAACATCCTCGTATCACCGGATGGCCTGGTGAAGCTGCTCGATTTCGGGGTGGCCAAACTCCTGCCCCGGGCCGGAGACAGCGCCGCAGGCCCCCTCGCCAAGGCAACGCAGTACCGGGTATCGGGCGTGGACGTTCGCCCGGCGCCACCGGACGGACGTTGTCGCGGCGGGGCTGATCACTGCCTCCCTCGCGGGCGGCGGCGTGGCCACGACGTCTCAGGCCCGGCGGGCGGCCCTGGAGCGAGACAGAGCCCGGATCGAAGCCCGGAAGGCCCAGCGAATCAGCTCCTTACTGGTGGAGATGCTGAGGTCCCCCGACCCGTGGGTGGAGAGCCGGCTCCTTCGACCAGGCCGAGCCGCTTCTGGAGAGCGCCGCGCGCATCCGGCGCGACATCCCGGCCATGGCGCCCGTCCACCTGGCCGTCGTGCGGGGTCAGCAGGGCGACTACCCCGCCGCGAAGGCCATCCTCCGCGAGGCGCTGGACATCCAGGTGAAGGTCCGGGGGGCCGGACCACCCAGACGTGGCGTGGACGCGCTACAACTGGGCCACCATGCTCCACGAGTGCGGCGACTACTGCGGGACGCGGCCGGCCCGGACAATCCGCGCACCCGGGACGCCACTGGCCGGCTCGCGAGCCACTACCTCGTCCGGGGGGACAGCGCTCGCGCCGCGTCTTGCTTCCGGCCGTGACCCGCGACGCCGCCGTCCTGCGTTCTTCCTGATGGAGGGGTGAAGCCCGGCCGCATGTAGCGCCGGGCCCTCCCGAGCCAGGAGGATCAATGAGCACGCGCGGGTTTCGTCTTATCGCCCTGGGCTGCGTTGCCCTTGCCCTCGCCGCCTGTGGCGACGCCGGGGACAGCACGGGGCCAGTGATCGAGCAGCACACGCTGCTGGTGGTGAAGGCGGGGGCAGGGACCGGCACCGTGACCAGCGCCCCGGCGGGCATCGACTGCGGGACCGTCTGCTCGGCCGAATTCCCGGCCGGAACCGTAGTGACCCTGACGGCGTCGGCCCCCAGCGGGTCGGCCTTCACCGAGTGGAGCGGCGCGTGCTCGGGCCGCGAGCCGTGCCAGGTCACCCTGAGCTCGACCCAGGCCGTCACGGCTGAGTTCGTCGAGGGCCCCATCGTGCTGCATACGGTGCCCGCAGACGGCGCCACGGACGTGGACCCGCTGTTCGACCGCGTCGAGTTCCACTTCAGCGAGCCCATGGCCACCTGCGGGATGGCCTCCTCCGGCTGGCACCCGTACACCTGGGGGTTCTCCGAGGGCAGGACGGTCGTCTCCCTGACCCGGAACAACGCCGGAACGCCGCTCTACGGCTGGCGGGTCCAGATGCAAGTCCTGTCCGAGCACTGCCCATCCGTGACCGGGCATGTCCTCAAGAGGGCGGCTTCGCTGTCCTTCATGACCTCGTACCGGGTCCCGCCGGTCCGGGTCGATGCCGACCCCGCCAGGGGCTTCCACTGGCCGTACTACC
>SLCC01000020.1 GCA_007126035.1 Gemmatimonadota bacterium
ACCCTCCCACCCTCCCACCCTCTCACATCCCACATTTCGAGCGCGGGAAGTCGAGACTCCAGACAGATGACGTGCCCCCAGCCAGCGGACTTCGGACCTCCAACCTGCTAACCGAGCTTGTCCATCACCGCCCTCGCGTACTCCCGGGTGCTGGCGCTCCCGCCCAGGTCCCGCGTAACGGCCTCGCAGGTCCGCAGGCATTGGTTGATGGCGGTCCGGATGCGGTCTGCCACGTCGCCCTGGTGGATGTGGTCGAGCAGCATGCAGGCTGCCAGAAACTGTGCCGTCGGGTTGGCCACGCCGAGGCCGGCTATGTCGGGGGCGGAGCCGTGGACCGGCTCGAACATGGCCACGTCGCTGCCGATGTTGCCGCCGGGCGCCATGCCCAGGCCGCCGACGAGCCCGGCCACGAGGTCGCTCACGATGTCGCCGAACATGTTCTCCATGACCAGGACGTCGAACCTGTAGGGGTTCATGACCAGGTGCATGGCGCAGGCGTCGATGATCATGTCCTCGAAGCCGACGCGGCCCTCGTACTCCTTGGCCACCTCGTGGCCCACGTCCAGGAAGAGGCCCTGGGTGTACTTGAGGATGTTGGCCTTGTGGGCGAAGGTCACCTTCTTCCGGTTGTTGGCGACAGCGTAATCGAAGGCGTAGCGTACGATCCGCTCGGCGCCGTAGCGGGTGACGATCATGACCGACTCCGCCGCGGCCTTCGGGTCTCCCTGCATCCCGATGTAGTGCTCGACGCCCACGTAGAGGCCTTCGGTGTTCTCCCTGATCATGACCAGGTCGATGTCCTCGTAGCGCCCGCCAGGCATGAGCGTGACGGCGGGCCGCACGTTGGCATACAGGTCGAGCTCCTTGCGGAGCGCCACGTTGATGGATCGGAACCCGGAGCCTACGGGTGTGGTGAGGGGGCCCTTCAGGATGAGCCCGGTCCGCTGGACCGAGTCCATGGTCTCGGGCGGGAGCGGGTTGGCCAGCTCGTGGACGGCGGCCATGCCCGCGAGCTGGCGGTCGTATTCCAGGTCCGCCCCCGCCGCGTCCAGCAGCTCTATGGTGACGTCGACGATGGTAGGGCCGATACCGTCGCCGGGAATAAGGGTTACGGTCTTGCTCATGCGGTCAGCGGTTCACGAACTCCGGGTTGTAGCGGAAGTCTGTATGGGCCTCACCCCAGTCGGTCAGCATCTCGAGCCGGCGAGGGCTCTTCTGGCCGTCCTTGAGCGCGTGGCCCAAAATGTTGAGGCTCCGGCGCCAGTGCATGTCCGACAGGGCGTCCCTGTGGAGCATTGCCCGTGCCACCTCGGCGCCGTCCGGGGCGACGGTTATGACCCGGACGGCGGCGACGCCAGGGAAATCCGAAAAGACGTCTCGGGTTGCCGGGGTGAACAGGTATACGTAGGGACCGACCCGGGCCCAGAGTGAGCCGCCCCGCTGGAGGTGGTCGTACGGCTGACGCACCGTCAGCTCTACCACGTTGCCGTTGAGCTCGATGCCGAGCAAGCCGCCGTGAGCGACGTAATGTGGCGCCACCTCCTCGGCGGTGGGCGGCGGCGCGGCGTCCCGGTACAGGAAGTCACGAGCACCGTCACAGGCCGCCAGACCAAACAAGCAGGCCAGCGCGCCTGCCACCAGACTCTCCCTCACAACTATATCCTTCCCCTCCATCGGCTCGTCGCCGTCATACGTCGTGTTCATCCGGGACCACGGCCCGGGCCAGTGCCTCCGCCACCGCGGCTACCGCGCCGGCGGCTGAGCCGTCGGCGCTCCGGCCCGTCACGGTCGTAATCCAGATCACCCGGCCTCCCCTCACACCGACCAGCGCCGCATCCAGCTCCAGGGCACTGCCCGGCTCGTCGCCCACCTGACGAACGGCCACGGGCATGACCGCCACCAGCGCGTCCACTATCGCTCCCAACCGGCGCAACGCGCCGTAGGCCGGGTCCACCAGGTAGGGCGCCCGCCGCCCCGCGTCCACGATCTCCCGTGGCAGGCTGTCAAGAGGTACACGGAAAGCGGGAGCACGATCCAGTGCCCGCTGTAGCTCGTGGGCAGGGACCCAGTCGATATCGGGGGCCCGCTGGCCGAGCCAGAAATGGAGCTCGGCATCCAGCTCCGCCGGGGCGCCGGCGGGCACGGGCAGGACCATGACCCGCTGGCCGTCCAGGGACGGCGGCACCGGCTGGTGCAGCCCGCCCCGCCCGCACGAGGCAGCCGTGAGGACGGTCAGGACAGTAAGGACAGTCAGGAGCGTCACCTGCGGGCTGCGGCGCCCGGCCCCGACCGGGGCGGCCCCTGTGATTGATGCCATTGCGGTCAACTGCTACAGCAGGTGCCCGCCATCGACGGGTATGACGGCCCCCGTGATATGCCGGGCCTGCTCGGAGCAGAGGAACAGCACCACGTTGGCTACGTCCTGGGGGTCGCCCAGTCGGCCGAGGACGCTCCGCTCTCTGGCCCGATCCAGGATCTCCGCCGGCACCGAGTCCGTCAGTCGGGTGGTCCGGATGTAGCCCGGCGCTATGGCGTTCACGTTCACGTTCGACGGGCCCAGCTCCACCGCGGCCGAGCGGGTCAGGCCCATGATGCCGGCCTTCGACGCGGCATAGTTCGCCAGCCCGAACTCGGAGCGCAGGCCGTGGATCGAGCTGATGTTGACGATCTTGCCATCCTGCTGGGCCCGGAACAGCGGGGCCACCTCCCGGATCATGTTGAACGTGCCGGTCAGGTTGGTCTCCACCACGTCACGCCACTCGCCGTCGCTTATGCGCCAGAGGGCCCGGTCCCGGGCGATCCCCGCGTTGTTGACCAGGATGTCGACCCGGCCCAGTGCCTCCTGTGCCGCCGAGACGAAGACCTTCACGGCCTCCGGGTCCCGGATGTCACATTCCTGGGAGAAGACGGTGACCTCGAGCTGGCGCAGCTCGTTGCCCGTGCGCTGGGCCTCGTCACTGATGCCCCCGTTTCTGCCGAGATAGTTGAAGGCGATGCTGGCGCCGTGGCGGGCCAGCTCGATGGCAATGGCACGGCCGATGCCCGTGGCGGCACCGGTGACGATGGCACCACGGCCGCGCATGTCTGCGAACCACGGCGCGGCCTTGGGCTGTGTCTCCTCGACGACCTGGGCCAGGAGCTCCTCGAGGAGCTCGACCTCGTCGACCACCTTGTGCCCGGGCTGACCGGGCGGCTCGCGGTCGCCCCGTCGTCGTGCCCGCGGCTCTGTCCGGGAAGGCTCGTCCAGCGACATGACCTCCTGGGGCTGCGGGCCGCGATGGTTTGATACCAGAGGGCAGGATGGGGCATGTCGTGACCCGGTGTCAAGCCGGAGCTCGCCAGGGCACCCTTTCCTTGCGCCTGGTGTACCCTAGATTCAGTTCCCATTCGATCATGAAACATGAGACAGGTCCCAACGTTCATGGGCTGTGGCGCGTCTTGACGATGTGAACGGAGATGCCGCGCTGGTGCAGCGGGCCCGGGAGGGCGACGGCGCGGCCTTCGAGGTTCTGGTCCGGCGGTACATGAGGCCGGCATACGCTGTCGCCCTTGGTGTGGTCAAGGAGCCGGCGGATGCGGAGGACGTGTGTCAGGACGCCTTCATACGCGCCCTGGAGCGGCTGGACGACTGCGATCCGGTCCGATTCGGGGCCTGGCTCCTGCGGATCGTCCGGAACCGGGCCTACAGCGTGCGCCGGTACCTGGGCGTCCGGGAGGCGGCGCCGCTGGACGCGCTGGCGCTGGCGACGGGCGAGCCCGGGCCGCATCGGATGCTCGAGCGGTCTCGGCTCCGGCGCGACCTGCTGGCGGCGCTGGCAGGGCTCAAGGAGGTGCAGCGGCAGGTTGTGCTGCTGCACGACCTGGAAGGGTGGAAGCATCGGGAGATCGGCGCGCTGCTGGATCTACCGGAGGGTACGGTGAGGGCGCATCTGTTCCACGCGCGGCGAGCCCTTAGAGACCACGAGGCGCTGAAGCGCTCGAAGGAGGGATAGACATGGAACCGGAGCGGCTGGACTTGTCTCCGCTGGATCCAGCGGCGGATCAGCTAGCTTATGAGCGGCTGATACGCCGTGTCATGGCCGCCGCCGAACCGGAGCTGGAGCGGCGGCGAATAACGCGCACGCCGCTCTCCGTCCTGGGCGGTTGGGCCAGGCCGGTACTTGCGGCGGCGGCGATCGTAGCGGTCATGGCGGGCTCCGTGCTCGTGGCCACGGAGCGGGACCGTCCGGCCCAGGCCCAGGCCCCGGCCGACATGGCTGAGGCCCTGGGCGTGCCGGCGCCGGCGGTGGAGTGGTTGGTCGAGGGTCGGGAGCCAACGAAGGCCGACCTGGTCCTGGCCATGGAGCGGCGGCGATGAGCCCCTTCTTCCGCGGCGGTCAGATCCGGATCGTCGGTGTGGCATTGATCGTGGCCATCTTCCTGACCGGAGGTATGGCGGGTGCCGCGGTCGACCGGGTCCTGACCGGCGAGACGGCCAAGCGGGACGCGCCCCACGAGCAGCAGCGCGGCCATATCATCGACCGGGTCCCCATGACCGAGGAGCAGCGGGCGGACATCGACGCCATCCTCGAGCGACGGTCCGAGCGGATGCAGGCCACGTGGGCCGAGATCTCACCCCGCCTGAACGCCATCACCGACTCCGCTCGTCTGGAGATCCTGGAGGTGCTGACTCCGGAGCAGCGAGCTGACTACGAGCAGCGACTGGAGGCCCGCGCCGCCGAGCGGCAGCGGAAACAGGAGGAAGACGAGTAGCCGGTCCAGTCCACTCACGCCGGACCTGCGTCTACTTCGCTCAGGGCCGCAGGAGCAGTTTCCCGGACGTAGCCCGACCTTCCAGCAGCCGGTGCGCCTCGGCCGCCTCCTCCAGCGGCAGGACCGCCTGGATCCGGACATCGAGCTCGCCCCGGCCGACCTTTCCGAACACGTCACCGGCCCGCCATTCCAGCTCCCGCCGGTCACGGGCGTAGTCGGCCAGGACCGGCCGGGTGAGGTAGACGGAGCCAGCGCTGGCCAGGTCCGCCGGATCGAAAGGCCCTACCTTGCCGCTGGACTGGCCGTACAGCACCAGGAAGCCCCGCGGGCGCAGCGACGCCAGGCTGTCCCGGAACGTGGCGCGGCCCACGGAGTCGTACACCACCGACGCTCCGTCGCCGCCGGTGAGACTCATGACCTCCGGCTGGAACGGGGTGCGGTCGTAGCGGACGACGTGGTCGGCGCCGGCCGCCAGCACCCGCCGCGCCTTCTCCTCCGTGGAGCAGGTACCGATCACCGTGGCGCCCGCCGACTTCGCCAGCTGGACCAGGAGCAGGCCCACTCCTCCCGCCGCCGCATGGACCACCGCCACGTGGTCGGGCCCCAGGGTGAAGGTGCTCTCCACCAGGTAGTGGGCCGTCAGCCCCTGCACCATCACCGCGGCGGCCAGCTCGAAGGACAGGTCGTCGGGTATCCGGACCAGTCTCTCCGCAGGGACCACGGCGGCCTCGGCGTACGAGCCTGGGGTCAACGCCCAGGCGACCCGGTCCCCGACTCCCAACAGCTCCACGCCCTCGCCCACCAGCTCCACCACGCCCGCGCCCTCCACGCCGCTGGTGAACGGCAGGGACCTGGGATAGAGCCCGGTCCGGTGGTACACGTCGATGAAGTTCACTCCCGCTACCTCGACCCGGACCAGCGCTTCACCCGGTCCCGGCTCGGGAGCGGAGATGTCGGCGGCCACCAACGCATCGGGGCCGCCCGTCGCCGGCACCCGGACAGCTCTCATCTCACGGGCCTCCCGCGTCCGCCGGGTCCATGTTCACCGCCGAACCGGGGTCGGTGCCGGTCAGCTCGAGCACACGGTACCAGACCGGGTCGGGCGCCTCGTGGATCGCCACCCGCGGCATGCGGACGAACCCCGCATCGCCCAGGACGTCGTCCTCCCGGATCCGGTCCAGCGGGAGCGGCTCGTGGAGGGCGGTCACCGGCTCCAGGTCCACGACTACGCGGTCGGGGTGCCCCGGATCGGGGTAGGGGTCCGACGCCACCCGAGCCACACCCACCAGCGCCTTGTCTGGCGAGGTGTGGTAGATCAGGACCGGATCGCCCCGGCGCGCCTGGCGGAGCCGGCCCTGTGCGGCCCGGTTCGCTATCCCGTCCCATACCGTCCGTCCCTCCTCGACCAGCTCGGCCCACCCGTACGACCCCGGATCGGCGAGAAAGACCCAGCGAGACATTCAGACCTCCCTTCTGGAGTGCTCACCGGACGACCCTATCTACCGCTCCGCGCTGCCCAGGACCTCCGAGTCCGCCGCCACGCTGACGCTGCCACGCACGCCCCGGAGCACCGCCCGGTCGCCGATCAGGCAATCGTGCAGGTCGCAGTCCTCGACCACAACGTCGCGGCCCATGATCACGTCACGGATCCTGGATCGCTTGACGCGGGAGCCTTCCTCCATCGTGACGTTCGGCCCGACCTCCGCCTCCGACAGCGTCACCCCCGGCTCGATGCGGACCGGGTCATGGACACGGGACCGGTCACCGCCATCGGGGCGGCGAGCCCGGCCGGTCTCCAGCAGGTGCCGGTTGGTCTCCAGCAGCGTCTCGGGCTTGCCGCAGTCGTACCAGCCCTCCACCTCCAGCGTCCGGATCCGGGCGCCGTGATCGATCATGTACTGGAAGGCATCGGTCAGGTAGTACTCCCCACCGGGGCCGAGCGTGCTGCCCAAAACCTCGTCGATGCCGTTGAAAAGGAGCTCCCAGTCACGGATGTAGTACAGACCGATGTTCGCCAGTTTCGAGATGGGGTCCTGGGGCTTCTCCACGATCTGCCTCATGTAGCCTTCGCCATCGGTGACGATCACGCCGAAGCGCTGGTAGTCCTCCACCTCCTTGGCCCAGATGACGCCGGCGTCCGTCTCCGGGAGCTGCCGAACCACCGACAGGTCGGCATCGAAGAGGGTATCCACGAAGATGATGAGGAGGTCCTGATCGATGTAGGACTCGGCCAGCTTGACCGCACCCGCCGTCCCGTCCTGCACCTTCTGCTCCACGAAGTGGGAGGTCAGCGCTGGATACTCGGTGCGGATGTAGTCCTCGATGTGCTCCTTCAGGTATCCGGTGATGAAGACTGCCTCCTCGACGCCCAGGTCCAGGAGGTCGTCCAGGATGTAGCTCATGACCGGCCGACTGCCGACGCGCAGCAGCGGCTTGGGGGTGGCGTACGTATGCGGACGCAGGCGAGTGCCCTTGCCCGCCAATGGGATGACGACCTTCACGTCGACTCCTGTGTCTCTGGTCCAGTTTGCACTGCCTCCACCGCCTCGGGGGAGGTTGCAGGGACTCGCACGCAAGCTCGGTTCCCTGCCGCAGAGCATAGGCCAGGACCGGCAGCGGCGCCACCGCCAGCTGCCAGCGCTGCCGGGTGGCGCCCTCAGGAGAGGCCACCGCGCGCCTGGCCCGGTGCCCGCGGCTGCGCCAGCTTCCCCCCTCTCTGCCCGTCACGTCACTGACGCCTCGCCCGGAAACGCTGGTGTGCCTATCTTTCCGCCATGAGAAAGCTACCCATCGTCTTGACCGTAATCGCGGCGACGGCCGGGGCAGGCACCTCTCCGGCGGCGACCCAGACACAGGAGCCCGAGAGCCCACGGGTCATCCAGGTGAGTGCCAGGGGCACGGTCCGACAGGCGCCCGACCGGGCCGGGGTCCAGTTTGCGGTCGAGACCACCGCGGAGACGGCGGCCGCAGCGACCCGACAGAACGCCGCCACCATGGACCGGGTGCTGGCGGCGCTGCGCCAGATCGGGATCCCCGATGCCCTGGTCCGGACCACCAGGATCGAGTTGCGGCCACGGTACGACCAGCGTCGGCCACAGGAGGCGCCACCGCCCATAGTGGGCTATCAGGCGGTCAACCAGGTCGCGGTCCGGGTCGAGGACATCGGACTGGTCGGCCGGGTGATCGACGCGGCCGTGGCGGCGGGTGCGAACCGAGTGACGGCGGTCACGTTCGAGTTGGCCGACCCTGACACGGCGTACCGGGAGGCGTTGCGCGCGGCAATCGCACGGGCCGGCTCAGAGGCACGGGTGATGGCGGAGGCCCTGGGCGAGGAGCTGGGACCGCCGCTCCGGGTGACCACGGGCGCCATGCAGCTACCGCCGCCTGAGGTCCGCCTGGAGGCTGCCCGGGCAGAAGCGATGATGGCCGCACCGACGCCCGTCCAGCCCGGTGAGCTGGATGTCCACGCCCACGTCAGTATCACCTACCGGCTCGGGCAGTGAGGCGCACCATGAACTGGATCAAGCGCAGCTTCGAGCGGGACTTCGCCAACACCGGGCCTGACGCGGAGGACCCCCGACTCCTGGGCCGCACCTACGCCATTCCGTTCGAGGTGGTCTGGAAGGCGGCCTTCCAACTGATGGGTGGCGGACTGCGAGGCTGGCGCGTAGTCGAGACGGATGATCAGGAAGGTGTGATCTCAGGTCTGGTCGAGGGCCGGATCGAGCGCCTCAACAGCAGTGTCACCATCCGGATCAGCCTGGACCAGGACGCCCAGACACGGGTGGACGCCGTCTCCTCCACGCTCCAGGGCCCGCCCGACCTGGGGAGCAACGCCCGGCGCCTGGCCCGCTTCTTCAACAAGCTGGACCAGTCGCTGGAGTCGGCCCACGGCCGGCCCATCGCCGCCGTGCGCCTGGAACCGACGCCCGGCCGGTAGCAGGCCGGTAGCAGGGGGTGCGCCGGTACGCAGGGTACCGCCGTGCGCGCCATATGGTCCACGCGTACCCGCCACCGTCGGCGCGGTGGTCCGGGTCGTGCTATTACCATGCTCCGGAGCCGGGCGGATGACGCCCTGCCGAGCCTGACACCAAGCGCCCATGGCACGAAAGACCAACAAGCAGACACTGCCAGTGATGCCGCTGCGGAGCACGGTGGTATACCCATCCGCGGCCATGTCGGTACAGATAGGTATGGAGGCCACCCTGGCCATGCTGGAGGCGCACCCGGTCGACGCCCTGGAGGTGGTCACCGTGGTGGATTCCGGCGACGCGGACGAGCCCATAGATCCCAAGGCTCTTGAGAAGATCGGCGTGCGGGCCAGGGTCACCGACCGGCTCTACCTGCCGGGCGGTTCCGTCCAGGCCACGGTCCAGGGCCTCAGCCGGGTGCGCCTCAGCCAGCTGCAGAGGCACGACGGCCACTGGTCCGCGCGGGCGGAGGACGTGACGGAGCTGGAGCCGGACCCCGCGGAGGTGGAGGAGCTGATGACACGCATCCTCTCCGCCCTCGACGTGCTGGCGGACCACGTGGAACGCATCGCTGGTGAGATCCCCGCAGTCCTGCGGATGAACGTGGCCAAGCCCGGCCGGTTCGCGGACCTGGTAGCGACGCTGGCCCACTTCACCGTCACGGCCAAGGACGAAGTGCTTCAGGAGCTGGACATCCAGGTCCGCTTGCGGCTCATCCTGGACCAACTCGATCGGGAGCTGGCTCATATCCGTGAGGTGGAAGCCGCGGAAGCGGAGCCGCGCCGTCCTCAGCGCGCCCGGGAGCGGGTCGACGAGATCCGTCGCCAGATCAAGCGGCTCCAGGTCGAGCTGGGCCAGATCGACCCGGCGGAGCGTGAGACGGTGCGCATGCTACGGCGGATCGAGACGTCCGACATGCCCACCCACGTGGGCAGTCGCGCGCGGTACGAGGTGGAGCGCCTCCGGACGGTGGGCGTGGTCGGGCCGGAAGCCGAGGACATCAGGACCTACGTGGACTGGCTCCTGAACATGCCATGGCGCTCCGCCTCATCCGAGCACCCCGGCATCGACCTGGACAGGGTGAGGCAGGTCCTGGACGAGCGGCTGCTGGGACTCGAGGAGCCCAAGGAGCGACTCCTGGATGACCTGGCGGTGTCCCACCTCAGGGGCGACCTGGTGGGCCCGATCCCCTGCATCGTGGGACCGCCGGACGTTGGCAAGCGGTCCCTGGCGGAGGCGGTGGCGGAGGGGCTGGGCCGCCCGCTGGCCCGGATCGACCTGGTCGGCCGGGGCGAGTCGGACCTGGTGGGAATCCGCCGGACCCAGCGCGACGCCAAGCCCGGCCGGATCGCCGCCGCGCTACGGGACGAGGAGGTCTGCGACCCCATCCTGCTGCTCGAGTCGCTGGACCTGGTGGGCGTGGGCAAGGTGGAGGGCGACCCCGTTCAGGCGCTGGAAGAGGCACTGCGCTGGGACAACCGCTCCGAATTCGTCGATCGTTACCTGGACGTGGAGCTGGACCTCTCCCGGCTGATGGTCATCGCCACCGCACAGGACTTCCAGCGTATACCCCGGATCTTGCGGGAGATGCTGGTCGAGATCCGGATCGCCGGCTACACACCCGAGGAGAAGGTGGCCATCGCCAGGGAGAAGCTGCTCCCGCGCATGCTCGCGGACCACGGGCTCGAGTTGGCGGACGTGCAGTTCACCGAGGACGGCCTGTTCGGCCTGCTGCGGGGCTACGCCCGCGACTCCGGCGTGGAACGGGCCCGCCGTCTCCTGACGACCCTGCTCCGGACCAGGGCCCGGGCCAAGGCAACGGGGGATACGGAACCGTGGACGTTCGATGCGGACCGGATCGAGTCGATCCTGGGCCCGCCTCGCTTCGTCTCGATCCCCGCCGAGAGCGCGCCGGAGGTGGGCGTGGTCACCGGCCTGGCCTGGACCGCCACCGGCGGCGAGCTCCTGTTCATCGAGACGCTGCGTATGGCGGGCAAGGGCCGCCTCATCATCACGGGCCACCTGGGCGACGTGATGAAAGAGTCGGTCAACGCGGCGTACTCGTACGTGCGGAGCCGGGCCCGTGAGCTTAGCATTCCCGACAGCGAGTTCGGCGAGATCGACATCCACGTCCACTTCCCCGTGGGCGCGGTCCCCAAGGACGGGCCGTCCGCCGGTATCGCCGTGACCCTCGCCGTCGCTTCCACCCTGGCGGGGCTGCCGGTCCGTCATGACATCGCCATGAGCGGCGAGGTCACCCTCAGGGGCAAGGTCCTGGAGGTGGGCGGGATCAAGGAGAAGGTCCTGGCGGCGTACCGCGCCGGCATACGGGAGGTCATCCTTCCCACCGGCAACTACCGGGACCTGCGGGACGTGCCGGATAACGTACGATCCAGTATGGAGTTCCACTTCGTGGACCGGATGGACCAGGTCATGGGCCTGGCCCTCCTGGGCGGTCCGAAGCTGGGCGAGCTGGAGGACGCCCGCCGGCGGGAGCGGAAGGAGAAGCGGGACGACGAGCCCAGGAAGGACAAGCGCAAGGAGGGCGACGCCCCGGGCGCGGGCCGGGTAGCGGCTGAGCGGGAGCGCCACGAGCCTGGCAAGTAGAGCCCAGGGGGACAGGACACCGGAGGGCTCGGCGGGAGACCGATTCCTGGGGAGGCGGGCAGGGGCCCGGGCTGGCCGACCCCTGTCCCGCCAGGAACCTACCTCAAGGGCGCATGGCGACGGGGTGGTCCACCGGCCGGGGGACCAACTCTTCGCCCTCGGTGCGGGCCACGAAGCTGGCCGCCGTCAAGTCACCGGTGACGTTCACGGCCGTACGCAGCATGTCCAGGATCCGGTCCACGCCCAGGATCAGCGCGATCCCCGCCGCAGCGTGGCCGCCCAGGCCCACGGAGTTGAGGACCAGGATCAGGATGATGATGCCGGCGCTGGGCACGCCCGCCGCCCCGATGCTGGCCAGGGTGGCGGTGAGCACCACCGTGAGCTGATCGCCGATCGTGAGCCCCACGCCGTAGATCTGGGCGATGAACATAGTGGCCACGGCCTGGTACAGCGCCGTCCCGTCCATGTTGATGGTGGCGCCCAGGGGGAGGACGAAGGAGCTGACCGAGTTCGAGATCCCCACCTTCTCCTCCGCCACCTCCATGGTCACGGGCAGCGTGGCGTTGGAGCTGGACGTGGAGAAGGCGACCAGCGGCGCCTCTATGATCCGCCGCAGGAAGGTGGCGGGGTTGATCCCGACCAGGAAGCGGAGCACGCTGCCGTAGGTGATGGCGGCGTGGAGCAACAGCCCACCGGCCACCGCCAGGGCGTAGAAGACCAGGGACTGGAGCAGGTCGAGTCCGAATCGGGCGACAACTGCGGCGATCAGGGCGAATACCGCGTACGGCGCCAGCCTCATGATCCAGTCGATCATGACCATCACCGTCTGGTTCACCCCCTCCGCCACCTGGAGCACGGCTCGCTTGCGGTCCTGGTCAACCAGCGTCAGCGCGGCGCCGAACAGGATAGTGAAGACGATGAGGGGCAGCAGGTCCATCTCCGCCGCCGCCTGGATGGGGTTGGTGGGGATCATGTTCAGGAGCGTCTCCACCACCGAAGGCCGCTCCGCCGCCATCTCTATGGCGCGGCCTGCCTGCTCCTCGAAGGCCGTGGCCAGGCTGTCACGGGTCTCAGGCTCGATCCGCGAGCCGGGCTTCACCACGTTGGAGATGAGGAGCCCGATGGTCACGGCCACGGCAGTGGTGGCCATGTAGTACGTCACGGTCTTGCCACCGATCCGGCCGAGCTTCCGCAGATCACCCAGTGACGCGGTACCGATCAGAAGACTGGCCGCCACCAGCGGGACCACCACCATGGTGATGAGTCGGATGAACGCCGTTCCGATGGGCTCGATGGCGATGAAGAAGTCCCGCAGCCACACCAGCTCCAGGAGGTTGGCGGTGAGGCCCAGGACGGCACCGGCGACTAGTCCGATCAGGATCTTCGTGTATAGCTGCATTGCTAGCTCTTGCTGTGCTCAAAAACGGTAGACGGTGGCGCAAGTTAGCGACGGCAGGGGAGCGGTGCTAGTTTAGGTGCGAACACCAGCATCTGGGAGCCATGGCAAGGAACGGACACCTCCTCATCGCCGCGTTGGTCGTGGCGGCGGGCGCAACGGCATGCGACTATCGTGCTCTCGTTGATCGGGAGCAGGAATGGGCCACGGAGTCATCGGTGGACTTCGGGCCGGAGGCAGCCTACGAGCGCAGAATGATATTCCTCGGACCGGGGCAGCGCTTGCCCACGGCCGCTATCGTGGACTTCGTGGCGGTCAGCGATGAGGCGGGCCTGCGCCGCGGTGTGCGGGCACGGCTGTCGGACGGCACGGAATGGAGTCGCCTCATGGACGCCGGCTGGGAGATGGACCGGATGCGGGAGCCCTGGCTCCTGGTCCCCCACGGGCCGATGCGGCTCGTAATCGGCGACGAAGGCGAGGTGGACGCGATCGTGTTCCGCTCGGACAGCGAGGTCCGGATCGAGCCGGGCGGGCTGCTGGGCCAGCGGCGGGCCGACGCCGGGACCCAGCTGGTGCTGCGCCAGGGGCGGCTGGCGTTCGGCGGCGACCTGGTCCAGGGCATCCTTTTGGACGCCAGGCTCGGACGCGCCCTGAGTACACCGCCAGAGCGTGACCGCGCCGATGACCAGGAGGTCCGCTCCGCCGACGACGGCGCCACGCCCACCGTAATGCCTGGTGCGGAAGCCCTCCTGCTGGGCGAGGCCGGGTTCTACCTGGTGTTCGGCCGGTCCGCCGAGGACCAGCTGGCCTGGCTGAAGTACACGCACGAGGACGAGCTGTTGGCTGGAGCCCGCCTCACGGCCGTCGGCTGGGAGCTGGACCCGGAAGGGTTCCGCGTCCCCAACGCCTGGCAGATCATCGGCAATGACTATCTCGCGGGTGAGCTCGTGGCCGAGGTGGTCGACGGCGTGGACGTATCCGCTACCGGTGAGGCGGAAGGCCTCAGCTACGCCATCGTGAGTGGCTGGGTCGAGGACCGGGGAGTCCATCGGGACGTCTACGGCGTGGTCCGACACGTCCGTTGAACCGATCACAGTGACAGCGACGGCACTCCTCCAGATCGCCCTGACGGTGGGGTTCGCCTCCCTGGCCGGGGGGCTGACCAACACGGTGGCGATATGGATGCTCTTCCACCCGTACGAACCGCCCAGGCTGGGCCGGCGCAGGGTGGAATTCCTTCAGGGCGCCATCCCGAAGAACAGGCAACGGCTGGCAGCGGCCATGGGCCGGGCAGTCGGGGAACGCCTCCTCACCGGCCATGACCTGGCCGCAGCCCTGTCGGAGCCCGGCTTCCGCCGGGCGTTCGACGAGCGCCTGGACCTGTTCCTCCGCTCCGCCCTGGAACAGGAGCGCCCCAGCCTGGAGGAGCTGCTGCCGCCCGCTGTCCTGGCCCAGGTCCGCCCGCTGCTCGACGACCTGGCCGCCGTCGGCCTGGCCCGGCTCGATGACTACCTGGCCTCCGACGACTTCCGCGACGCCGCCCGCAGCTGGACCAGGGACCTCCTGGAGGAATTCAAGGATCGCCCCGTCGCCGAGGTGCTGACGACGGAGCGGGAAGAGGCCCTGGCCGAGCTGGCCCGCCGACTCCTGGGCGATGCCCTGGCGGGACCGGGCCTGGAACGGGCGATACGTGACTACCTGGACCGGACCAGCGAGCGGCTGCTGGTCCGCGACCGCACATTCGAGGAACTCCTGCCCCTGGGCCTGGTGGCGGCGGTGGAGAAGGCCATCTCCGGCTATATGCCCCTGGCGCTGGAGCGACTGGCCGGCCTGCTCGAAGACCCTGACGCCAGGGAGCAACTCCGGTCACTCCTCCACCGACTCCTCCAGCGGTTCCTCCTGGACCTGAACTTCTACAAGCGGGTCGTGGCCACCCTGGTGATCCCGGCGGACACCGTCGACCGGGTCATCGACGCCATGGAGACGGAGGGCGCGGAGAACCTCTCGGCCCTGCTCCACGATGACACCGTGAAGGACGCCATGGCCCGGAGCGTGAACGACGCCATCGTGGAGTTCCTCCGCAGGCCCGTGGTCTCGGTCCTGGGTAGCCCGGGCGATCCCAGTGTTGAAGAGGCCAAGGCCACCATCGCCGACTGGGCCGTTACCATGGCACGGGCACCCCAGACCACCGATTTCCTCATCGAGAAGCTACGCGGCACGCTCGGCGCAGCGGAGGAGCGGACGTGGGGCCAGCTGCTCAGCCGCCTGTCCCCGGACGCCGTGGCCGACACGGTGGTGGCGGCGGCCCGCTCGGACGAGGCCCGGACCGCTTACCGGGAAGGGGCGGACCGGGCGATCCGGCTGATACTGGAGCGGCCCATTGGCCGGCCGGCCGCCCTCATGGGCGACGGTGCGGTGGGACGCATCCGCGGCGCCATCGAAGACCCGCTCTGGCGCTGGCTCCAGGAGCAGGTGCCGGCGGTAGCCCAGCGGATCGACGTGGCCGGGAAGGTGGAACGCAAGATCCTCGAGTATCCCATGGCCCGGGTCGAGGATCTGGTGCGGAGCGTGACGGAGCGGGAGCTCCGCCTGATAATCTACCTGGGCTACGTCCTGGGCGCGGTGATCGGCCTCACCCTGGTGCTGGTGCAGGCCGTCACCTGACCTGGGATCTGGCGCCGGCTCCCTGCCGACGGGCCCGGCGGCGAACTGCGGTACGCGCTGAGGCGACGCCGGTCGGCGGCGGTCACCGCCGCCGACGGCTCCCTCGCTCCGTGCGCCGGAGCAGGTCCAGAGGCGTGAAGCGGTCCTTCCTGCGACGTCGCATCCCTGACGGCAGGACCCGGTCCTCGCGTCCAGGCAGACCGGGGAAACCCAGTCCGATGTATATCCCCAAAGCCAGGGCCAGAACCATTACCACATATATCATCTGCCATCCTCCTGCTCACCATCCGCGCCGTCCTTGCCACCCGCTCTCAGGCGGGGCGAAGGCAGCCTCGCCACCAGGTCCAACAGTTCCCGGTGCACCGCCGGTTGGGCGGCGACCACTCCATGCACGTACGGATCCGGTCGATTGAACCGGAGCCGCGCTCCGTTCAGGTCCGTCACCACCCCGCCCGCCTCTTCCAGGACCAGAACTCCCGCCGCCACGTCCCACTCGCTCTTGGGTCCCCGACTCAGGAAGGCATCCCCTCCACCGACGGCCACCAGAGCAAGCTTGTAGGCCGTGCTGCCCACGGGCTCCACTGACCATCTACCCCCGAGAGGCTCGAATTCGCCCCGCCTGATCTCCGTCCGGGACGCCAGGACCGAGCGACGTCGTCCGGGACCCGGCCTCGGGATGACCAGCCGCTCCGACCACCCGGGCCCGCCGGCCCAGGGCCGGACCCGGTGGGCGCCACTGCCGCGAACCGCCCAGAAGACGTCCGAAGCGGCCGGGTTGTATATCACCCCCACCACCGGCGCTCCACCCTCGACCAGCGCCACGGAGACCGCGAACTCCGGGTACCCCCCGACGAAGGACCGGGTCCCGTCCAGCGGATCGACCACCCACACCCGGTCCAGACCCAGACGGTCAGGCCGATCCACCGTCTCCTCCGATAGCCAGCCTGTGAACTCGTCAGCGGAAGCCAGCCGCTCTTTCAGCAGGGCGTCTGCCCCCAGGTCCGCCTCCGTCACCGGCTGGTCCGGCCCCTTGTGCCGCACTTCCAGCTCGGACCGGAAGGAACGCATGAGGTACTGCCCCGCCGCCCAGGAAGCAGACAGCGCCAGCTCCAGCTCGGATGCCCACCGGCCGTCTATGCTCATGGGTCAGCGTACCGCGCAAGGTTCCGACCACCGCCCGTGGCGAACGGAGGGCGCCACCGCGTGGGAGCGGTGTGTGGGACGAAAAGCCAGGCCGGCCCGGAGGCTTCTAACGGTGCGGCGGCGGCGACTCGAGGGCAGGGCCCGCGGCCCCGGCTCCATGTCTGAGAGCAGAGGCCGTGAAGGCAGCCCGCTGGTACTCGTCCTCGGTGACCACGACCACCGAGGCCAGGCGCGAGGAGCTGCGGCAATGCTCGACCAGGAGCGGGAGCATCACCTCGGCTGATTCCTCGGCATCCAGGTTCCCGGCGCCCATGCCCAGCGGGGTCATGGCCACCGACTCGATGCCCCACTCGTCCAGACGACGCAGGCCGTTGGTGAGGGCGAGGCGGACCGTGCTCACTGATGCGTTCTCACTCGCGGAGCGGACCACCGCATGGATCACGAACCGGGAGGGCAGATCCCCTGCCGCCGTGATCACCGCTGAGCCGACCGGCAGGTCGCCGAGCCGGCGGCAGTGATCGGCCACCTGGGTCCCCGCCGCCTGCTGGAAGCGACTCATGGTCGGGCTCACCGGCGACAGATCGGACGACACGGGACACAGCACAGCTTCCGCCGAGGCGTCCTCGAGCCGCCCGATCCGCACCTCGATCATGCCACGCCCAGGTCCCTGGCCTTGCGGTACATGCTGGTCGCCTCATCCCGCAGGTGCTTGCGGTCATAGAGGAGACCCATGGTGAAGTAGGCCCGGGCGTTGTCGGGCTGGTACCGGACCGCCCGCTCGAGCATGGCAAGCGCCGGGTCCACTTCACCCAGCTGGTTCAGTGATTCGCCCAGGTAGAAGTAGGCGTCGCCCTGATGCTCATCCAGCTCGAGGGTGCGCCGCAGCTCTGCCGCCGCCGGCCGGTACAGGCCGCGCTTGAACAGGACCACGCCCAGGTGGTAATGAACGTCTGCCCGCCCAGGCTGGAGCCGCAGCGCGCGCCTCAACTCCTTCTCCGCCTCCACCGGTCGGGCCGCCGCCGCCAGGGCCGCCGCCAGCTCTACCACGACATCGATGTCCTGCGGCGTCTCTCGCCGCGCCGACTCCAGCTCGACAATGGCCAGGCTCAGGTCCCCGCGCTCCCGATGGAGGCGGGCCAGCGCCAGCCGCGTCGAGTCCTCTGCCTGGCTCCCTCCCGCGGCGGCGTGGGCGGGTACTTCGGCCGTCTCCTCCGCCGACTGCTCCGGCGAATCCCGGGCACCACCTTTCTCGTCCCGCTGTCTCTTCGTCACCGTCCACCTCGTCTGAATCACACAACGCTATCGACCACCCAGTCCAGGTAGGGCCTGTGTCCTTCCTGGACCGGGAGGATCAGCACCTCCGGCACGTCGTAGGGATGAAGCTCGGGGACCCGGTCGACCAGCCTACGGGCCCCCTCGCTGGTCGTCTTGAAGACCACCAGCACCTCCCCCGCTTCTTCGACCTTGCCTTCCCACCAGTAAATTGACGTCATACCGGGCACGATGTTCCCGCAGGCCACCACCCGCTCCTCCACCAGCTTCCGGACCAGGGCCTCCGCGGCCTGCCGGTCCGGAAGTGTGACCAGGGCGACCCGGACCTGGTCAGCCGCCGCGCTCACCGGCGCCTCCACCGGGCCGCTCCTCGGTGTAGAGCGCATCGATGATGTCTGCATACCGCTCCTGCACCACCCGTCGCTTCACCTTCTGGGTCGGTGTCAGGACCCCGCTCTCCACGGTGAACTCGCCGGACAGCAGCGCAACCTTCTTCGGCTGCTCGAAGCGGGCGAAGTCCGTCAACCTGCCCAGCGTCTCCTCCTCGATCTTGACCTTCACCCGCTCATCCTGGATCAGGGCCTCGCCACGGGCCTCGATCCCTAGCCCCGTGGCCCACTCCTCCACCTTGGCCAGGTTCGGCACCACCAGCAGGACCGGGTACGGCCGGCGATCACCGATCATCACCGCCTCGTCCACGAACGGGCTCTGCTTGACCCGGTTCTCCACCGGTTGCGGCGCGATGTTCTTGCCGGCCGGCGTCACGATCAGGTCCTTCTTCCGGTCCGTGATCTTGACGAAGCCGTCGGCGTCGATCTCGCCGATGTCACCGGTGTGGAACCAGCCATCGGAATCGATGACCTCCGCCGTGGCCTCGGGCAGGTTATAGTAGCCGACCATCACCTGTGGCCCTCGGATCAGGATCTCGCCATCGTCGGCTATCATGATCTCGGTGCCCGGCACTGGTTTGCCCACCGTGCCCAGCCTCATGCCTGCCGGCGTGTTGGCCGCCACCACGGGCGAGGTCTCGGTGAGGCCGTAGCCCTCGTAGATCAGGATCTTGGCGCCGTAGAAGAACCTGGCCACATGCAGGGCCAGGGGCGCGCCGCCGGAGATGAAGAAGCGGAGCCGGCCGCCCATGCGCCCACGCAGCTTCTTGAAGACGATCCGGTCCGCCAGCCCGTGCTGGAAGGATGTCCAGGCTCCTGGCGACCGGCCGCCCAACCGGGCCTCGGTCCACTGGCTGGCCACGTCGGCGGCCCAGGCTACCAGCTTGCCCTTGACGCCGGGCTGGCCTCGGACCGCGTCGTAGACCTTCTCGTACAGCCGGGGCGTGGAGACGGCGATGGTGGGCTGCACCTCGACCAGGGACTGGGCCACGAGCTGGAGGTCGTGGACGTAGGCGATGGAGACGCCCTTGGCGAAGAACCAGTAGTCCGCCATCCGCTCGAGGATGTGGGACAGGGGCAGGAAACTCACCGCCGAGTCCTCGGGCCCCGCCTCGAACAGTGACGCGCTGGCCTGGTAGTTCGAGAAGATGTTGTTGTGGGAGAGGATCACACCCTTCGGCGGGCCCGTGGTCCCGGACGTGTAGAGCATGGTCGCGATGTCGTCGGGCTCCACCTGGAGGGCGCGTTCCCGGAAATCGGTGCCACGCCCCGCCGCCTCTTCCTTCGCGCCTCGCTCTTCCAGCTCGGCAAGGGTCATGACCCGCTCGTCGGCGGCATGACCATCGAACAGCACGGCGTACCGGAGCGAAGGTACCTGTGCCCAGACGGACTGGATCTTCTCGAGCTGATCCGTGTTGGACACGAAGATCAGCTGGGCCTCGGAATCGTTCAGGATGTACTCGACCTGACCTGGCGGCAGAGTGTCGTAGATGGGTACATCGGTGATACCGGCACAGAGGGAGGCCCAGTCCGCCTGGGCCCATTCGGGCCGGTTCTCCGACAGGATGGCCACGCGCTGCCCCCGCTCGAGTCCCAGGGCCTCGAGCCCCAGGGCGGTGCGAAGGACCCGCTCCATGAGCTCACGGTGGGAGATGTCTCGCCAGTCGTTCTCGGCAACTCGGTAGCGGAGCGCCCGAGGGCTGTCGATCCTCTCGGCTGCGTCGAAGAACAGTTGGACCAGCGTGCCGCGCGGCAGGTCCGCCGGGTTGGCGGCGTACTGGCGGTTGGCATCGGGAACCGTCGCCATGGGATCTCTCCTGCTGTGGTGAGTGTTCAGCCGTGCTCGATCAGGATCTCCAGGTCGAGATCAGGCTGCATCGTGTGTAATACACTGCAGTACGTATCGCGCGACAGGTCGACGGCCCGCTCGAGCTTGACCCGGTCCCTCTCGGGTACGCCCTCGACACGGTACGTCAGCCGCACCGCTTCGAATCTACGGGGCGGGTCCGGCCGACGGACACCCTCCGCTCGTACGGCCAGCCCGGCCAGCGGCACGCGCATCTTGCGCAGGATGTCGACCACGTCGATCCCCATGCAGCCGGCCAGCCCCATGAGCAGCAGCTCCATGGGGGAGGGACCGATCACCGCGTCCCCGTCCATGGGTATGCTCGTCTCACTGCGTCCGCCAGCCTCGAAGCGCAGGTCGCCAGTCCAGCGGATCTCCACTGTGAGGTCACTCATGAGGCGCTCTCGATGGACTCGTCTTCCAGGCGGGACAGGGTGGCGCGGGCATGCGCCACGTGCTCCTCCGCCTCAGGCTCCTGCGGCGGCGATGCCAGGAACGACCGCAGGTGCTGCATCGCCTCGGCGGCACGACCTTCCGTGAGGTGCAGGAACGCCAGCCCGTAATGAGCGCCCACCGCGTCTGGCGACCGTTCGAGAACGCTCTGGTACGTCTTGGCCGCCTCGTCCGTCATACCGATCCTGGTGTAGGTGATGGCTATCTGCTGCAATATGGCCACGTCCTTCGGTCTGTCCCTCAGCGCGATACGGAACGACGTCAGCGCTTCATGATACCGCCCCGCTCGGAGCAGCTCCGTCCCCTCGCGGTAGTAATCGACCACCCCTTCTTCTTCAGGGCTGCCGAACAATCTTTTGAAGAAATCCATCAACTCGGATCGGTGAGGAGGGGTGTCCGGGATTCGGGCAAAGATAGAAATTGCTGCACCGCAACGCAATCATGACCTGCGGGCCACGACCAGTGCGCGCGGGTCGTCGAGTACCACCGCGCAACCGATGGCCCGTGCCCTGACCGCCAGCTCCTGGACCGGTGGCTCGATCAACATCCTGGCGGCGGGGCGCAGCGCGCGGTTGGCCTCTTCAAGCCAGGACCTGGCCGTACCGGCCAACACGATCCCGGCCAGTGTGACGTCACGGAACGGCAGCCTGGGCCCGTCGATGAGGAGTGTGGAAACATTGCCGCGAATAGCTCCCACTTCCTCCAACGAGCCTCCCAGCGCCACCACCTCCACCCCATCGGTCAGCTGCGCCAGGTCGGGCGCATACGCGGCTGCGGGACCGGCCACTGCCACCACACCGCCGATCCTGTCCAGCCCCAGCAGCGCCGCCATGCGTACCGGCGCTTCCGGGTCCGGGGCCGGGGAGGCGGCTGATTCCTCGCTTCTCTCAGTCGGCCGGGTACGCAGGTCCGCCACGCCGCCGTCGATCGGGTACCTTCCCTGACAGTTGGGGCAGCCCAGGACGCCGACGACGACGCGTCGCTCCCGGACCTGGTCCGGCAGCGTGATCAGGCCGTGGCCGGGCCCACAGCGGGGACAGGTGAGCAGGTCGCTCAGTGCTACGTGCATGACACGTCAACCCCGCGGCCGTTCAGAAGGCCATGCTCCGCTCCGAGTACTGGGCCCACTGGGTCGGTGTCTCCCAGACCCGGGCATAGAGGAGCGCTTCCGCCATGGCGGGCGGCAGCCGCCGCTTCAGCTCATCGAAAAAGAAGCGGGCCTGGTTCTCCGCTGATGGCTCGATCTCGGTGAAGGGCGGGAGGTCGTTGATGTTCTCGTGGTCCAGCCAGTCAGCCAGCTCCCGGAGATGTCGTTTGATGTCCACGAAGTCGAAGGCGAGGCCGCTCTGGTCCAGCTGGTCGGTAGCCAGGGCCACCTCGACCACGTAGTGGTGCCCGTGCATCCGCTCACACTTGCCCTCGTAGTTCCGGAGGTAGTGAGCCGAATCGTAATGGGCTCTGACGCTGACTACATACATGGATCAACTCCGTTGTACGGCGACCGCCGGGATCTGGACCTGGGGTGGCCGGGTGATGACAAACATTATTGCGTCGGCCACCGCTTCGGCCGACAGCATAGCGGAGCGTGGCGGCAGGTCGTCGCGCCGGTCCGGGTCCAAGGGGTCCCAGATCGGAGTATCGGTAGCTGCCGGCTCGACCAGGGAACAGCGGACTCCTGTACCCCGCAACTCCTGCTCCAGTACCGCGTGCAGCCCCCGGACCCCGAACTTCCCGGCGGAGTACCCTCCGTTACCCGGAAAGGCGACCCGCCCGGCCACGGATCCGACCGTGACCACGTGCCCGGTCCCCGCCGCCAGCATGCCTGGGAGGAACGCCCTCATGAGGAGGAAAGGGCCCAGCAGGTTGGAGTCCACGAGGCGCCGGAACACTGCCGGGTCCGTCTCAGCGATCGGCGCCAGGTCGAAGGACCCGGCGGCATGGATCAGGACGTCGGGCGGGCCGTCCGTCTCGACGTGGTCCCTCAGCCGGTCCACGAAAGCGCTGTCGGTGCAGTCTCCCGCCAGCGTCCGACCGCCCACATCCTGGGCGAAGGATCTAAGCTGCCCCTCCCTCCGGGCCACCAGGACCAGGTCCGCTCCCGCGTCGGCCAGCCGGCGGGCCAGGGGGCTGCCAATGCCGCCGGTCGCGCCGACCAGCAACACACGCTGCCCGGCCAGGTCAACTGAAGATCCCATGGAAGCTGCTCAACCGTAGGAATTCCTCCCGGGTCTTGATGTCGGTGAGGAACACGCCCTTCATGGCGCTGGTGATGGTCTTGGAGTTCTGCTTCTCGACGCCCCTCATCATCATGCACAGGTGGTAGGCCTCGACCACCACCCCGACGCCCTCCGGCTCCAACACCTTCTGGATGGCGTCGGCTATCTGCTCCGTCATCCGCTCCTGGACCTGGAGCCGACGGGCATAGACATCCACGATCCGCGGGAGCTTGGACAGGCCCAGGATGCGGCCGTTGGGGATATAGGCCACGTGGACCTTCCCGAAGAACGGCAGCATGTGGTGCTCGCACAGCGAGTACATGTCGATGTCCTTCACGATCACCATGTTGTGGTGATCCTCGTTGAAGATGGCGTTGCCGATCACCTCGTGCACCGACTGGCTGTACCCGCGGGTCAGCCACTGAAGGCTGTCCGCCACCCGTTCCGGCGTCCGCTTCAGACCCTCCCGCTCAGGATTCTCGCCCAGGCGCGCCAGAAGCTCCCGCACCAGATCGGGCGTGGCTACCGATATAAGGTCGGAGGAACCCCGGACCGCGACCACCTCGTCACCATCTGCCGCCATCGCTCAGCCTCCGCTGTACTCCACGTAATTGCGCGGCGTCTCCCACAGCACGATGCGAACGAGCCGGGCAGGCGGCTCGATGGCCTCCTGGAGACGACGCCAGATCGCTACCACCAGGTTCTCCGTGGTCGGGTTGGATCCGGCCATCCACTCCACGTCGAGATTCAGGTTCCGGTGGTCCAGATCGCCGACCACCCTCTCCTCGACCAGGTCCTTCAGGACCTTCAGGTCCATGACGTACCCGGTCTCCGGATCGATCTCCCCCTCCACCGTCACGTCCAGCTCGTAGTTGTGGCCGTGCCAGTTCGGGTTGGCACACTCGCCGAAAACCGCAGCGTTCTGCTCGGCGGTCCAGTCGCCGCGACCCAGCCGATGTGCGGCCGCGAAATGTAGCCGCCTGGTCACCCGCACTCGTGCCATTGCCGCCTCCCGTGGCCCGCTTCCAGGATCGATGAGGTAGGGTATAGGTTGGCGCCATGGCCACCACCCCGCAAGCGCGCGAGGCCGGCCCACGGGGAACGCAGGCCGGCCTCGCATCGCTATTGGTCGGCGCACCGGGGGGTGATTTGAAGCCCAGTTGTCAACAACTGGTGACCGCTCCGCACGTTTCCGCCTTCCCACCAGGGCCTGGCGTCCGGCACAGAAGCTGGTCCCTGCCTCAGTAGTGTCGGCTCAAATTGAGCCCCCCAGCGCACCGCGCAACTGAAAGATCCCATGGCCGGAGGTGCGAGTCAAGTAAATCCGTCGCTCCGGCCCGTGCTCGACAGTGCCTCATGTCCGGTTCCGGGGGACTTCCACCCCCAGCCATGCCGGGCACACATGCGAAACGGCCGCCACCGAAGCAACGACCGTTCGCATTTCCGCGGCGCTCTCCCCGGTTTCCCGCCGCCGCGGTCCATGTTGTGCCCGGGTATTGAGCAGGATCGGGTCCAGACCGTCACGCTCCGTCACAACTGGTTTTGCGCCAAGGGGATACGGACCCCTTTCCCTACCTGGCCCGGGTCCGGATGTGGACATTTTCTTTTCAATTCCGCGTCAATTTTCACACAGCCCCCTCAGCCCGGTACGCCCGCAGCCGGCCCAGGTTGGACCGGTCCGCCAGGACGGCGTCGTCGTCCTTCGGGGTCTCGATGACCTTCGGTACCGCGTAGAGGGCGGGGTGACACATGATGGCGCGGAACGCCGTGTGACCGATGGCCCCCTCCCCTATGTGGGCGTGCCGGTCCCGTCGACTTGCGAGGGGCGTGGCGGAGTCGTTCAGGTGCAGGAGCTTCAGGTGCTGGAGGCCGGTGCAGCGGTCGAGGGCGTCAAGGACGTCGTCCAGGTGGTGGAGGTCGTAGCCCGCGGCCCACAGGTGACAGGTGTCCAGGCACAGGCCAACGCGATCCGGGTGGCGGTCAGCCACCGCGACCATGATGCTCGTCAGCTCCTGGAACGTGGACCCGAGGGAGTTGCCGGTGCCGGCGGTGCCCTCCAGAAGCACGCGTGTAGGGCCCGGCACGGCGTCCAGCGCGGCGCTGATGGCAGCCGCGTTCCGATCGGTCCCTGCCTTCCGGTGACCGTCGGTGGCGTTGCCCGGGTGCGTCACGAGGAAGTCCAATCCCAGATCGACAGAACGACGCAGCTCCGCGGCGAAGGATTCCCGGCTCCGTGCCAGCAGGCCCGGATCCGGGCTGGCCAGATTGATCAGGTAGGAGTCGTGGGACGCAGCAACGCGGATCCCCCGCGCTGTCCGCTCCGTCCTGAACGCCATCGCCTCTTCCTCCGAGACCTCCCGCTCAGCCCAGCGGTGCGGCTGCTTGGTGAACAGCTGGAGCACCCGGGCGTCCAGGATCGCGGCACGCCCGGGAGCGTGGGGGGTCCCGCCCGCTGCGGACACGTGAGCTCCCAGTTCATCGCCTTCCGTCATCGATCCAACCCCCCTCGTGACCGGTCCGCAAATTGCTCATTATCGGTATGAGTCGGGACGAGAGCCACAGGTGTCAAATGGTAACGCTTTACTTGTTCATCGTAATCGCTCTACCTGCGGCGGTGGGCATCTATCTCGCCTTTCAGGGGTTGAGCCGGTCCCGTCGATGTCCGGCGTGCGCCGACGAGACCATTCCCATCCGGTCCGGTGCTCATCGCTTCACGAGCCTGGTCTTCCGCTCCACGGAGCTCCAACTACGCTGGTGCACCAGTTGCGAATGGCAGGGGACGGTACGGCTCGGCAAGGGCGACCTGCGCCTCATCGGTCCGCCGGCCACTTCGCCCACGACGGGCGCCGACCAGGTGGACATCCGTCGACTGGAGATCGATGGGCGCCAGTGGAAGGTCCTGGTCCAGTGTTGGTCCCGCGGCGACCGCTGGGTCGGCCGGCTCCTGTTCGTTGGACCCGATGGCCAGGCTCTCGCCGAGGAGGATTCCAGCCTGGAAGGAGGTTCGGCCATAGAGATCCTGTCCAGCGCGCTCGCCATCCCCGAGCAGACCCTGGCCGGCCTGATCCGCCGGACGATCCACTGAGGCACCCGCTTGGGATTGGCCTCCACCGGGTCCTGACCCACCGCTCCATCCGCCGTCGGCAGTCGCCGGCCAGTCTTCGACCATACCATCCACCCCATGTCCCGACAGCCCGACGTCTTGACGTGTGCTCGATCCTGGAAGGGACGCCGGCCGGGGGCGGGGCCCGGCCGGCGCTTAGAGGCGTGGTACAACCGAACGACATCCCGCCGTTCGCTTGATTCTGCAACCGCTGTGCCCTGATTGGAGCGGAAAGGTGCCAGAGCCCGGAGTGCTCAGGGTCTGGCCCCTCCGTGCATTGTGGCGTCTTCTTCGTGTGGGTAGCGGAGCCGGTGCGGGAACGGCTATTGCACCAGCCCCCTCCAGGTGAAACCCAGGCAGCGAAGGAAGATGGCGCAACTGTACGGACCGGCACCCGGCGGCCCACCGCCGCTGGTCATGACGAGCGACCTGGCCGGGTTGCGGGCCAGCGACGTGGAGGACCGGCCGGTGGGTGAGCTGGTTGCCACCCTCTCTGAGAAGTCCACGGGCATGATCCGGTATCTGGACCTGGAGCTGGCGCGGACGGCCAAGCACGTCCTGATACCCATCGGTCACGCTCGCATCCATACAGCGGGCCTGCGGCCCCGGGTCCGGCTCCGGGCGGCCACCTACGAAGACCTGCTGGGCATACCGGATTATGCGCCCGGTGACACTGAGCTGGACCTCGAATACCACGAGCGGCTGCTCGAGTCCCACGGCCGGCTGTTCTACGGCTCCCATTACTACGCCCACCCCTCGTTCGACCATCTGGCCATGTTCGCCGGCGACAGCCCTGTCCTGGCCGAGCCAGGAGAACCGGAGCTCGATGAGGCCGAGCTGACGGCGGTCCAGCCCCTGTCGCAACTGAAGGGGGCGCGGGCGGACAGCGCGACTCGCGCGCTGCACGGCCGGCCTGCCACCGACAGCGCCGGCGAGGCGGTGGGGGGGGTCGCGGACATGCTGGTGGAGCCGGCCACCGGCACGGTCCGCTATGTCGTGATCCGGCTGCCCGAGCCACCCCGGCTGATTGTGCTGCCCATCGGCTACCTCCAAGATCCCGAGGCCGGGGCCACCGACGGGCGACCAGAGGCCGGACCGGACGACCGCGCTCTGCGGCCCGTTGTCCTGCACGGTCTCGCCGCCGAGGACGCTAGCCTCCTGCCAGCGTTCGAGGGGACCCTGACCCGCCGTGACGAGAACCGGGTCCGTGCAGCAGTCGAGGGTCTGCTGGGCGGACAGCGGACCTTCCAGCGACCGGACTTCCGGGTCCGGGATCTCAGAACAGGCGGTCGCTGAGCCCGCCCGGCGTCTCCCAGGCGTCGAAGAGCTCCACCGCCTCGCGGCCATGTGCCTCCCCGGCAGTCCGCAGCCGGTTCAGAAGCCACTCCTCCTCGGGCCACCCGACCCGCTCCTGGTAGAACCGGCCCAGCGCCAGCACCGTTTCCAGGTGCGGGGTCACGTCCACCGCCCGCTCCGGTAGGGTGGAATGGGCGCCCCTGAACGCGAAGACGGTTGCGGCGTCACGGTGAGGCGGAAGAGGCGCGACGACCCGGCGCAGTCGCGCCAGCGTCACCGCGTCCCGCACGATCTGGCCAGTGGCCTGGTGGTCCGGATGGCGCATGCCCCTGGCCCAGGCGTCGCCCCAGGTGAGGATGGCGTCCGGCTGGACCCGGGCCAGGACCGGGGCCACCATCCGGGCAGCCGCGGGCGTGGCTTGGACAGCGGTGTCGGGGAACTCCATGAACAGCGGCTCCGCCCCAAGGATCTCAGCGGCCTGCCGGCCATGCTCCACCCGTAGCCGCGCCACCTCCTGGGCGTCCAGATCACCGTAGACCTCTGTCATCTCGCCCCTGGTCAGCCAGAGGAGGACCACACGGTCCCCCAGCCCCCGGTGCGCCGCTATCGTGCCGGCGCAACCCACTTCATCGTCGGGGTGGGACAGGGCAACGAGCAGGGTCCTCATCGTGTCTCCTCCGCCCCGTAGCTTTCCCGGTGGCCCAGGCACCGGTCCGGCGGCGAGCCGGGGCAGCGTTCCCCGGCGGACCCGGCGGCGGACCCAGTGCGAGACATGCGGGTAGTAGGGCCTGTCGGAGGGAAGACCGCAGCACGCATCACCGGAGGACCAGTGGAGGAATCGCGAACCACATCGCAGGAGATGGTGCGGGTTCTCGCCGCCTTGTCGGACGAGAACCGGTTCCGCATCGTCTCGCTCCTGGCCAGCGAGGACGGGGAGCTGACATGCGGCGCGATCGGAAAGGCGCTCAGCCTGTCGCCATCGCTCCTGTCGCACCACCTCTCGATCCTGGCGCAGGCCGGAATCATCGGCCGCCGCAAGAACGGGCTCTGGACCATGAACGTCCTGGAGCGACCGATGATCGAGCGACAGCTCGCGGCTCTCGATTCTCTCATCTGCCGCAACGGCTGCGGAGAGGCTGGCGAGAAGGGCGACCCGTCCGGATCTGCCGTCCCGGATGGAATGGAGGCCGGTGTTCCCGGTGAGGCGGGACCCGCTACTGCGGCGTCGGAGCAGGAAGACGAAGCCATCGCCGGATCATAAGCCCGGGATGCCCGGCTGCGTCATGGCCCGGGCATCGAGAACTCTCTCCAACTCATCCCGCGGCAGCACCCCCTTCTCGAGCGCCAGCTCACGGATCGTCTGGTTCCTGGCGAAGGCCTCCTTGGCCAGCTCCGCCGCCGCATCGTAGCCGATGTGTGGGGCCAGGGCCGTGCCCATGGACAGATTCCCCTCCAGCAGCTCCGTGATCCGGTCCCGGTTGGCGGTGATGCCGTCGACGCACTTCTCCGCCAGGACCATCGCAGCTCCTGCGAGGAGCTGGATCGACTGAAGCAGGGCGTGAGCCATGACAGGCATCATGACGTTCAGCTCGAAGTGGGAGCCGGTGCCGGACACGGTGATGGTGGTGTGGTTGCCCATGACCTGGGCCGCGACCATGGTCACCGCCTCCGGGATGACGGGGTTCACCTTGCCGGGCATGATGCTGGATCCGGGCTGCGTGGCGGGCAGCGTCAATTCCGCCAGCCCCGCCCGGGGCCCGCTGGCCAGGAGCCGGATATCGTTGGCGATCTTCGTCAGGGAGACGGCCAGGGTATTCAGCGAGCCGTGAGCGAAGACCACCGTGTCCCGCGTGGCCTGCCGCTCGAAATGGTCGTCCGCCTCCCGGAACGACAGTCCCGTGGAGGCTATGAGGCGGGAGATGGTGCGGCCGGCGAACTCAGGGTGCGTATTGATGCCCGTGCCCACGGCGGTCCCGCCCAGCGGCAGCTCCAGCAGGTCCGCCTGGGCCTCCCGTATCCGCCTCACGCCCAGCTCGATCTGACGCGCGAAGCCGCCGAACTCCTGGCCCAGCCGGACAGGCGTGGCGTCCATGAGGTGCGTCCGTCCGGACTTCACCAAGTCGTCGAACTCCGTTGCCTTGGCCGCCAGTGACCTCTCCAACCGCTGCAGCGCGGGCAACAGGTTTCGCTCCATGGTCAAGGCCGCCGCCACCTGCATAGCGGTGGGGATCACGTCGTTGGACGATTGGCCGTTGTTCACGTGATCATTGGGATGGACCTTCCCATCCAGCCGGCGGCCGGCCAGCGTCGCGATCACCTCGTTGGCGTTCATGTTCGTCGACGTCCCGCTCCCGGTCTGGAAGATGTCGACGACGAACTGGTCATCATGATCGCCCGCCACCACCTCCGCTGCCGCGTCGGCGATGGCGCAACCCACCTCTTCTTCCAGCAACCCCAGCTCGACGTTGGTCTCCGCCGCCGCACCCTTGACCAGCCCCAGCGCGGAGATGAAGCTGCCCGGGAACCGGAGCCCGCTGATGGGGAAGTTCTCCACCGCCCGCTGCGTCTGCGCTGCGTACAGCGCGTCAGCGGGGACCTTCATGTCACCCAGTGAATCTCGTTCGGTACGGAATTCATCGGCCACGGCCAGGGCTCCTGGTTCCAGGTTCAACGTCATCGGTACGCTCCCGGCCAGGGCCGTCGAGCCCGTTCTCGGGCGTCGGCGCGCCAGGTGCCGCCTACTTCTTCGGCGGCCGGCTCGGCCGGACCTCGATGCGGCTTGGCAGGGTCCGTGCCGGCGTGGCCAGGAGGTCCAGCACGATCTGGCCCAGGTCCTCCGGCTGGATCTTCCAATCGCCCTCACCCGAGCCGAAGCCGGACGTCGACACGCTACCCGGCATGATGTAGCTGACCCGGATCCCGTCCTGCCTGACCTCCTGCATCAGAGCCTCGCTGAACCCGATCAGCCCGAACTTGCTGGCGTTGTAAGCCGCGCCGCCCGGGAACGCGTTCTTGCCCGCCAGGCTCCCGATGTTGATGATCCAGCCGCCGCCCGCGCGCCTCAGGTGTGGGATGGCCAGCCGGGAGCAGTAGAAGATCCCGCTCAGATTGGTCTCCAGGACCTGATCCCACTGCTCGACGGTCAGCTCCTCCACCGACCGGAAGACGCCGACTCCCGCGTTGTTGACCAGGATGTCCAGACCCTCGAACCAGTCCACAGCCGTACCCACCAACCGCGCGCACTGCTCCGGGTCACGCACATCGCACACGAGCCCCCGGACCCGCTCCCCCCAATCCGCCTCAACCCCCCGTACGTCCCCCTCAGTCCGAGCACCCACCACGACCTGCGCCCCCGCATTCAACAAAGCCTCCGCGATGGCCCTCCCGATCCCCTTCGTCCCCCCCGTAACCACCGCAACCTTCCCCCTCAAATCCATACCCCCCTCCTTGCAAGCGTCCGAGGATAGCAATACCGCCAGCCGAGCCCCCACAATATTTGCCCCGTCCACCCTCCGCCACTAACCTTCTTGGCATGGAGCTATCAGGCAGGACCGCTCTGGTCACCGGCGGGGCGCATCGTGTGGGCCGGGCCCTGACGCTGGCGCTGGCGCGCGACGGCGCGGACGTTGCCATCCACTACCGCAACTCCGACGCCGAGGCCGAGCAGACGGCCCGGGAAGTGGAGGCGTTGGGCCGGAAGGCGGTGATCATACAGGCGGACCTGGCGGACGCGACCGCCGCGGACTCCGTCGTCGACAGCGCCGTGGAGGGCCTGGGCCGGCTCGACGTGCTGGTGAACAGCGCTTCCCTCTTCGAATCGGCCTCGCTCCTGGACGTGAACGTTCAGGCCTGGGACCGGGTGATGGCGGTGAACCTCCGCGCCCCGTTCCTCCTGACGCAGGCTGCCGCGCCGCACCTGGCGGTGGACGGCGGGGTCATCATCAACATTGCGGACCTGGCGGGGCTCCAGGCCTGGCCCGCCTTCCCCCACCACGGCGTCTCCAAGGCGGGGCTCATCCACCTGACCCGGATCTCGGCCCGCTCCCTGGGCCCTGAGGTGAGAGTCAACTGCGTGGTGCCTGGAACAGTCCTGCCCCCGGAGGACTATACGGACGAGCAAGTGGCCGCCAGCGTCGAGCGGACGGTCCTCAAGAGGGTCGGCTCACCGCAGGACGTGGAAGAGGCCATGTTGTTCCTGATCCTCTCCGATTTCGCCACCGGCTCCGTGGTGGTGGTGGACGGCGGAAGGATGCTGCGCTAACGGGGTAGCAGGTCGCCATGACCAAGTTGGGCAGGCGCTGGCGGAAAGCCAGCGGACTGAGGCGCGGGATCGTCGCGGCCCTGCTGCTGGTGGGGGCGGCCGCCGTAACGGGGCTCGTCTGGGTCGCCGCCGTGGTGTTCGGGCTCGGGGGCCCGGAGTGCCCCACGGTGGCAGACCTCCGGGCGTACCGGGCGCCGGAAGCGACCCGTGTCTTCGCGGTGGACGGCTCGCTGGTGGCCGATCTCTCACCGCAGCGTCGGGTGGTCCTGGGGCTGCGTGACATCCCGCCCGTGGTGCGGGAAGCCGCCCTGGCGGTCGAGGACCGTCGCTTCTGGAACCACCGCGGCGTGGACCCGCGCGGCGTGGTCAGGGCCGTCTGGCGAAACCTCTCCGCCCGCTCGATACGGGAGGGGTTCAGCACCGTCACCATGCAGCTCGCCCGGAGCGTGTTCCCGGACCAGCTCCCAATGTCCGAGAAGGCGGGACGGAAGACCTGCGAGGTCATCCTGGCCACACAGATCGAGCGGGAATTCGAGAAGCGGGAGATCCTGGAGCTGTATCTCAACCAGATCTACCTGGGCTCGGGTCTCTACGGCGTGGAAGCGGCGGCCCGGGCGTATTTCGGGGTTCCGATCCGTGACGTGAGCGCGGCGCAGGCCGCCCTGCTGGTGGGGCTGGCCAGGAGCCCCGAGGGGTACAACCCCAGGCGACACCCGGAACGAGCCATCCGGCGCAGGAACGTGGTGCTGGGTGTGATGGCGGAAGCGGGCGTCATCGACCACGCTACGGCGGAAGCGGCGCGGTCGGAGCCGTTGGACCTCGCGCCGCCCCTCGAGGCTTCGGGCCCGGCCCCGTACTTCGTGGCCGCGGTGCGACGGGAGCTGCGGAACAGGTTCGGCCCCGATTCCGACGTGCTGGGCCTGCGCGTCTACACCGGTCTGGACCCACAGCTCCAGCGCCTGTCCCACGAGGCTCTGGTCCGGCAGCTCGAGCGTATCGAGAGTGGTTCGTACGGGCACTACCCACACGACACCGGCAACTCCCCGACAGCTGACGATCTCGTGCTCCAGGGCCTGGTGGTGGTGTTGGACACCCATACCGGGGCGATCCGTGCCCTCGTGGGCGGTCGAGACTTTGCCACGTCCCAGTTCGACCGCGCGTTCCAGGCCCGACGACAGCCTGGCTCCACGTTCAAGCCGCTGGTCTATGCGGCGGCCCTCGAGGCTGGCCTGCCGCCTACGACCAGGCTCGAGACCTCGCCCCTGGCAGTGGAGACCGTCGGGTCGCCCGTATGGCGGCCGGGCGACCACGTGGCGGACACGATCCAGTCGCTGTCGCTCCGCTCCGCCCTTGCCCTATCGTCGAACAACGCCGCCGTCAGGCTCGGTCAATGGGTGGGCGAGCAGCGGGTGGCGGCGGTGGGAAGGCGGCTGGGGCTCAGCACCCCCATCCCGCCGTACCCGTCCATCCATCTCGGGTCGGCGGAGGTCATCCCCGCGGAGCTGGTGGCGGCCTTCGCCGCGTTCGGCAACGGTGGCTATCGGGTCGAGCCCACCCTGATCCAGCGTGTGGAAGACATCCATGGCAACCTGCTCTGGAGAGCACCGTCCCCAAGACACCAGGTGCTCGATGCGGGCGTTGCCTTCCTCACCGTCTCCTTGATGGAAGAAGTGGTCAACACCGGGACAGGTGCCGCTGTCCGGGCGAACGGGTTCTGGCAGCCGGCGGCGGGGAAGACGGGGACCACAAACGAAGGCAAAGACGTATGGTTCGTGGGCCTGACCCCGGACCTGGCCGCAGGCGTATGGCTCGGGTTCGACCGACCTCGCCCGATCATGCCGGGGGCCAGCGGTGGACGGCTCGCCGCCCCGGTATGGGCCAGCGTGATGCGGCAAGCGTACGCTACCCGGGAGGCGCCGGCCCCGTGGTCACCACCAGCCAACGTGGTGAGCGTACAGGTGGACTCCCGGACCGGGTACCTGGCAACTGACCAGTGCCCGTACGAGGACGTACGGCTCGAATATTTCCTCGTTGGCACTGAGCCGCACAGCTACTGCCCCACGCACCGCGGGCGAGGCCCGGAGCGGTTCTTCGAGAGCCTCTGGCAGCGGATCAGGAGGGTCTTCTGACGAGGGTCTTCTGACCTACGACTCCTCCGGCTGGGCGGACACCGGGGCGTCCGCTGTCTCCAGCACCGGTGACTCGCCGATGCCCTCGTGTGACAGGTACCGCTCCGCCTCCAGCGCTGCCATGCAGCCGGTGCCCGCCGCCGTTACCGCCTGCCGATAGTAGTCGTCCATCACGTCACCGGCGGCGAACACGCCACCCACGCTGGCCGCCGTGCGCCAACTCCCGGTCCGGATGTACCCGTGCGGCGTCAGATCCAGCTGCCCGGTCAGGAAACCGGTGTTGGGCTCATGCCCGACGGCCACGAACAGGCCGCCCACCTCGAGCTCCCTCGACTCGCCGGTCTCCGTGTCCTCCAGCCTGAGCCCTTCTATCTGCTCGTAGCCCAGGACGTCCGTCACCCTGGTGTTCCAGAGCACTTCGATCTTGTCGTGGTTCAGCGCGCGCTCCGCCATGATACGGGACGCCCGCAGCTCATCCCGGCGGTGGATCACGTAGACTTTGCTGGCGAACTTGCTGGCGTACAACGCCTCCTCCATGGCCGAGTCGCCACCGCCCACCACCGCCAGCACCTGGCCGCGGAAGATGGGGAGCGCCGCGTCGCAAACCGCGCAGGCGGAGACCCCGCCACCCGTCTGGGCCAGCCGCTCCTCGTTGGGCAGACCCAGCCACTTGGCATTCGCGCCCGTGGCAACGATGAGGGTCCGGGCCAGTATCTCGTCGCCGCCCCGCGTGAACAGCCGGAAGGGCCGCTCGCTCAGCTTTACCCTTTCGATCATCTCCATACGCGCCTCGGCCCCGAACCGCAGCGCCTGCTCCTTCATCCGCTCCATGAGCTGGGGCCCGGTGATGCCCTCGGGAAAGCCGGGGTAATTCTCCACCTCCGTCGTGATCATGAGCTGACCGCCCGGCAGCATTATGCCCTCGGGCTCGCCTTCCACCACCAGGGGCGACAGTTCCGCCCGCCCCGCATACAGCGCCGCCGTCCAGGCCGCCGGGCCCGATCCGATGATCACCACGTTCGCCACATTCGCCATTTCTCTCACCTGTTCCGTCTCGAGTGACCCCACGAGATCCAAAGCAATCGGGAAAGGTATGGGTTCCCGGCGAGCCGTCCAGATCAGGGGCTTCGAGCATCGAACTCCGAGCTCCGACCGCCCCGCCACCTCCCGGCCTCCGCCCGCCGGGCTTCGGCGGACTGCCGGGCGGCTCAGAACCTCAACACCGTGACTCCTCGTCCACATCGGTTGCAACTTTCGGATGCGTCGTAGTAATATCCGAGCATGACCGTCACCGGGCCGGCCCCTTCGCTGACACCCGATGTTGAGCGCCTACTCACTTCCCTGGCGGGGATCCATTCCGTCAGCGTGGTGCAGGGCAACAACGGGCGCTTACTCGAGATCCACGTACTCGCCTCCGCATCCCTGCATGCCAAGCAGGTGGTCCGGAACGTGGAATCGGCCCTGCGAGCGGGGCTGGGAGTCGAGGTCGACCGCCGGATAGTCAGTGTTGCCCAGGTCGACGCCGATGAGGCGGAGAGCGGCGACGGGAGAGAGCCCCCGGCGACCACACCCGCCGAGAGCTCCGGCTCGAGCCCGAGACCCGCTACCGGGCCACAGCTTGGCACGCGCAGACTCGAATTCGTCCGATACCGCAGCCGCCGGCGTGGCGACGGGTGTACCTGCGAGGTGGTGTTGCGGGAGGCGGGCCGGGAAGTACTGGGCGCGGGTGATGGTCCCAGCAGTGCCGGGGGCCGGGCGGAGGCGGGCGTACGGGCTGTCCTGGAAGCCATCCGCCAGGCCCGTCCCCACCTGGCCCTCGAGCTCGGTGAAGCCACCGTGGTGACAGTGCGGGACAGGGACTTCGTGATCGCCGCGGTCCATCTGCTCCGGGGCCGGGCGCTGGCTCGAGTGGCGGGAGCTGCCGCCATCGTGCGAGGCGTCGAGGAGGCGGCCATCCTGGCCACGCTCCAGGCTACGAACCGCTGGACCGAGTAGCTCGCCTGTACCGGCTCATCTCGAAGGAGTTCATCTCGACGGAGAGCCAATGAACTTCTCCACCTCCTGGACTACCCGCCGCGGCTCGACCGGCTTGGCCAGGTAACCGTCGCATCCTGCCTCGATCGCCCTGAGACGGTCCTCCTCGAGGGCATGGGCAGTGAGCGCTATGATGGGGATGTCCGCGGTTTCGGCGTCTGCCTTCAGCCGCTGCGTGGCTTCCCAGCCATCCATCTTGGGTATGGAGATGTCCATGAGCACGATGTCCGGTCGTTGCGAGCGTGCCCGGCTCACCCCCTCCTCTCCGTCCCTCGCCTCGATGACCGTGAAGCCCACATGCTCGAGGATAGTCCGGTAGACCACCAGGTTGTCCTCGTTGTCCTCGACCAACAGTACTGTCTTGCGATTGTCGCTCATGGCGCTCTGCGCTGGCTGATTGATCACGTCAGTTGCTCCTCGGCACCGCCGCCTCAGGCCGCTCCCGCTCCTTGAACACCCTCAGGTTGGTGGAGTGGCCCGGGTTGACCCGTGCCTTCGGGTCGATATGGTGGACCGCGTGGTTGACCGCTATCGCCGCTTCCGAGAAACCGGTGGCGATGAGCTCGAGCTTGCCTTCGTAGGTGGCGATGTCGCCGGCGGCGAATATGCCGGAGATGTTCGTCTGCATGGTGGCGCTGACCCGTATCGTGTTCCGGTCCAGCTCGAGGCCCCACCGGGTGAGGGGGCCCAGGTCCGGCTTGAAGCCGATCAGGGCCAGCACGGCGTCAACCTCCAGGTGGTCTTCCTGCTCGGTCCTGTTGTCGAAGACGGTGACGCCGGTCACCTCCTGCTCGCCATGGATGGCCCGGACCTCGCGGAAGGTCAGCAGATGGATCCGACCGGCGTCCACCGCCTCGTGCAGTTGTCTCATGGAATGGGCATGGGCCCGGAACCCGGCCCGGCGATGGATCAGCACCAGCCGGTCGGTCACGTGCTGAAGGGCCAGCGCCCAGTCCACCGCCGAGTCACCGCCGCCCACGATCAGGACCCTCTTCCCCCCGTAGATGGACGGGGCACGCACATGGTGCTCGAGCCCCCGACCCAGCAGCTCGGTGTAGCCCGGGCACTCCAGCGGCCGCGGTGCGAAGGCCCCCTTGCCCGCCGCGATCAGCACGGTGCGCGATGGATACCTGCCATCGCTCGTCAGCAGCGTGAACCCCACGTCGTCGGCCACCAGATCCCGCACCTCCTCCTCCAGCCGGATGTCCGGGTCGAACTGGGTGCCCTGCGCTATCAGGTTCTCCGCCAGCTCCTTTGCGGTGATGCGCGGGAACCCACCCACATCGTAGATATACTTCTCCGGGTACAGCGCCATCAGCTGACCGCCCAGCTCTGGCAGTGAATCCACTATCCGCACGCTGGCTCCGCGCATGCCCGCGTAGAACGCAGCGAACAGGCCAGTGGGCCCGCCGCCGATGATGTTGATGTCCCGACGATCCTCTTCGGCCACGATATCCGATCTCTGTAATTTCCCAGTGCCCCGATGCCGGGATCTGGTGGCATTGAAGCGACGGTCACGCTACGATCCGCACCAGCACGGGTCAGAGGCAGCAGCACACTAGTAGGGAGTCTGCCGACCAGCAAGCATCCCACCGCCCGACCTACGCAATCCGCATTCCCACCGCGTCCGGGGGAGCCCGACCGCGTCAGCCGACGCGGCTGCCAGCGGATTTCAGGATCAGGCGGGCGTTGTCGTAGGTCAGTGTCTGGAGTGCGTCGTTCAGCGGGAGCCAGATGCAGGCGGAGATGCCCTCTTCGAGCTGGGGCCGCGTGCTCTTGGAGTTCGTCTCCATGAGGAAGAAGTGGCAGTACTTGTGGATCAGGTCGGCGCCCTCCCTGAAGTACCAGTCGATGGTGCCCAGCTCCCCGCGTAGCTCCAGGTGGTCGAGCCCCGTCTCCTCGGCCACCTCCCGGAGCGCCGCGTCCTCCGGCGACTCGCCTCGCTCGAGGTGGCCTTTGGGCAGCCCCCAGTTCTCGTACGGGTCCCGTATCAGCAGGAAGACAGGCCCAGCGGTCGACCGACGGAACACCACTCCGCCCGCACTGGTCTCGATCCGCACCGGGCGCCGCGCACCCTTGCCCCGCCGGAACCCTGGCCGCCTAGCCACGGATCACGAGGGCCGCGATCTGCACCGCGTTGGTAGCCGCGCCCTTCCGGAGGTTGTCCGCCACGATCCACATGTGGCACACGTTGGGGTGGTCCGGGTCGGACCGCAATCGGCCCACGTGCACGTCGTCGCCGCCAGCCACCTCACGCGGCAGGGGATCGGCCGCCTCATCCCACAGAACGACGCCAGGCATCCCGGCGATTGCGGCGCGAGCCTGCCCCAGCGACAGGGGCCGCTCGAGCACGGTCATGGCCACCACCGCGTGCCCCACCGCCACCGGGACCCGGACGCAGGTGGCCGTCACCGCCAGCGCCGGCAGGCCCAGTATCTTGCGGGTCTCCGCCCGCATCTTCTCCTCCTCCTCAGTCCAGCCGTCATCCCGGAGCGGCCCGATCCTGGGGATCACGTTTCCCACTATCTCGCCAGGGAACGGGGAGTCGGGGTCCCGACCGCCGGCCAGCTCGGACTCGTAGGACCGCGTCCCCTTCCGACCCGCCCCCGAGACGGACTGGTACGTGCTCACCACCACCTGCTCCACGCCTGCGGCCCGCCGCAGCGCTTCCAGGGGGAGAACGAGCTGAATCGTGGAGCAGTTGGGGTTGGCGATGATACCATTGCGCAGGTCCGCCACCCGGGGGCCGTTCACTTCGGGCACCACGAGGGGCACATCCGGGTCCAGGCGCCAGGCGGAGGAGTTGTCCACCACCACCGCCCCAGCCGCCGCCGCCACCGGCGCCCACTCACGGCTCAGCTGCGAGCCGGCGGAGAAGAGCGCCACCCGGCAACCGCGGAAGGCGGCGGGGTCCGGCGCCGTGACGCGCCACTCCCGGCCGCGCCACTCCAGCGTCTTCCCCACCGAGCGGGGCGAGCCCATGGGGACCACCTCCTCCACTTCCGGCAGTCTCTCCGCCAGGACCTGGAGCATGGTCTGACCCACAGCGCCCGTCGCGCCCAGCACGGCTACCTTCACTGCCCCACCTCCTCGAGCTTGAAGGCCTCGTGCAGCAAGCGGACCGCCCGGTCCTCGTCCTGACCGCCGACCATCAGGATGATGGAGATCGAGGTGGCTGACACGCTGTGCACCTCCACACCCTGGTCCCGCAGGACCTGGAACGCACGGGCGAACACTCCCGGCCGCTTGTGCATGCCGCTGCCCACCAGCGTGAGCCGGGCCAGGTCATGGGTCACGTCCACTCCCTCCCCCCCGAGCTCGGCCACCACACCCTGGCACGTCTCCTCCGCCTGCGTCAGCTCGGAGGCCGCAACCGTCAGCTGGATCGATCGGCGGCCGTCCGCCTGGTCCACCTGGGTGAGCAGATCCACGCTCACCTCCGCCAGGGTCAGCCTCGAAAGCACCAAGGTCATCGTCGTCATCTCCGGCGGCAGACCTCGCAGGACGAGCTGACCGTAACCTGCCTCCGATGCCACTCCCGTAAGGACCGGGTCTTCCATGCTGGGTATCCTCCGCGCGATCGTGGTACCGCCGTCCTCGCCCTCCAGCAGCGAAGAGAGCACACGGACCACCACGCCGTAGCGGGCCGCAATCTCCACTGCCCGGGGATGCGTCACACTGGCGCCGGCGGCTGCCAGCTCCAGCATCTCGTCATAGCCGATGAGGGGGATTCGCCGGGCCGAAGTCACCTTGCGCGGATCAGCGGTGAAGATGCCGTCTACATCCGTGAAGATGTCACACCGCTCCGCGCCCAGGGCGGCGCTAAGGGCCACAGCGGTCGTGTCCGATCCGCCACGACCCAGCGTGGTCACCTCCCGGCCACGACTGACACCCTGGAACCCGGCAATGATCACTACCCGGCCGGCAGCCAACTCCCGGCGCACCCGGTCCGCGCGCACCTCCTCGATCCGGGCGACAGTGTGCCGGTCATCGGTTATGATAGCTGCCTGCGAGCCGGTGAAGCTGATAGCCTCCAGCCCCTGCTCCCGGATGGCCATCGCCAGCAGCGCCATGGAGATACGCTCCCCGGCCGTCAGCAGCATGTCCATCTCCCGAGGGTGCCGCCGAACCGCATCCGGGGTCACCGACGCGGCCAGCGTCACCAGCTCATCGGTGGTTTGGCCCATGGCGGAGACCACCACCACCAGGTCGTGTCCCCGGCCACGGTAGCGACTGATACGGTCCGCCACCCTCCGGATCCGCTCCGGATCACCGACCGAGGTGCCTCCGTACTTCTGAACGAGTAGCGCCACTGAGCACCCACCCCTCCCGGCCAGCGCCCCTGTCCAGCGTCCTCGCGCTGGAAGTTGATCATCAGGTGCGAGCCCACGCAACAGCCGGACCCGCGAGAAGACCGCCAAGGGCGTGCGGGACGGATATCGCCATGCACCGGCGCGACGGGGCGCCGCCGCCCCGACCGGTCGAACCGCTGACCGCCGGCCCGCTGGCGGGCGGAGAGGTCAGAAGACCCGGAGATTGATGTAGCGGCGGGGGTTCCGCTGGAAGTCCCGGATCAGGTCCTGGACCAGCGAGCTGGTCAGAGCCAGATCCCGGTACAGCGCCGTGTCCTGGAGCAGCAGCCCGAGAGTCCCCTCGCCGCGGTCCAGGGCACTGACGATGGCATGGAGCGACGCGAAGGCGCTGTCCGCCGACTCGGTCACACCGCCCATGTCGCGGGAGACCAGGACCAGTGCGCTGCTCAATGTATCGATCTGTGCCGTCAGGCGGTCCACGTTACCCACGATGCTCGCCAACTGGCCGTCGGCGATGGCGGTCTCGATGAGACTGAACGTGCGACTGGCGGACAGCGCCGCCTGCTGCAAGGTCTCCGTGGTCGTCTCCAGACCCACGGCCACGTCCCGCACCGTCTGCTCCTGCGCCTCGACCAGGGCCGTGAGCTGGCCGGTGACCCGCTGGATGTTGTCTATGGCCTCACGGATGTTGAGGGCCGTCTCGTCCGTGAACGCGATGTCCACCCGGTCGGTTATGACCGCCAGGTTCTCCGCGATCCGGTCCGCGACGGCGGTGAGACGAGACATGTCCGGCAGCGAGTAGCCCGGGATGCCGTCCGGCTCGGGCGACACGGCATAGTCGTATAGCGGGAAGCGGGCGCGGGAGTGGATCTCCGCCTGCCAGTCGCCGAAGAGGGACTCCATGGAAAGCAGGACCACCGGGTCCTCGGGCATCCGCACGTCGCTCCCGATGCTCATGCGCACGGCCACGCCGCTGCCACCGGCGTCCAGGGATATCTCCTCGATCCTGCCGATGTGCACCCCTCGGAGCTTCACCGGGTTACCACGCTGGACCTGGCCCACCTCGCGGAACCAGGCGGTGACCAGCTGGTCTTCGCGACCGATCCTCCAGCCCTGGAGCCAGATGGTGCCGACCACCACTAGCACGATGCCAGCGATCAGGACCGCACCGACCCGTACCTCGTTACTCATACTCATGTCACCGGCTCCTGCATCAGCTCCGGCCTCCCGTCGATGAAGCCCCGGACCACGGGGTCATCGCTCGCCCTGATCTGGTCAGGGGTACCCAGGTATCTGATCCGCCCAGCATGGAGCATGGCGATTCGATCCGCGATACGGTAGGCGCTGGTCATGTCATGCGTCACCACCACGCTGGTCACACCCAGCTCCTCCCGCATCCGCAGGATCAGCCGGTCGATGACAGTTTTCGTCACCGGGTCCAGGCCCGTGGTGGGCTCGTCGTAGAGAAGGTACTTGGGCCGTATGGCGACGGCCCGGGCCAGCCCGACCCGCTTGCGCTGACCTCCCGACAGCTCGCCGGGCATCTGGGCACCGAAACCCTCAAGGTCCACCAGACGCAGGGACTCGGCGACCCGCTCCCGCCGCTCCGCCAGCGACAGCCCCGGCACCCGGCTCAGCCCCATGGCCAGGTTCTCCTCGACCGTCATGGAGTCGAACAGCGCAGCGAACTGGAACACGTAACCCACACGCCGCCGCAGGTTGTAGAGGTCCTGGCGCCGGAGCTCCGTCACCAGTTCGCCGTCCACCTGGATGGTACCGACATCGGGACGTATCAGGCCCACCACGCTCTTGAGCAGCACCGACTTGCCCACCCCGGACGCCCCTATCACCGCCAGTGTCTCGCCATCCCGCGCCTCCAGGGAGACCCCGTTCAGGACGACGGCCGTGCCGAAGCGCTTCGCCACCCCGTCAAGTACGATGCTCACAGCAGTGTCACCGCCCAGAAGGCGTCCAGAACCAGGATCACCATGCTGCTCAGGACCACCGCCTGTGTGGTGGAACGGCCAACCGCCTGGGCACCGCCCCATGTGGTGAAGCCGAAGAAGCAGCCGATTGTGGCCACCGCCAGCCCGAAAGACGCGGCCTTGATCAGGGAATAGGTCACGTCGAAGGGCACGAAGAACAGCCGCAACCCCCGGACGAACTCTGGCGTGGTCATGTCCAGCAGGTTGAGAGCCGTGGCCCATGCCGCGACGATGCCCATGGCATTGGCGAAGGCCACCACCACCGGGAACATGATCAGCGCCGCCATGACCTTGGGCACGACCAGATGGGCCAGCGGGTCGTAGCCCAGGGTCTCCAGTGCATCGATCTGCTCCGTCACCCGCATTGTGCCCAGCTCCGCCGCGATGTTGGCTCCCACCCGGCCAGCCAGCGCCAGCCCCGTGAGCACCGGGCCCAGCTCCAACAGCATGGTCTTACCCACCAGCACGCCCACGAAGTACTTGGGGATGGCGCCGGTAAAGGTATACGACGCCTGCAACGCCAGCACGATGCCGGTGAAGGCGGCAATGAACAGGGCAATGGGCAGTGACGCCACACCTATCCGCCCCATCTGGGCGACCAGGGCCGGCCCCCATGTACGCACGTCGGTCAGGGCATGGCCGATTCCGGCCAGGAACTGACCGAACCTGCCCATGCCCGCAGCAGTGCCCACTGCCGAGCGACCGACCCAGGCTGCAGGGGCGCGCCAGGCCCCGGTAATCACTTTCATCATAGACGTTCCATCAGTACACCACCTGCGCCACCGACGATCCAAAGGCCCGGCCCTTGCACCGCCCGAGGGCGTGTTCGCCAACAGCTCTCGCGCCCGATCCGCTCGCCGCGGCTACCTGCTCCTGGCCGCCTCAGTGGCCACGGGTCTACTCATCTTCAACATGCAGGCTATCCTGGACGCCACCCGCCGTACGATTCCGGTGGTGGCCATCGTGCCCGAGGCGGACGGCGCCCGCGTGGGCACCGAGGTGTGGGTCGAGGGTGTCAAAATGGGCCGGGTCACCGATGTGGGCCTGATCCAGGGGCAGGACACCGTCCTCGTGGCCCTGGACCTCCGGCTCCACAGGCCAGCCCGCGCCCTTGTCACCCGGTCCAGCGACGTGCGCGCGTCACGCCGGCGCTTCATCGCCGAGCCACTGGTCCGCGTCTTCGCCGGCTCCCCGACGGATCCGCCTCTCCAGGCCAACGACACGCTGCGGGGCCTGCCCCGACCGGATCCCGCCGAGCTGCTGGCCCGGGCCCAGGCCCTGGGGCCAACCATGGATACGGTCCTGGCAGCCGCCAGGCAGGTGCGGGGCACCCTCGCGAGACAGGAGACGGCGGCCCGGGAGCTCGGCCGACAGATCGAAGCGACCACCGCCACCGCCGCGGCGCTGTGGGTCCAGATGGACGCAGGACCACTGGGCCGGTTCATGGATACCGGGACCGGACCCCCTGCCCACATCCGGAGCCTGCGAGGTCGCCTGGCCGCGCTCGGACAGGCAGCGGACCGTCTGGCCGGCCAGTATGCGCCCGACGGACCGCTGGCCCTGGAGGCCCGAGACCTGGCTGCAAGGATCAGGTCCGTGGACGCGGCACTGACCCTGCTCGAGGAGCGGGTCGAGGGGGACCAGGGTTTCCTGGGCCGGGTGCAAATGGACCCGGCTCTGGAGCTGGCTATCCAGGGAGTACAGGTCCAGATCGACTCCCTGCTGGCGGAAGCCCATTCGATCATCCTCAGGATGTTCGTGCCATAGGACCACCAGTTGGGTCTCAGCCGGCCGGACATGACCTGCGCCGCGGTATGGCCTCGGTCAGAGACGGGGCTCGATGGTGAACTGCACCACGTCCCTGTTACCGGCATCAGGATCAGGGTCGGCTGGAACGGTCTCCACGACGATCCGGCGGACCCTACGGCCTGGATCCGTGATCGTCAGACCGATCGCCAGATCCTGGTCCGGGCAGCCGATCCCGGTACGGACCTGCTGCCCGGGCTCCCGCCTGTCCCCGTCGGGATTGGCGAACAAGGTCTTGGTCGACTGGCGACCCGTCTCCAGGAGCCGGGTCACCTTGACCTGCCCGAGCCAGTCCGGCTGATAGCTTACGGTGTAGTGGAAGCCGCGTTGATCGGAGCCGCTGGCTTCGCGGTTGTGGCGCGCCATGTCCTTTCCCCTTCTGTGGCCTACTAAGCTTCTTCCGCTCCCGGAGCGTGTCAAGCACGACGATGTCAATGAGCTCCGGCCGCCGACCCCAGGCGGTGAAGTGCCAGTGGCACGATTGCCGCATGGGACATGTCGTCATCGCTCATGATCACCCTTGACCCCGACTGCGCCGAGTGGTAAGCTTGCCGCATCACCCGCAAACATGATCAGCTCCAAAATCGGCCAACGAAGGGCGTTCCGCCGACCAGTACATACTCCGGTTTTCATACCCATACCAGATTCAAGCCTCCTCTCCGGACACTCCGGCATGCGTGCCGGGTGCCGGAGCTTTCAAGATGGAGAGTCACGTGGACATCGCCGAACTGAAGAGCAAATCAATCGCTGAGCTCCATGAGATGGCCGAGGAGCTTCAGATATCCAACTACTCGGGCCTCCGCAAACAGGACCTGATCTTCCGCATCGAGCAGAACCTGCTGGACAGCGACGTCGTCCTGCGGGGGGAAGGGGTCCTGGAGGTTCTGCCCGAAGGCTACGGGTTCCTCAGGTCCCAGGACTGGAACTACCTGTACGGGCCCGACGACATCTATGTCTCGCCCTCACAGATCAAACGGTTCGACCTGCGCACCGGTGACACCATCCTCGGCCAGGTCCGTCCGCCCAAGGAGGGTGAGCGATACCTGGCCCTGCTGAAGGTGGAGGCGGTGAATGGCGCCGAGCCAGAGCGTGCCAAGCATCGTATCGCCTTCGACAACCTGCGGCCTCGATACCCGGACGAGCGGCTCCGGCTCGAGAACCAGGCGGGCGACCTGTCGATGCGGCTGCTGGACCTGATAAGCCCCATCGGTAAGGGCCAGCGCGGGTTGATCGTCTCACCGCCCAAGGCGGGCAAGACGATCCTGCTCCAGAAGATTGCCAATGCCATCCTGGAGAACCAGCCGGACATCCACCTGATCGTGCTGCTGATCGACGAGCGACCGGAGGAAGTCACGGACATGGAGGAGAACGTGGACGCGGAGATCATCTCCTCCACGTTCGACGAGCCGGCGGACCGGCACACCCAGGTGGCGGAAATGGTTCTGGAGAAGGCGAAGCGGCTGGTGGAGGCCGGGCGCGACGTGGTGATCCTCCTGGACTCCATCACCCGGCTGGCACGGGCCTACAATGTGACGGTGCCCCACTCCGGCAAGATCCTGTCAGGCGGCGTGGACGCCAACGCGCTCCACAAGCCCAAGCGCTTCTTCGGCGCCGCCCGCAACATCGACGACGGCGGCTCCCTCACCATCTGCGCCACTGCCCTGGTCGAGACCGGCTCCAGGATGGACGAGGTGATCTTCGAGGAGTTCAAGGGCACCGGCAACATGGAGGTGGTGCTGGATCGGCATATCTCCGACAAGCGCATATTCCCTGCGGTGGACATCAACCGCTCCAGCACCCGGAAGGAAGAGCTGCTGCTCTCGGAGGGCGAGCTGAACCGCGTCTACCTGCTGAGGAACTTCCTCTCCGACATGCCCGCCGCCGAAGCACTGGAGTTCCTCCTGGAGCGGATGCGCCGGACCAAGACGAACCAGGAGTTCCTGGACAGCATGACCAAGGGCGGCTGACCGCCCTCAGTCGTAGCCTGAGGCGGTGACACGACCCGCCACCAGCAGCTCGATGGTGGCGGCCTGGGCCGGCGATGCCTCACTGGGCTGGCGGAGCACCAGCACCGGCGCAGCCCCAGAGTCGGGAAGGAAGAGCACGAGCCCACAGGCACCGGTGGCGTCATCGACCTCCCGGGCCCTGCCAGTCCCATCAACTTCCAGCAGGCGGCCCGGGGCCAGAGCGGATACGAGCAATCGGCCATACTCCAGCCACGTACCCAGAGCGTCCGCTTCCGCGGCCACCGCAGGGACCAGCGTCTCCTCGAAGAAGGAGATGGCCCGGGCGAACGCCGTCGGGTCGGTCTCCCGCAGATGACGGAGCGCCGGCCGGTAGAGTGGGCGGGGATCAGCGGGCGCGCCGGGGACGGCCAGAGCTGCTTCCAGTCGCGCCTCGGCACGCTGCTTCAAGTCGCTGGACATGGGAGAGGATGCCGCTCCGGGTCCGTCCGGTCAAGCGCTTCCCCGGCCCAGCCGGCCCCGCTATCTTGCAGCATCACCCCGCACCTGAGAGGAAGCCAATGGACCGGAGCTTCACCGCCGGATTCGATCCGCCTATCGAGTCCCTCGAAGGGGACGGGGTCATCGAGCTGACCTGGGACGTGTTCGGCGAGCTGTGCCGCGCCCTTGCCGTGAATGTCTCCCGCAGCTACGATCCCGATGTGGTCATCGGCATAGCCAAGGCGGGGGTGATACCCGGCGCGATCATCGCCTCGATCCTGCGACGGGACTTCTTCTCCATGAAGATCACGCGCAGGTCCGGCGCCGAGCGGGTGTACCAGCGCCCCCAGCTCCTGACCGCGGCGCCCACACACGCCCGGGGCCAGAAGGTCCTGATCGTCGACGAGATCTGCTCCACCGGTGAGACCCTGCGCATGGCCCTCGCCGCCGTCAGGGCGGTGCGACCGGCAGAGGTGCGGACGGCCACCAGCTTCGTCAAGGCAGGCCGCTACAAGCCTGACTTCTTCGCAGTGGAGACTGACGCAGCGGTGGTGTTCCCCTGGGACCGGCAAGTGGTGGGCGAAGGCGGTGAGCTGGTGGTCAACCCCATCTACCGGGACGTCATCTGACGCCACTCGCCACGGCAAGCCTCAACGACCGGTGGCATCACCGATATGGTCTTCCCGCGCGTGGGGGTCGCGGGCATAGTCGAAAGGCTGTGACCGGGCGTACAGCTGGTCCAGCGCCTCGTCGTCCAGACGCTCGAGGGTCTCATCAGACCGAACCTCGTCCTCCGAGACCTCCACCACGCGCCAGCCGTAGGAGCTGTTGCTCAGGCAGTGGAAGATCACCGGCCTCAGACCTTCCCGGGATGACTCCTTGGACACATAGACGTCCCAACGCTCACCGTCGGCATCGTATCGCATGACTTCTCCAGATGTCGCGGTACTCAGATATAACCGCTACAATCAGTTGCGAAAGCCGTGCCGACCGGTCAGGGCTACTCGACGAGATCCATTCCGCTCGTGCCCTCGACCCGCATGGTCATACCCATGACCGCAGCTTCCATGACCGTGGTGGCAGATGTGCGGAGCACCAGGCCCCGGTCCACGGCGAACTCCATTGTGCCCGTCAGGTCCAGTCCGGTAATCTCGAGCATGGCGGCGATGGGATTGTCCGCCATCTGCATGGGGCCCATCCTGCCCGTTATCCCGATTACCGCCACACGGCGCCCGTCCCGCACCACCACCTCCTCCAGGCGGTAGGTGTACTCGGTCAGCGCCGTCCCCATGGGCAGGTGCAGGACCATCTCGGTAGACCACTCCGCCCCCGGCGCCACCGGGTCCGAGGGAAGGGCATGTATCATCTGCTGCATCTGGGCCTCAGCATGCTCAGCATCCAGCATGCCCTCCAGCATTGCCTCCACCTCCGCGTCTGTCTCCGGCGAATCCTCACGGTATGCCGCCAGCAGCCTGGCGAAGATCTCGTCCATGCCCGAGACCTGCCGTATGCCGCCATCCGGCTTCATGGTCACCTGGAAGCTGGTGCCCACCATCTGCCCCAGGATCTTCGTGCCCAAGTCCGGAGCAGGCTCACCCGACTCGGAATCATACCTCTGGTGACCCATGGGCCCGTCGGTCTCCATCTGGAACGCCTCGTGGGTCACCCGGAGGTCGGCGGCGCCGTCCGGACCGACCGCCAGGACGTCCTTCCGCATCCGGATGGTCTGCGCCTGGGTCACGTCTCCCACGGGGGTCTCACTGCGGCTGGAGTTGGTCTGGAGGTAGACGTGGGTATCACCCGGCCGGAACTGCCAGGCCAGCTTCACTTCCTGCGCTTCGACGCCGTGGGCCGTGACGCAACCCAGCACGAGTAGTAGCGAGGCCAGACTCCTGGTGGCGCTCCGCACAGCGCAGCGGACGTGTAATTCCGACATGGCGAATCCCTTGCAGGTGGTGGGAAGGCAGACTGCCGGCCCGCGATGATAGAGGGCTGAGCCCGACCGGGGCAAGGGCAGTCACGCAGATCTACTGGGACTATTTAGCACGACTCGCAGCAATCCCCCGGGCGCCAGAGATACGTCCGGCATTCCCATGGGTGCGCTGGCCACACGGTGCCTATACGTCCAGGTTCCTGACGAACGGCGCGTATTTCTCGATGAAGGCGCGTCGGGGCTCGACGTCATCGCCCATGAGGTGCGAGAAGATCCGGTCGGCCTCAACGGCGTCCTCGAGGGTCACGCGCATGATGGTGCGGGTGTCCGGGTCCATGGTGGTCTTCCAGAGCTGCTCGGCGTTCATCTCACCCAGCCCCTTGTAGCGCTGGAGGTGGACGCCCCGGCCCGTTTCCCGGCCGTTGGGCGAGAGCCGCTCCATGATCTCGTCCCGCTCGGCTTCCGTGTAGGCGTAGTGCTCTTCCTTGCCCTTGGCCAGCCGGTACAGGGGCGGCATGGCTATGTAGACCATCCCCGCCTCCACCAGCTCCCGCATGTGGCGGAAGAAGAAGGTGAGGAGGAGGGTCCGGATATGGGCGCCGTCCACGTCGGCGTCGGTCATGATGATGATCTTGTGGTACCGGGCGTGCTTCAGGTCGAACTCGTCCTCGCCGATGCCGGTGCCGATGGCGGTGATCATCGTCCGGATCTCCTCGTTGGAGAGGATCCTGTCCAGCCTGGCCTTCTCCACGTTGAGGATCTTGCCCCGGAGCGGCAGGATGGCCTGGTATGACCTGTCACGACCCTGCTTGGCGGTGCCGCCGGCACTGTCACCCTCGACCAGGTAGAGCTCGCAAACGGTGGGATCGGTGATGGAGCAGTCGGCCAGCTTGCCCGGCAGCACGCTGCCCTCCAGCGCCCCCTTGCGACGAGTAAGGTCCCGGGCCTTGCGCGCGGCGATCCGGGCCCGGGCCGCCTGCACCGCCTTCTCGATGATGATCCGGCCCACCGACGGGTGCTCCTCAAGGTAGGTGGCCAGCTTGTCGTTGACCACCTGCTCCACGGCGCCACGGACCTCCGAATTGCCCAGCTTGGTCTTGGTCTGGCCCTCGAACTGGGGCTCCCGGACCCGGATCGAGAGCACCGCCGTCAGGCCCTCCCGAATGTCCTCGCCCGACAGGGAGTCCAGCTCCTTCTTCAGGAGGTTGTTCTTCCTGGCATAGTCATTCAGGGTGCGGGTGAGCGCCGCCTTGAACCCGGTAAGGTGGGTGCCGCCCTCGTGCGTGTTGATGTTGTTGACGAAGGTGAACGTGCTCTCTGTGTAGCCCTGGTCGTACTGGATGGCCAGCTCGATCTCCGCCTCTTCCCGCACTGCCTCGATGTAGATGGGCTTGGGGTGCAGGGGCTGCCGGCTGGCGCGAAGGTACTCGACGAACTCGACGATCCCGCCGTCGTACCGGTACTCGTGCTCCCGCTGCTCGTCGCCCACTACCTCCCGCTGGTCCAGCAGACGGATCAGGAGCCCGCGATTGAGGAAGGCCATCTCCCTGAGCCGGTTCGACAGCGTGTCGTGATTGAACAGGAGCTCGGTGAAGACCTCCGGATCCGGATTGAACGACACCTTCGTGCCGCTCTCGGATTTCTTGGCCTTGCCCACCACCTCCAGCTCGCTCGCCTTCGAGCCCCGGGCGTAGCGCTGGCGATAGATCTTGCCATCCCTCCGGATCTCCACCTCCAGCCATTCAGACAGTGCGTTCACCACGCTCACACCCACGCCGTGCAGACCGCCCGAGACCTTGTAGGTGTTGCGATCGAACTTTCCGCCCGCGTGCAACATGGTCATGGCCAGTTCCACGCCCGGCACGCCCTCGGTGGGGTGCACGTCCACCGGGATGCCCCGGCCGTCGTCGTCCACCGTGACCGAGCCGTCCTCCTGGAGGACCACCTCGATGCGGGTGCAGTACCCGGCCATGGCTTCATCCACAGCATTGTCCACCACCTCGTACACCAGGTGGTGGAGGCCCCGGGCCGCAGTGGACCCGATGTACATGCCAGGCCGCTTGCGGACGGCCTCCAGGCCCTTGAGCACCTGGATCTGCCCTGCGGTGTAGTCAGTGGTCTTCCGGTTCTTCGCCATGGTCACCCGAATTGGGTTTCTCGCGTCCGTTCAAACAACCCTGTATATACCCCTGAACAGCCCAATGGTTACCGCCCCCGGCGACCGCCGCCACCCGGCCGGTCACCGGTCGGGTCGGTCCACGGCGATCCGGCGAGGACGAATCGTATCCGGTGGATCCGGCCCTTCTCTCGCCCTTCGTTCAACCGGGCCTTGATCTCCGCCTCCATCAGGCGCAGCTCCATGAGCCACGCGCTGGTCTCCACCGCCACCACCAGGACGCCGCTGGCCACCTGGACGGGCTTGGCCACGGCGGCTATCCGCGGCCCCACCTGCTCGGCCCAGGAATCGAGAACCGATGTCTCTTCCAACCGGTCGCCGAGCCCGGAGCGCTTCAGGTAGGCAGTGAGGGCATCCGCTACCCGGGTCGGCCTGCCCCGTTCGCCGTAACCGCTCATGCCGCCGCCACTATCTTGCCGGAGGAGATACGCCACCTGGTCAGCGCGCCCCGCCGGACCTCCAGGTCCGACGGCTTGGGCGCGGTCAGGATGACCTGGCCTGGTGTCTCCTCGATCAGCTCGAGCAATCTCTCGGAGCGTCCCGGGTCCAGCTCGGCGAAGATGTCATCCAGCAGGATCATGGGTGACGTGCTCCTCGCCTCCCGTACGGTTGCCGCCTCCACCAGACGCAGCGCCACAGCCGCCGTGCGCTGCTGTCCACCCGAGCCGAAGTCCCGCAGGTCGAGCCATCCGTCGGGCCCCTCCCGCGCCAGCCCCAGGTCATCACGGTGTGGACCGCGCAGAGTGATGCCCTGCTCCCGCTCCCTCTGTGCGACCCGCTCCAGCTCGGCCGTCAAGGCTTCCGCCACGTCCGTCCCGGGCGACGCCGCCGCCGGGACGCTGCACCGGTATTCCAATCGCGCGGGCGCCTCGTGCCCCACCCGCTCGTAGCAGGCGGCGAACAACCCGGCGTGATCAGACACCCAGCGGGCGCGGGCCGCCATGATCTGCGCCGACGCCTCCACCAGCCCGATCGTCCAGGCCTCCAGGACGCCCGCCGGCGCGCCCTCCCGGAGCAGCGCGTTCCGCTGCTTGAGGGTCTGTCGGAAGCGTTGCACCGCCGCCAGGTAGCCCGGCACGTTCAACGACAAAACGATGTCCAGGAACCTCCGTCGCTCCGAGGGGGACCCGCTGACCAGGCCCACGTCCGATGGCGAGAAGACCACCATCCCCACCCGGCCGAGGGCGCCGCCCAGCCTGTCGGGCACCACGCCGTCCACCGTGACCCGCTTCTCCCGGCGCCGCTTGTCGTACGCCGCCGTCACCTCCAGCGAGCGACCACTCAACGGATCCTCGAATCGGCCGCGGACGTGGAACACGTCGTCGCCGAACCGACACAACTGCTCATCCGCCGCGCCGCGGAAAGACCGGAATATCTCCAGGTAATAAAGCGCCTCGACCAGGTTGGTCTTGCCCGAGCCGTTCGGGCCGATGATCGCCGCGCCAACGGGAGGAAAGGCCACGTCCAGCTCCGGATAATTCCGGAACCCACGCAGCCGCAGCTCGCGGCACACCAGAGACGGCGGCGAATCCATCAATCAAAATCTATCGCGCGCGCGCGCGCCGCGCAACGCGCGCACGCGCAAATCTGTGGGGGCGCAGCCGACCCGTTGTTCGCGCAGCCGGGCCCCTCTGCGAGGCGCAGCCGAGCCCGCCTCGTTCAGCGTCCGCTGAACGAGGCGGGCCTCTTCTCCAGGAATGCCGCCATCCCCTCCTTCATGTCCTCGGTGGAGGCCAGGAGGCCGAAGAGGTGGGCTTCCATGTCCAACCCCTCGTCGATCCCTGTTTCGAGGCTCCTGTCCACCGCTTCCAGGGCCATGCGCAGGGCCACTGGTCCATTCTTGAGGATGGTGTCGAGCACCTGTTCAGCGGTGGCCTGGACCTCGGCCTGGGGCACGACCCTGTTGACGAGGCCGACCTCGTGGGCGCGCTGGGCGGTGATCATCTCACCGGTAAGGATCATCTCCAGGGCCATCCCCCGCCCGACGATGCGCGGCAGCCTGACCGTCCCACCGTAGCCTGGGATGACGCCCAGCTTGACCTCGGGCAGTCCGAAGCGTGCGTTGTCGGCGGCAATGCGCAGGTGGCAGGCCAGGGCCAGCTCCATCCCTCCGCCCAGGGCATAGCCGTTCACCGCCGCCACCACCGGCTTGCCCATGCGCTCCAGGAGCCGGAACGCGTCCTGCCCACGGCGGGAGAGGTCGATCCCGTCGATGGGTCCCATGCGGGCCAGCTCTCCGATGTCTGCGCCCGCCACGAATGCCTTCTCCCCTTCACCAGTCACTATTATGCCCCGGACCTGGGGATCGCGGGCCAGCTCATCGAATGCGTGGCGCAGCTGATCGATGGTCTCGGCGTTCAGGGCATTGAGCTTCTCGGGCCGGGCCACGATCACGGTGGCGCGTCCGTCCGCCCGCTCGATGCGGATGTTGCTGTAGTCGCTCATGGGACCGTCCGGGTTGGAGGATAGGAGGACGGCAATATAGGGTGACGACGGGCGCTGGACCAATCAGCGGCTGCGTCTGCCTGTGCGCACCACCTGGCGGCTACTCCTGATCGACGCGGCCGTGGACCACTCCTTCAGCCAAGCGATCCTCGTCGAACCAGCGTGCTGCTGCCTCCAGCACGTCGTCCCGGCTGACGGCGCGGGTCCGGGCCTCGAGCTCCCTTATCTCCTCGAGGCCTTCCCCGATGAGCAGGGCGGTGGCCAGCTCCGAGAGCTGGGCGCCGCTGGTCTGGGTCTGGATCTGCCAGGTCCCTATGGCGTATTCCCTGGCCCGCTCCAACTCCTCCTCGGAGGGCGGCTCGTGGCGCAGGCGTCTCAACTCGTCGAGCAGCGCCGACCGGGCTTCGTCCTCTCTCTCGGGCGAGGTGGCTATGTACGCTACGAAGGCGCCGCCGTATCGTCGCAAGAGCGGATAGGCGGTGACGGTGTAGGCCAGTGACCGGCGGCTCCTCAGCTCTTCGAAGAGCCTGTTCCCCAGTCCGCTCACCGCCCGGGACAGCACCTCGAGGGCGATCCGGTCCGGCCCCGTCCGTGCGGGGCCGGGAAAAGCCACGGCCAGGGCGGTCTGGGCCTTGTCCCGCCACACCTCCTCTCTCCGTCTCTGTTCCGGCCAGGTCGGGGCCGGCGGCTCGGCCAACGGTGCCGACTCTGAGGCGGGTAGCCATCTGGCCACCGCGTCGGTCACCTGCTCGGGCTCCACGTCGCCCACGACCAGGACGGATGGCTGGCCCAGCTCCTCCCGGTGCCAGCGCCGCACGTCGGCGGCTGTCACCTGGCGCAGCGCGCTGGTCGTTTCTTCCACGCCCAGCCCGTACGGGTGCTCGCCGAAGGCGGCTTTCAGGAGCAGTCGCATGGGGTAGGAGTACATGTCGTCCCTCAGCCGGTCCAGCGCCGCCAGCGCCATCTGTCGCTCCGTCTCCACCGCGGCGTCGGCGAGCACGGGGTTCGCGGCCACGTCAGCCAGGAGCGGGAAAGCCTGGCCGAACTGGCTGGAGGGAACCGTGATCGACCACGACACCAGATCGGCGCCGGCCGTAGCCGCTATGCTCCCGCCCAGTCGCTCCGACTCCATGGCGATGCCTTCGGCCGACCTGCTGGTCGTGCCCTTGAGGGCGCCGCGCACGGCGAGGCCAGTGGTCCCAGCCGTGGCAGGCGTCTCCCGGGCCGTGCCACCGGCGAATGCGATGGCCATTGCCACCAGGGGCGCGTCCGGCCGTCGCTTCACCACCAGCCGGCCACCGCCCAGAGGGTAGTGGACGACCCCGTCCTCCACCACTCCAGGGCCGGTGATCACGGCGGGCGCCGCTGCGGGGGTCGCCGCCGCCGGGTCGGGGGCAGCATCCGTGGCCGGTCCCTGATCCGGGTCGTTGGCCGGGTCGGGAGGCGCCTCAGCCAGGCGCGCGGGCACAGCCTGGTCGGGCCAACCGATGGCGGGGGCATCGGCGGGCCGGTAGACCAGCATTGTGACCCGCTCCGGGTCCAGGTATCGCTCCGCCGCGGCTTGCAGGTCATCGGGCTCCAGGCTGCGGATGCGGTCCAGGTACTCACCGACGCGGCTCCAGTGGTCCAGGGCATGCCACTGGGCCAGGAGGTTGGCCCGGCCCTCGGCAGTCTCGAGACGCCGCAGCAGCCGGGCCTCCAGCAGCGTGCCGACCCGGTCCAGTTCGTCCCGTGGGGCTGGAGACTCCCGGAGCCTGGCCAGCTGGTGCCAGGCCGCCCGTAGCGCCGGCACCGTTGCGTCCGGCTCGCATTCGAGTCCCACCCCGAAGACGCCCACCTCCGTGGGTGTGTAGTTGTAGGCATCCACGCTTGAAGCCAGCCCCGTCTCGCGTACGTGGCGGTAGAGGCGGGACGCCCGTCCGTGCCCGGCCACCATGGCCAGGGCGTCCAGAGCGACGGTGTCCGGGTGCAGCGACGCCGGTGTCCGCCAGCCCATCTCGGCTCGGGTCCGGGCCACGTCGCCGCTCAGCTCCCGCAGCCTTGCGCCCAACCGGGCCGGCTCGTGGCGATCCCGCTGGACTCCGTCTCCCGCGGGCAGCTCGGCGTAGAGCTCCTCGACCCGCCCGACCACCGCCTCGGTGTCCACGTCGCCGGCCACCACCAGCACGATGTTTCCAGCCGTGTACCTGGAGCGATAGTACTCGAGCACGTCCTTGCGGGTGAATCGTGCCAGTGCCTCGGGCATACCCATGCGCCAGCGACGCATGGGGTGCACGTCGAACATTGCCTCGAAGAGCTTCTCCGTGGCCAGGGCGGACGGGCTGTCCAGCTTCCGTTTCACCTCCTCGATGATGACCGCCAGCTCGTTGCGCAGCTCGTCCTCGTCGATGACCGAGTGGATGAGCGCGTCCGCCTGGAGGTCCAGCCCCCGATCCACGGCGGCGGCGGGGAGCACCGTGTAATAGGAAGTCCTGTCGTAGATGGTGCCCGCGTTCAGGTAGCCGCCCGCCGCCTTGGTGGCTCGGGCAATCTCGCCGACTCCCCGCCGGGCCGTACCCTTGAAGAACATGTGCTCCAGGACGTGGCTCACGCCCACCAGACGATCCGGCTCGTCGAAGTACCCAGCCCGGACGTGCGTCACAACGGCCGCCACTGGCGCCAGCCGGTCCTCACGGACCAGGAGGGTGAGGCCGTTCGGGAGGCGGTGCTCCCTGGGTCGGATCCGGTCGAGCAGCTCTGTGCCCGTCATGGCAACACAGGCATGAACCTTCCATGCCGTTGCGCGGGCGCGGCGGGGCGCCCAATCTGTAGCAAGGTTTCCACGTCAATTCCGGAGCGCATCGTGCTGGTCTATCTGAATGGTGAGTACCTGCCGGCAGCGGAGGCCCGCGTATCGGTGGACGATCGCGGCTTCCTGTTCGCCGATGGATTATACGAGGTCGTTCGCATCTACGCCGGTCAGCCCTATGAGTTGGAGGAGCACCTGCAACGTCTGCTCGCCGGTGCCAACGCGTTGCAGATCGAGTACCACGACGTCCGGGCCCTGGAGCCGATCTGTCGGCGGCTGATAGAGGAGAACGGGGTCAGTGGCAACGGGATCGTCTACATCCAGGTCACTCGAGGCGCCGCGCTCCGCAAGCACCACTTCCCGCCGAAGGGCACGCAGGCGACGGTGTACGTGGCCGCGAAGCCGCACACCGGCTACCCGTCCCACCTGTGGGAGGACGGCGCCACGGCCATCACCATGCCGGACAACCGGTGGGCCCGCTGCGACATCAAGTCCATATCCCTGCTCCCGAACATCATGGCCAACGAGGCGGCCATGGCGGCGGAGACATTCGAGGCGGTGCTGGTGCGGGATGGCGTCGTCACCGAAGGTTCCCACTCGAACGTCTGGGGCGTGAGGGACGGACGGCTGATCACCTACCCGGCGTCCAACTACATCCTGGCGGGCATCACGCGGGCCACGGTCTTCCGGCTGGCTGGCGAGCTGGGCATCCCCGCGTCTGAGGGCCTCATCCTGGCCCATGAGCTCTACGACCTGGACGAGGTCTTCCTGAGCGGCACCACTGTGGAGATCATGCCCATCGTGGCGGTGGACGGTCGCATGATAGTGGACGGCGAGCCCGGTCCCATCACGCGGCGTCTGCTGAAGACCTTCAGGAACTCTCTGCCACGCTGAGCTCCGGCTCGAGCCGGTCGATGTAGAGGCGGCGGACCAGGACACGGGCCGCCGCCAGCAGGGGCACCGCCACCACCAGGCCCAGGAACCCGAAGAGCAGGGCCATGACCATCTGGAACAGGATGGTCACGGCCGGCCGGAGCCGGACGGCCCGGCGCATGACCATCGGGATCAGCGCGTTCGACTCCACCTGCTGGATCACCGTGTAGAGGACCAGGACCCACAGCGCCATCATGGGCGACACGGTGAGAGCCACCGCCAGGGCCGGGATCGCGCCCAGTATGGGGCCGACGAAGGGGATGAAGTTCAGGATCCCCGCTATCAGCCCCAGGGCCAGCGGCGCCGGGACACCCAGCAGCCAGAGCGCGGCTGTGGTGGTGATGAAGATCATGATCATGGCCACCGACATCCCGGCCATCCACCGCTTCAGGTTGTAACCCACCTCCAGCAACGCCTCCCGGAGCTGGGCCCGACCTTTGTGGGGGACCAGCCGGAGCACGCTCTCCACGTAGCCCCGCGGGTCCAGAGACAGGAAGAACCCGGTGAACACCACCAGCGCCGCGCCCACCACGCCACCCAGGATCGTGGTCAGGAGCGGCAGCGCGCCGGCCAGGATCCGGGCTGCCTCAACGCTCACCCGCGCCTCGATCATCTCCCGGAAATCCTCGGTCGGGCGCACCTCGCCCATGATGACCTAGAGCTGGGCCTCGGCCCAGGCCGCCAAGTCCCGCACCAGCCGGGGGACCTCCGCCTGGATCATGGCGAACTGGGCTTGCAGCACCGGCCAGTACAGGTAGAAGAACCCGCCCACCACCAGCGCCAGCAGCGCGAGACTCAGGATCGCGGCCAGCGTCCGCGGCAGCCAGCGCGAGAGCGGGTCGACGAACAGGGACAGGAAGATGGCGAACAGGATAGCGAGGAAGGCGATGAAGATCAGGTCACGAGCCAGCCACAACGCGAACGCCAGGGCCCAGACGCCCATGACCACCATGGTGGCCCTGGCCACGAAGCCATAGCTGATACGGCGGGCCCGCTGATCAGGCTGCACTGCTCCCCCTCCTGGCCTTAGGCGCGGGCGCCTCGCCCGCAACCTGCCCCATCCGCGCGAGGATAGTCGGGCAACGGCCGTGCCAGTCGACGCGGTGCGCCAGCGCGTGGATCCGCCCTCACCGACCATGACCCGCTCCGCCATACCACTGTCCCGATACGGCCTTGCCGCAACAGCCACCACCTCCTAGTGTTGCCGTGCCGGAGCCCCTGTCGCGTCCGGAACGGTGAGCTGCCACACGATGAAAGGACGAGCATGAGTCGATCACTGAACAAGGTCACCCTCATCGGTAACGTGGGGGCGGAGCCCGAGATCCGGTCCACCCCCTCAGGCACGCGCATCGCGAAGGTCTCTCTGGCCACCAACCGGACCTTCACTGATCGCTCGGGCCAACAGCAGGACAAGACGGAGTGGCATCGGCTCACGTTCTGGGACAAACTGGCCGACGTGGTCGAGCGGTACGTCCACAAGGGGGACCGCCTCTACGTGGAAGGACGCCTGGAGTACTCTCAGACCCAGGACGAACAGGGCAACGTCAGGTACTGGACCGACATCGTCGCCCGGGAGATGATAATGCTCGGAGCCGGCGGACCGGGCGGCGGCGGCGGACCGGGCGGCGGTGGCGGACCGGGCGGCGGTGGAGCCGACTACGGCCGCGACCAAGCTCCCGGTAGAGAGCCCGCGCCGGGACCGGGCCCCTTCGAAGAGGACGACGATCTGCCGTTCTGAGGATGCACCGGCGCGCCCGGGCTCGTGGGCTCAATCGTCGGGTGACAGCAGTGCCTGGTAGCTCTCGAAACGCTCCACCGGGATCTCCCCGGCCTCCACGGCCTTCCTGACCGCGCAGCCCGGCTCGTGATCATGTGAGCAGGACCGGCCGAACCGGCAGGAGTCCAGGTAGTCCTGGAACTCGGGGAAGTGTAGGTCCAGCTCGGTCGGGTCTATGCGCCAGAAGCCCAGCTCCCGGAGGCCGGGTGTATCGGCCACGTAGCCGCCGCAGCTCAGTGGGATGAGTCGGGCAGAGACGGTGGTGTGGCGGCCCTTCCCCACGGCCTCGCTCACGGCGGCTGTCCGGAGCTGGAGGTCCGGGTCCATGGCGTTGAGGAGGCTGGACTTGCCCACGCCCGAGGGCCCGGCCAGCGCGCTGACCCGTCCGCACAGGTGCTGGCGCAGGTCTTCGATGCCCTGGCCGGTACTGGCGCTGGTGACCACGACGGGGTAGCCGATCCTTTCATAGACGCGGAACGGCTCGAAGTGCTCCTCGTCCGCCAGGTCCGCCTTGTTGGCCACGACGACCGCGTTCAGATCGTTCGCCTCCGCCAGCACGAGGAACCGGTCCAGCATGCGGAGCCGTGGGGTCGGATGTACCAGTGCGAAGACGGCCACGATCTGGTCCACGTTGGCGGCCAACACCTTGGCCCGATACCGTCCCGCCCTGGGCGCCGCCCTGGCGAGCTCGCTCTGCCGCTCCGCCACCGCCTCGATCGTGTAGTTGCCGTCCTCGTGCTGGCGGACCTGGACCCGGTCACCCACCACCACCGCGTCGCCGGTCCTTTGCTGCTGCTTCAGCCGACCGCGCAGCACGGCCTCCACCACCTCGCCCCGATGCAACTCGACCTCGTACTTCCCGCCCACGGCGGATCGTACGAGGCCGTTGATCTGCCCGGAGGCGGCTGACATCAGGCGGCGAAGCTCTCCAGTGCTATCCCCATGTCCCCCTCCCGGAGTCGCTTCAGTGCCCGGTCCCGGAGCTGGCGTACCCGCTCACGGGTCACGCCCAGCATGTTGCCGATCTCTTCCAGGGTGTGGGCCTCACCGCCGTCGAGCCCGAAATAGAGCCGGAGCACCCTGGCGTCCCGGGGGTTCAGTGTTTCCAGGGCCGCGTCGATGTGCTCGGCGAGCATGCGGTCCTCCACGTCCTCCTCGGGCTCGGTGGCCTCGTCGAGGACGAAACGCTCCACCAGGTAGCTGTCATCGGTGTCACCGATGGGTGCGTCCAGCCGGATCTCGGCGGAGTTGAGCGTCTGCAACTGCTCCACCACCTCGGGCGTCAGCTTGGCGGCCTTCGCCACCTCTTCCGTGCTCGGGTCCCGGCGCAGCTCCTGCTTCAGCCGCTCCCGCTCGCGGAAGATCCGAGCCAGGTCGCTGGCCCGGTTGAGGGGGACACGCACTGCCCGGCCCTGATTGGCCAGTGCCGCCAGGATGGCCTGACGGATCCACCAAACTGCGTACGAGATGAACTTGACACCCTGGTCCGGGTCGAACTTCCTGGCCGCCGTTACCAGGCCTACATTGCCTTCCTGGATGAGGTCCGCCAGCGATACGCCCCGGTTCTGGTACTTCTTGGCCACGCTGATGACGAACCGCAGGTTGGCCCGTGCCAGGGCCATGATCGCGTCCTCGTCGCCTGCCTTCGCACGGCGACCCAACTCGATCTCCTCCTGGGTCGTGATCAGCTCATGCTTACTGACGTCACCCAGGTACTGATCGAGGGCGTTCTGGTCCTCGTGCAGGGGCCGGAATCCCTCCAGCCGCCGCCGGCGCTGCTTGCTTTCGATAGTTGCCATCCTCCCCCACCGCTCTCTAGCCCGCCGGACCGCCCGGCCTTGAATGGAAACCCTTGCGAGGCCTGGAAGGTTCCACCGCAAGGTCTTTGCCTGCGCGAACCGTTCCGGTGCGATCGAATCCAGCGGGTCAACCCCGTCTCGCGGCTGGTATTAACCCTGCCACCGGGCGGGGGTTCCGGCGGGTGTCGGTGCGGGAGCTGGCGTCCGTGGCGTCAGCCTATGGATCCGGCGTCGGGTCAGCCGGCTGGCCCAGGGGCTGGGGCGCAGTGGCGTCCGGGGTGGGAGTGGTCTGCGCGGCCGCGTCCACGCGCACCCTGGCATCCCGTAGCGGGTCCTGGGCCAGGAGCTGCTCCAGGGGCGGCGGTGCCGGGCCACCGCCCGGCAGGGCCAGTTGGGCTTGCAGGTCCTGGATCGCGGTGCGGATCGTGACCAGGTCATCCTCCACGGCTGCCAGCGTGGCGCCTCGCCGCAACTTCGCCACCACGGCGTCGGCCAACGCCTGGATCTGCCGCAGGCGCGCCTCGACCAGGTAGCCAGTGGCCAGCCAGTCGACCTCCCGGGGCGCGTGGAGAAGCTGATCGGTGATGGCCTCGGCTGTGAGTATCCGCTCCGGCTCACCCGCCAGGGCCAGCTCGATCTCCGCCTCCACCATCCGTAGCTTCTCTTCGAGTGGCACGTCCTGACCAGGTGCCAGAACGGTGGCGGGCGGCGGTGCCTCGCCGGTCACACGCCGCTGGTCCGGCCACAGCTCGCAGCCGGTCAAGGTGAGGGCTACAATGGCTGTCAGAAGTATTCGTCGCATCGGTTTCCCACAGGGGCAATCACCATGCCTGTTGCCCAACGTCCCATTGATGATCTACCCTAACGCATGAACCTGGTTTCCGCAGGGCTCAGCGACCGGGGCCGTGTCCGGCCCAGGAACGAGGACGCGCTGCTCCTCAGACCGGAGCGAGGGCTGTTCGCCGTGGCCGACGGGATGGGCGGGCATGTCGGTGGCGACATCGCCAGTCGCGTCGCCGTCGACGTCCTGGACGAACTCGGCCCGGACGGCCTGGACGCGGAGCAGCTGCGCTCCATCTTCCTTGCCGCCCATGGCGCCATTCTCCGGGCGGTAAGCGCTGACCCCACCCTGTCCGGCATGGGCACCACCATGACCGCGCTCCGGGTGCGCCCGGAGAACGATGGCTGCCTCATAATCCACACTGGCGACTCCCGCGCGTACCGCTTCCGGGACCCACAGCTCCACCAGCTCACCAGGGACCATACCTGGGTCCAGGACCAGGTCGATGCCGGGCTCCTGCAGCCCGAGCAGGCACGAGCGCATCCATACTCCTCGGTCCTCACCTCGGCCCTGGGCATTGTCAATGGCGAGCCCGAGATCCAGGTGGTGGACGTGCCGTGCGACGCCGGTGACACCATCCTCCTCTGCACCGACGGCCTCACCGCCGGACTGGCCGACCAGGACATCGCCCGGCTGCTCAGCAGGGAGCCGGACATGGACGCCGCCGCCCGGGCCCTCATCGCCGCTGCGAACGACGCCGGCGGCAGTGACAACATCACCGTGGCGCTGGTGCGGCTCCTGGCCTCAGGTCAGTAACGCGTGCTGGGCCGCGAGCCGTTGCTCCACCTCGTTCGGCCCCATGGCCACCACTCCGGCCACGGCGGAGGCTGGCGGCACCCGCCGGGGCGGGGCCAGGGCGAACAGGCGCAGCACCCGTGCCGTCCGGTACAGCTCATCGGCTACAGCCGGTAGCCCGATGAGACCCGCCCGGCCGGCCGGGCCGAGGCGGAGGACCCCGCCATCATGACGGCGGACGAGGAGGTCGAGCCGGAACATGCCAGGCTTGGACGGATAGTCCACGAAGACCCACCCCCTCTCCAGGCCCATCTCCTCCGCCAGACGATCCTCCACCGCGCGCTTCAACGATGTGTCCAGCCGAGCCCATTCGCCGCCCTCGGGCAGCAGGTCCGCCGCCACCAGTTCGATGACCCGCTTGGGCAGACGTCGGCCCTGGAGTGATGCCACCATCCGGCCGACCTGCTGGGCCTCCGCAGCGCCGTGGGCCGAGGCCCGCTCCGACAGCAGGAACAGCAACGCCTCGTCAGTCTTACCCACCAACTCTGCCGGCGCCAGCAGGCCGATGCGCAGCGAGTCGTAGACGATCCGCTTGTACAGCACGGTCGCCGCCCGCACCGCGTGGTGCCAGTAGACGTTGCGGTACATCTGGTACTTCGAGAACAGCAGCGACTCCAGCGCCGCCACCCCCTTCTCGTCCACTCCCACCTCCGCAGCCCCTCCCTCCGGCGGGGTCTCCAGCACCAGGGCCTGGAGCAGGCGGTCCACATCGACTTCGCCATACGGCACACCGCAGAAGCGGGCGTCCCGCTTCAGGTACTCGATCTTGTCCAGGTCCAGGCTCCCGCTGACCAGCCCCTGGAGCGGCGAAGGGGAGCGCCCGCGGATCAGGAGCTCCACCTGGTCCGCGCCGTCCGGCGCCACCGACTCCAGCGCCGCACGCACGTCCGGGTCGGCCAGGAACCTGCCGGTCAGCGTCTCGTGGTGCCCGGGGATCAACGGCTCCTCCAGCTCCTCGAGGGCGTGGGAGAAGGGGTAGTGGCCCACGTCGTGGAGCAGACCCGCCAACGGCACCAGACGTTGCTCCGCCTCCGTCAACTCCTCCAGCTCTCCTTGCCGCGCCATGCTCGTCAGCGCCCGCCGGATCAGGTGGTAGACGCCCAGAGCGTGGTCGAAGCGGGTGTGATTCGCCCCAGGGTAGACCAGATGGGCAAAGCCGAGCTGGCGGATGTAGCGGAGGCGCTGGAAGGCCGCCGAATCGATTATCCGGTGAGCGGTCCCGTCCACGTGGATGGTGCCCCAGACCGGCTCCCGGACTAATACGGCGCCGCCGGCCTTCACCTCCGTCGCTTCCTTCCTGATCCCCAATTGTCCTCCGTTCCGGACCGTTCCGCCGCCGGCTGGCGCGATCAATGCACCCTCTGCCGTCAGCCACGCTGGTAGGACTGGCGCTGGGAGGGAGTAGTGGCCCTGGGAGCAACGCTACGGCAGCCCTGGTCGCCCGGCAAGGAACGATAGGGTCGGGGCACCTCGTCGCCTGGAGCATTGCGCAGGACCGCCGGTATGGTGATTCTTCAGGTCACGCGTCGTAAGAGCGTACCACGGAAGCAGATGAGCGGACGATCGCAGGTGGAGTACCTGGCCCTGGGACTGTTCCTCCTCGCCGCCCCGTCACTGGCGGCACAGGAGGACGGCGCCAGGGAGTGCCCGGCGGGCGTGGTCAAGCACATCTTCATCGACAACCACTCCATCTTCGACATCTCGGACCCATCACTGGACCCGCGGTTCCGCTGGGCGTACGACCTGGCGAACCGGCTGCACATTCGCACCAGGTCGGAAGTCATCGCCCGGGAGCTGCTGTTCCAGGTGGGCGACTGCTTCGATCCCTTGCTCATAGAGGAGTCGGCACGCCTGCTCCGGTCCCATCGTTTCCTCGGCAACGTGGACATCTACGGTGTCCAGCAGCCTGACCGTGACTATCACGTCATCGTGGACACTGAGGACGAGTGGTCGACCCAGGTGGAGGCGAAGCTGGACCTGACGGGCGGCATGAAGTTGGAGGGCCTGGACCTGCGGGAGCGGAACCTGATGGGCACCGGGCGCGAGCTGGGCGTCTTCTACCACTCCCTGGACGCCACGCGGGAGTACGGCCTCGCGGCCCGGGCGCCCCAGTTCCTGGGCCGCCGCTGGGTGGCTGACCTGGCGGTGGGTCGCACGCGCGCGGGCAGCATGCTCGAGCAGGGGCTGGCCCACCCGTTCGTCGGCGAGATCGGCCACTGGTCGGCGCGCCAGCTCATCCATTACCGGGACCGCCACTTCGACTACGTCCTCGCCCCCTCCGGGGACGGGGTGGAGCGACGGGTCTTGGTCCCGCTCACAGAGCGCGGCGTCCACGTCCTGGGGTTCAGGAGGTTCGGCGAGCCAGGCAACCATACGGTAGTGGGTGCGGGGTTCAGCGCTCTCGAGCTCAGGTACGATGGCGCTCCCGATCGGGGCATCACCATGGTCGAGGCGGGCAGGTACGATGACCGATTCCCGGCCCCCCCGGAACTGCGAGAGCCCGCGGAGGAGCGGATCGAAGAGCTGCGGAACGTCAGGGCGGTGGTCCTCCTGGGCAAGCGCAACATCAGCTGGCAGCAGCGACGCGGCCTTGACAGCTTCCGCGGCCGGCAGGACGTGCGCGTCGGCGCCGAAATCGAGCTGGCCGTGGGGCGTTCACTGCCAGGGCTCCACGCCGACAACGACCTCGCGGCCACCCTGGACCTCTACTTCGCCGCCGGCCCGTCATCCGCCTTCCTGGTCGGTCGCGTCCGCACCGACGCTCGCCGGGATTACGACGCAGATGCCCGCCTGATCGAGTTGCGCGACATCTTCTCTGAGGGTGAGGTGCTGGTGTACCTGGAGCCGGGCCGGCCCGGCAACCGGACCATCCTCCTGCGCGCCGCGGGGGCCGGTGGCTGGCACGTGCGCAGCCCCCACCAGCTCACCCTGGGCGGGGAGCGGTCGCTCCGTGGCTGGCCAGAGGACCGCCTGCCTGGAGGACGACGGCTGGTCTTCACCGCCGAAGACCGCTGGCACGCCGGCTGGCCGTTCCCGGACCTGGCCGACGTGGGGACTTCCCTGTTCGTGGACATGGGCAGGATCTGGCCAGGCAACGCGCCCTACGGCGCCGACTCCGGCTGGCGCGCCTCGGTGGGTGGCGGGCTGCGGATCAACTTCCCGGCAGGCGGGACCAATACCTTGCGGATCGATGCCGCGTTCCCACTGTCGAGCGATGGCGGACTCGGCCGGATGCAGCTGCTGATCGGAGTGGGAGAGTACCTGGGCATCACCACTCCCTTCTCCGATCCGCAGTTCGGCCGCTCCCGCATGCCGCCCATCACCGGCTCCGCCCCGGACCGCACCCGCTGAGACGGTCACCGTGACCCTGCTGCGCCGGCTCGAAGGGGCAGAGGAGCTCATGGATGGGCCAGACGTCGAGAGGACGGAGCTGGAGACGGCCTTGCGTCACCTGGCCCGGATCAACCGGTGGACCGGTGCCCGGCGCGCCCTCCTCAAACACCTCCCCACGGTGGTGCCGCCGGCCGGCTCCCGTATCCTGGACGTGGGCACCGGCGGGGCGGACCTGCCCCTGGCCGTGGCCGGTTGGGCCGAGAGCCGCGGCAGGCGCGTCAGCATCGTTGCCGTGGACCGGCACCAGGCCACCCTCGAGCTGGCCCGGCAGCGCGTGGCCCACCGCCCGGAGATCCGGACCCTCCGCGCCGATGTCCTCAGGCTGCCGTTCCCCGCTGGCGCCTTCGACCTGGCCCTCCTTTCCATGACGCTCCATCACCTGGACGGGCACGCCCTCACACACGCGCTCGGCGAGCTGGCCAGGGTGGCCGAGGGCGGCCGCGTGATGGTAGGCGAGCTGGAGCGCTCCGTGCCCAACTACCTGGGCGCCCGCCTCCTGGCCGCCACGATCTGGCGCGGCAACGGGGTGACCCGCCACGACGGACCCATCTCCGTGCGCCGCGCCTTCACCCCCGGCGAGCTCCTCGAGCTGGCCCGCCAGGCCGGGCTCCGGGCCCCGCAGGTCCACAGGCACCCGTTCTATCGCCTGATCCTCATCGCCAGCGCCTGAGAGCCGCGGCGGAAATCGTGGCCCCGCGGCAGCGGCCCCTTTCCTGCAGCGCCCGCCCACTGCTTGTGACGGTCGTACTCTCGTCCGGGCAACACTTCACACTGGCCCAGCCACGGAGCCGAGATGATCCGAATCGATGAACAGCTGTCGACGTCGCCCCCGGACCTTCTTTTCCAGGTGGCTGCCGACGTGGAGCGATGGCCGGATATCCTGCCGCACTACCGCTGGGTGAAGTTCCAAGAGAAGACCGGCTTCGGCCACGGTCTGGTGGAGATGGCGGCCTGGCGGGATTTCGGCGGCCCACTCCGCTACCCCACATGGTGGGCCTCCCGGATGGAGAGCGACCCGGCCGTGCCCGTGGTCCACTACCGGCACGTGGACGGCGTGACCCGGGGCATGGACGTGAGCTGGGAGTTCATCCCTGCCGCCGGCGCCACGCTGGTCCGTGTGGTCCACGAGTGGCAGGGCCCGGCCTGGCCGGTGATCGGCCGCTTCGCCGCCAGGCACGTGATAGGTCCGCACTTCGTGAGCGCCATAGCCCGTCGCACCATAGCCGGCGTCTGCGCCGAGGCGGAGCGGCGAGCCGGGGTGACGAAGGCGGGGCCTCATGGCTGAGCCCCACGGGCCGCCGTACCGGGTCGCCATCACGGGCCTCGGCCCCATAACCGCCGTGGGCACCGGCCGCGACGGCTTCTGGCAGGGCCTGCGCGCCTGCCGCTCGCCAGTGCGCCGCGTCACCCGCTTCGACCCGTCGCCATGGCGCTGCCACATCGCCGCCGAGGTCGACGACTTCGACGCCGCCGATTTCATGGACAGACGCCAGGCTCGACGCCTCGACCGTTTCATGCAGTTCGCCATAGCGGGCGCCAGGATGGCTCTGGAGGACGCACGGCTCGACCCCGGCGACCTGGACCCGGACCGGGTCGCCGTCCAGTTCGGCTCCGCCCTGGGCGGGATCGCCTATGCCGAGGAGCAGGTGGGCAACCTGCTGGGCGGCGGGACCCGGGCCGTGGACCCCCGGGTGGCGCTCACCACCTTCTGCGGCGCCTCCAGCTGCGGCGTCGCCATCGAGTTCGGCTTCACCGGACCCAACTCGACGAACGCCATGTCATGCGCGTCAGGGACCATCGCCATCGGTGACGCGTTCCGGCTGATCCGTGACGGGACCAGCGACGTGGCGGTGGCGGGCGGGGCGGAGGCGCCACTGGCGCCGCTGTCCTTCGGGGCCTTCGCCCTGATCAGGGCGATGAGCACACGCAACGATGAGCCGGAGCGAGCCTGCCGCCCGTTCGACAAGGGCCGGGACGGCTTCGTAATGGGGGAGGGCGGCTGCGCGCTGATCCTCGAGCGCCTGGACCTGGCCGTGGCCAGGGGCGCATCGATCTATGCCGAGCTGGCGGGCTACGGGACCTCCAACGATGCCCACCACATGACCGCGCCCCTGCCCGACGGCAGCCAGGCCGCACGGGCCATGAGGCTGGCGCTCAGCTCCGGCGGCATCGCGCCGGAGCAGGTGGACCTCATCTGTCCCCATGGCTCTTCCACCCCGCTCAACGACGCCACCGAGACCGCCGCGATACGGACCGTCCTCGGTGAGCAGGCCTACCGCGCCCCCGTCTTCGCCACCAAGCCGTACCACGCCCACGCCCTGGGCGCTTCGGGGGCCATCGAGCTTGCCGCCGCTTGTCTGGCGCTCCGCCACGAATGGGTACCGCCCACCCTGAACTTCGATGACGGCGGCGACGATTGCGACCTGGACTACGTGCCAGGTGAGGGCCGGGACTACCGGGCCAGCGTTTGCCTGTCCAACTCCTTCGGGTTCGGTGGGATCAATGCCTCGCTGGCCATCCGTCGCCACGATTCCTGACCATCGAGCCACGGCAAACCGCGACCCCCTTCCCAGAACCGCCCGGCTGCGCCACTTTTCGGCATGACTCCGGTGCTGATTGGCCAGATCATGGGCGTCTCCTTCGCCTCCGGCCTGAATATATACGCTACCGTCGCCGCCCTGGGGCTGCTCTCCCGTATGGGGATCATCCAGGAGCTGCCGCCGGCCCTGCACGGGCTCCAGAGCAGTATCATCATCGGCACGGCACTGGTCCTGTATATGGTCGAGGCCATAATCGATCGCGTGCACCACGTCGATTCGCTGTGGGACACCGTCCACACCTTCGTCCGACCGCCGGCCGCCGCGCTCCTGGCCGTCGGCATGCTCTGGGCTCAGCCGCTTCACCTCCAACTGGCCGCTGCCGGCATGGCCTTCCTCGTGGCCCTGGCCGCCCATGGAACCAAGGCCGGATTCCGCATCGCCGTCAACGCTGCCAGCCGGAAGCGAAGCATCACTCCAATCAGCACAGGCGAAGACCTGGTCGCGGTCCTGTTCGTGGTCGGCGCCTTCGAATACCCGGCAACTGCACTCATCGCCGGGGTCGCCGCACTGGCCCTCATCGGCCTGTTCGGTTCCAGGCTGTGGAGAGCCTTCACTCTGGGGTTCCGTTGTGTGACCGCATGGATCCGGGCGCTCTTTATCACCCCCGGCTGGCGGGACGCCGACGCGCTGCCGAGGCGACTCCGGGCCCTGCTGGACGACCCGCCCCTGGGTACCGCACCGCACAGGACGACCAGGGCGGCGGTGAACGGGATCCCGGGCATCGGCGCCTACCGTAACGGCTGGCTGGTCGTCACGCCCGACGGGCCCGCCTTCCTCTGCAATGGCCTGTTGCGAGCAAGGCGCGTCGACCTGCCCGACCCCGTCGAGATGAACATCGATCCGGGCCCCTGGGTCAACGAGATCCACGTCCGCCACCAGGACAGCTCCTTCACGCTGTACCTGCTGCAAGACGGCCCTCCCGCAGAGCTCGTCCTCGCGGAACTGGAGACTGTTCCATTGTGAACGGCCCGCCCTGCTCCATGGCACCCGGGACCCGCGCCCGGCAAACCGCCAGGCAGGGGCGGCTTCCCGCACCCCGTCACGTCCCGACCCGCAGTCACAGGGTGCGCCGCTCAGCAGGGTTTACACCTCCTGCACCCGCGTCTATATTTGTTCAGTTTGTAGGCCGACCACCTTCACCGGCTTGCGTTTTGTGTGGATGGGTCGTACGGGTCCCGACACCTCTGTGTTTCTTCGCCGTGCAGCGAGCACCCTCCGCTGGTAGTGCTCGCTGTTTTTTTGTCTTCGACCAAGGGTAGACTTCTATGTTCGTGAACTCACGCGCACTGGACTCCTTCGATCAGTACCTCTTCGACGTGGAGAAGTATCCACTCATCGAGGATCCCATGGAGGAGCGTGCGCTGGCTGCCCGGGCCCGGGAGGGTGACAAGGAGGCGGCCGAGCGGCTGGTGACTGCCAACCTACGCTTCGTGATCTCGTACGTGAAGAAGTACCAGGGCCGAGGCCTGGGTCTGGCCGAGTTGGTGTGCATAGGTAATGAAGGACTGCTGAAGGCCGTCAAGAAGTTCGACCCGGACAAGGGCGTGAAGTTCATATCGTACGCGGTGTGGTGGATTCGCCAGACGGTCTTGCAGGCGCTGGCGGAGCAGACCCGCTCAGTCCGCATCCCGCTGAACCAGAACTCGAACCTGGTGAAGCTGTCTCGTACGGAGACGGCCCTTACGCAGCTCCTTGGCCGCTCGCCGACGGATCAGGAGATCGCCGAGCACATGGAGGAGCCGATCGAGACCGTTCGCGCTCTTCGTCGTGTTGCCGCGTCCGAGTTGTCCCTGGATGCGCCCATCGATCGTGGTGATCGTGACAGCGCCTCCTTCGGCGAGCGATTTGCCGGCGCGGAAGGCGATGATATCGAGGAGAGCGTGGAGTCCCAGGCTCGTCGTGAGTTCCTGGACCGCATGTTCGACAAGTACCTGACGGAGCGGGAGCGCAAGATCCTGTATCTGTATTATGGTCTGGACGACGGGGAGGAGCGTACCCTGGAGGAGATCGGCTCGCTGCTGGGTGTCACTCGCGAGCGGATCCGCCAGATCCGGAACAGGGCCTTCGAGAAGCTGCGGGAGAGCAACGACGGCGAAGCTCTGGCCACGTTCTGGGCTGCCGAGTAGCGGAGCCGGTCGGGTCTTCACAGCCGGGGCGGGAAGGGCGCCGGGATGGATTCCTGGCGCCCTTTCCTTATGCCGGGGCCGCGCCCTGGATCGGGGCTGGCCATTATAGTGGTGACGCCGTAACCTCGTTGCGTTCGACCGGGGCCGCACGGGACTTAGGCGGCACCTCGCTATGCGTCGACCAGCTCCTCTTCCGTGTCGGCGTTCTCCAGGGCGGCGCCGTTCACGGCGCGTCCGGACGCGGAGCCAAGCATCACCAGCTCCCTTACCACCACCTCGGAAGTGGGTATGGTTACGCCATCCCTCTCGTAGGATCCGTATTCGATCCTGCCCTCGACGTACAGGCGATCGCCCTTCCGGATGTACTCTTCGGCCAGCTCCGCCAGCCGTCCCCATGTGGCCAGCCGGTGCCACTCTGTGCGCTCCTCGAATCCGTTCTCCCTGGGGATCCGCCGGCTGGTGGCCAGGGAGAAGTTGGCCACCTTGTGGCCCTTGGGCGTGGTCTGGAGCTCGGGATCCCGTCCTACGTTGCCCACCAGGATCAGCTTGTTGACCGAACGTGACATCGATGCCTCCGCGTGAAGTGTGATGGGTTCCATCAACGCGGATGTTTCACGTTCAGCTGGGGCGTTGGAATAGCTGGTTGGGCCTATCTACTTGCATTCGTACCAGGTCGCCCCGATTCCGCTCTCGACGTCGAGGGGCACGTCCAGCTCGAAGGCCTTCCGCATCCTGTCGGTGACCAGGTCCCGGACCTCGGTGGCCAGGTCGTGCGGCGCCTCGAACAGGAGCTCGTCATGGACCTGGAGCAGCATGCGGCTGCCACGGCCCCGCTCCCTCAGGGCCCGGTCTATGTCGATCATGGCGATCTTGATGATGGCGGCGGCGCTGCCCTGCACCGGTGCGTTGGCGGCCGCTCTCTCACCGAACTGGCGGATATTGTAGTTGCGGCTCTTGACCTCGGGGATGTAGCGTCGTCGGCCGATCAGGGTCTCGACATAGCCGTGCTCGTAAGCCTGCTCGATCTGTCGGTCCAGGTATCGACGGACGTCGGGCAGTCGCCCGAAGTAGTTATCAATGAAGGTCTTCGCCTCCTGTACGCTGGTCCCCAGCTGCTTGGAGAGGGCGAAGGGACCGATGCCGTAGATGGTGGCGAAGTTGATTGTCTTCGCCGCGTCGCGCATCCGCGGCGTCACCTGCTCCACCGGCACCTCGAAGACGAGGGCAGCCGTCTGCCTGTGAATGTCGGCGCCCGACCGGAAGGCCTCGATGAACGTGGGGTCGCCGGACAGGTGGGCCAGGACCCGGAGCTCGATCTGCGAGTAGTCGGCGGACACGAAGAGAGAGCCTTTCCCGGACACGAACCCCTTCCGGAGCTCCGCCCCCACCTCGGTGCGGATGGGGATGTTCTGGAGGTTGGGGTCACTGGACGAGAGCCGTCCGGTGGCCGCCACGGCCTGGTTGAAGCTGGTGTGCAGCCGGCCGGTGCGCCTCGAGACCATTTGCGGCAGGGCATCCACATAGGTGTTCCGGAGCTTCTCGAGCTGGCGGTACTCCAGGATGAGGCCGGGCAAACGGTGTCCCTCCGCGGCCAGCTCCTCCAGGACGGAGGCGTCCGTGGAAGCGCCCGTCTTTGTCCGCTTCAGGACGGGCAGCTCCAGGCGGTCGAATAGCACTTCCCGGAGTTGGGGAGTAGAGCTGATATTAAACTCTGTCTCCGCCTCCTTGAATATCTCCTGCTTTATGGTCTCCAGCTCCGTCTCCAGCCGTTTCGAGAGCTGCCGGAAGAAGTCGGTGTCGATCCCGATCCCGGCTGTCTCCATGTCGGCCAGGACGGCGATGAGGGGCATCTCCACATCGCGGAACAGCCGATCCAGATGGTGTGAGCGGAGGTCGGGCTCGAGCCGCTCCCGGAGCCGGAGGGCCAGGTCCACACGCTCGGCGGAGAACTGCCGAACCGAGTCGATGCCGCAGTCGGCGACGGGGACGGCGTTACGGCCGGTGCCGCAGAGGTCTGCCAGGCTCATGGCGCTGTGGCCCAGGTGCTGGAGGGCCAGGGATTCCAGGGCATGCTCCCTTCTGCCCGGCTCGAGCAGGTAGGACGCGAGCATGACGTCGAAATCGAGCCCCCTGAGCTGGACGTCCGCCCGTCCCAGGGCCAGGAGCAAATACTTGAGGTCGTGCCCGGTCTTGCGTATGGCGGGGTCCTCCAGCGCTTCCACCAGTGGCGCCATCTCCGGTGCCGAGAGCGCCGGGAGGTTGGGTCCCCGCCCGCCGCCGGAGCTGTCGGCGGCCTCCATGCCCAGATCGAGCTCACCCTGCGTCCGGTGGCCCAGGGGCAGGTAGGCGGCCCTCCCCACAGCGGTCCCGATGGCCAGCCCCACCAACTCCGATCTGATTGGATGGCTGCCCGTGCCGAGCGACTGGATCGCCATCCGGCCGCTGGCCCGCACCTCATCCATGAGCCGCCGGAGCTGGTCCGTGGCGAGAACCAGGTCGTAGGCCGCTTCCAACCGGCGCGTCTCCGGCTCGGGTGCGGCGATCTCCCGGACCAGCCCATGAAACTCGAGCTCGGAGAAGAGGGCTTTCAGCCGGTCCCTGTCCGGCTCGTCCACAGCCAGGGCTTCCAGGTCGAGCTCGATGGGCAGGTCGGTCAGGATGGTGACCAGCCGCTTCGACAGCATCACCTCGTCCCGGCACGCCAGCAGCGCCTCCCGCGCCCGCTTGGCGCTGACCTCGTGGGCCCGTTCCAGGATGGACTCGACGGGGCCGAACTCCTCGATCAGCTTGATGGCCGTCTTGGGGCCGATCCCGCGGGCTCCCGGCACGTTGTCGGAGGTATCGCCAATGAGGGCCAGGTAGTCCACCACCCGCTCCGGCGGCACGCCCAGCCGCTCACCAGCGCTCCGGGTGTCGACCCACTCCTCGTCCACCATGCCGCGGCCGCCTCGGCCGGGGTTCAGGAGTGAGACCCGCTCGTCGATCAACTGGTAGAAGTCCTTGTCGCCCGACACGACCACCGTGTCCACACCCGCTGCCGACGCCTTCCTGGCCAGCGTTCCGATCACGTCGTCGGCCTCGTGATCGGGGAGCTCCAGGATGGGGATGTTGAACGCTTCGATCAGGTCCCGGACCCGGGGGATCGATGACCTCAACTCATCGGGCATCTTCTCCCGGGTGGCCTTGTATTCCGGATACAGCTCCGTCCGCACACTGGTGCCGGCGTCCATGACCAGGCCCAGGTAGTCTGGCTCGTACTCGTTCAGCAGCTTCAGGATGAACCGCGTGAGACCGAAGGCGGCGGACGTATTCTCGCCCCTGGAGGTGGTCAGCGGCCGACTGATCATGGCGAAGAATGCCCGGTAGATCAGCGCGTACGCATCGATGAGGAACAGTCGGGGGCGCGTCTTCTCCGGAATCTCGGCCATCGCTCTCTTCGTGAAGGGTCAACCGGATGATCTTATCCCTGAGCGTCCCCGAAAATCAAACCGCCCCGTCACCTGGGGTGACGGGGCGGTTATCGGCCTGGCTCCCCGGGTGCTGCGATCAGGAAACCGGCCGCTGGACGTTCATGGCCTGCAGGCCCTTGTCCGTCTCGCGGACCTCGAAGTCGACCTCTTCGCCCTCCGTCAGCGTCTTGAAGCCATCCATCGTGATCGCCGAGAAGTGAACGAAGACGTCTTCGCCGTCCGGTTGCTCAATGAAACCGTAGCCTTTGGCGTCATTGAACCACTTCACCTTACTCTTGGCCATGAACCTGTCCTCCTCGATACATGAGTACCTCCCACTGCACCGCCCGAGCTTGCAAAGTAGGGATGGTGCTTCGCGAGCGTCAAGAAAAACCGTGCAAGCACCTTCAGCGCGGGTGGCCGACGACCAGAGCGCCCAGCACCGGGAGGTACAGGTTGTCATCCAGCGGCAGCCTGTTGGCTTCCGCCACGGTCATGGTCGGGACAGGGAGCACGGCCCTGCCTGGTCCGACTCCCGGGAGGGCGAGCAGGACGGGGATGGCCGCCGCCATGAACGCCGCGCTCCCCTCGAGACTCCTGCCGCCGGGGAACCGGCTCCGACCGAGACGGGCGCCCACGAGCCCGGCAACCGGGTCGGCCACGCCGGCGAGGAGTATCCCGGCCACGGCGGCCCAGCCCGGGAAGGGCGGCCAGTGTGCAGCCCACGGCAGGTTCGTGGCGCCGGTCAACCGATGGGCCTCCCGGTCCCGGAGCATGGGGCCGAACAATCCGTGGAACAGCGCGGCGAACCGCGGCTCAATCGTCGACGTCGATCCGCAGCTCCCTCATGGCTTCCGAGACGGCGGGATAGAGCTCCCGGTAGAGGGCCAGGTAGATCTTCACGTTGCGAACGTACTCCCTGGTCTCGTCGAAAGGTATCCGCTCCATGAACAGTGCGGGCTCTCCGACCTCCGGCAACTGGCGCCAGCGATTGGCCCGGCCGGGTCCTGCGTTGTAGGCGGCCAGCGCCAGAGCCAGGTCGCCATCATACTGCCGCAGCAGGTTCGACAGGTAGCGGACACCGAGGTGCACGTTCAGCTCCGGCTGCCTGAGCAGCTCGGTGCGATAATTGGCAATGCTTAGCTCCCGCGCCAGTCCCTGGCCCGTCCGGGGCATGATCTGCATCAGGCCGATGGCACCGACGGAGCTCCTGACAGTAGGATCGAATGCCGACTCGCGGCGGATCACCGCCGCCACCAGATAGGGGTCAATGCCGCTGGCGCCGGCCTCCGGTACCACCAGGTCCTGGAACGGGAACGGGTGTATCAAGCGCAGGAGACGCGGGTTCCACGTCCCTTCCCGGTGGTGGATCTCCCAACCGACGGAGATCGCGGCCAGCGTACGGCCTCGCTCGGCCAGGGCCTCGGCCAGGGCGTAGTCGCCGCCAGCGGTGCGGGCGAAATGGTTGCGCAAGCGCTCGATCTCGCTCGCCGCCTCTGCGCTCCGGCCCAGCTCCTCCAGGACCTGGACCCGGAGCAGCCCGTTCCGGACCATGGAATCGGTGCGCACGCGCCGCGGTGGTGGCGCGTCCATCGGGAAGGAGAGGGGCGTCTGACCGAGCAGCTCACCTGCACCGATCCCGTAGTAGGACACGGGCTCCTCCTGTCGGACCTGTCGAAGGAGCGCCTCGGCTTCTTCCACCCGCTCCAATCGGAGATAGGACCGGGCCGTCCAGTACCTGGCCTGCCCCAGCAGGCGCCCGTTGGGCTGGTGTCCAATGTACTCCTCGAACGTGGCGGCCGCCTTATCGTAGTCGCCAGCGAGGTACTGCAGCCCGCCGAGCCGCAGACGGGCGATGCCGGCCTCCGCCAAAGTGGGAGACGCGTCGGCGGCGCGGCGATAGTTCTCCCTGGCCCCGTCCATATCCAGTTCGTGGTGCTGGAGGTGGGCCAATCGGTAGAGGGCCCGGGCCGTTCCGTCTTGCCCGGGGAACAGCTCGGCCACCCGGAGAAAGGTGTTTCTGGCCTGGGCGCGGCGACCCCGGCTGTACTGGGCCCTGCCCGCCTGGTACATGGCTTCCGCGGCTATCCGCTCTGGGACCGGCTCCCGGGACAGCTCCAGCAGATGTCGCTCAGCGTCGGTGGCCCGTCCGGCCGCGAGCAAGGCCAGGCCGAGCCGCAGTCGGGCGTGTGCCCGCTCCTCCAGAGCCCCGGCTCCGCTGGCCAGGTAGGCCTCGAAACCGTGGATGGCCCGGGCCTGGTTGCCGTGACGGTGGTAGATGCCGGCGATCATCCGCCACTCCTCGGGGCCCGGACCCAACCGGCTGAGCGCCCGCGCGGCGTCCACCGCACCGGCGGACGCCGGCGCGCCTTCCATGGCACTACGGTACGCTTCCCGGGCCAGCGCCGTGTCGCCCGACACCGTCCGCAGGTCACCGAGCAGCGCCCAGGCCCGGGAACGGGCAGCAGCCGGCGACGTGGCCCTAGCCGCGTCCAACGTTATCTGCCGTGCCAGCTTGAGATCGCCGGCCCGCCTCGCCGCCTCGACCTGGACTCGCCAGCCCCGGACCGCGAACAGGTCCGGGCCCGCACTTTCCAGTCGACGCCGGACAGCCGCCGTGTCGCCGGACGGAGCAATGATCTCCGCGGCCCAGTAGTTGGCCCAGTCGGCCATCCATGGCAGGTCGCTGACCGCCTGGTCCAACGCGGCCAGAGCCACCAGCGTCTGGCCCGTGGCGCCGAGCACCAGCCCACGCCGCAATGCTTCGAGACCGTGGTCCAGCCGGGACTGGTCCATGGATTCCAGGTAGTGGCCGAGAGGTGGAGATCCATGATACGCAGAGCGGCTCACCGCAGTGAAACCGGCGTCCCGGGACCGCAGCGGCAACCGGACGACGGATGAACCGCTGAGCAGACCGACCGCCGGAAGCATTGCCCGTCCCGACCCCGCTCCAGGCTTCATCAGAAGCGAACCCGACGATGTGTCTTTGGCGAGTGCCAGGTATTCACCGAAAATCCAGCTGGCCCGCGAATGGCCGGCCCGGGCCGCCAGCTCGTGCGCCGCCACGCCCGGCTCGGAGCCCATGGGAAGATGTGACGAGGTGCCGCGGTCGAGACGCGAGGGCACCGCCACCGCGATCACGAGAAGGGCGAACATGAGGGCGTAACGCGCTGACATCCAAATCACTTCTTGCAACTGTCGAGCCCTGATCGTATGAGAAAGCCACCCCTGTAAAAAGGGTGGCTTTCGTGCTGCTGGACCGGTCCCGCCGCGCTGGATCAGGCGGTGGCGCTGGCCTCGATCTCGTGCAGCGTATCGATCATCTTCTGCGCCGACTCCTCCATGTCGATCACGAGCCGGTCGACCCGCGTCACGAAGAAGTTGTGCATGATGTTCATCGGGATGGCGATCGCCAGCCCGGAGGCGGTCGTGATGAGCGCCACCTTGATGCCGCCCGCCACCAGCGTCGCCTCCACCTCACCGGCGGCCTCGATGTTCTGGAACGCCTGGATCATCCCTATGACCGTTCCGAGGAACCCGAGGAGCGGAGCCACGTTGGCGATGGTCGCCAGCCAGACCAGCCCGCCTTCCAGGCCGGCCATCTGGATCAGGCCCACGTTCTCGATCGCCTTCATCACGCGCTCGCTACCCTCTCCGTGCCGCTCCAGCCCGGCCAGGAGGATCCGACCGGCGGGGGTGTTCGACTCACGGGCCGCCTCGATGGCGCCCGGAACATCCCGCGCTGCGAGCCGCTCGTCCACTGCCCGGAGTACCTTCCTGGTGCGGGCACTGGTGATGGAGAGGTCGATCAGCTTCCAGATAATGATGCCGATCCCGATGGCGAGCGCTGCCGCCAGCGGCCACATCATGAAGCCGCCATCTTCCCAGATGGTGGTCATCCATTGCCCCGCAGTCATATCGGGGGCTTCCATCCCCGGGATCTGAGCCAGGTTCAGAAACATACCGCTCAAGTTCGCCTCCATTCGTCCAGCCCCGAAAGGCGTCCGGCCCCGCTGTGGACCAGCCCAACCAGTTACAGTTAGCGTAGGTAAAGGGAAACGGCAAGTTAGATGGCAGTGATGAGGGTGTCAACCCTTCAAGTCGGCAATCTCGTCTACTCGCCGCGTGCCGCTCCCCGCTGCTCGAGGACGATGTCCCACGGTGTCCGGCCTCGCACCTATATCAATTGTAGACAGACGGTTACGTGCTTGTCCAGGGGGCACCGTCAACATTCTTCAGCACCGGGCTGAAACCTCGCCAGCGCTGGCTCCTTGATGCAGGCGGCGAAGTGGCCGGGCGCCTTTTCCGCCAGCGGCGGCACGACCCGGGCGCACTCCTCGTCCTTGAGCGGATGGGGGCAGCGGGGGTGGAACGGGCAGCCTGGCGGCGGATCCACGGGGCTGGGCACGTCTCCGGGCAACACGATCCGCTTCCGCTTCCGGCCTGGCTCTGGAATGGGGACGGCAGAGAGCAGCGCCCGCGTGTACGGGTGCTTGGGCTCGGCCACCAGGTCCCCGGCGTCCGCCAGCTCGACGATCCGGCCCAGGTACATGACGGCCACGCGGTCGCTGACGTGCTCGATGACGCTGAGGTCGTGGGCTATGAACAGGTAGGCCAGGCCCAGGCGTTCCTGGAGCTCCTCCAGTAGGTTCACGACCTGGGCCTGTACCGAGACGTCCAGGGCCGAGACCGGCTCGTCACAGACGATGAAGTCGGGCTCTACGGACAGGGCTCTGGCGATCCCGATCCGCTGGCGCTGGCCGCCGCTGAACTCGTGGGGATAGCGGTTGGCGTGGGCGGGGAGCAGGCCAACCAGCTTCAGGAGCTCCCGTACCCGGCGGTCGGCGACGTCGCCCCGGGCCAGCCGGTGCACCTTGAGCACCTCGCGTATGGAGTCGCCCACGGTCATACGCGGGTTGAGGGAGGCGAAGGGGTCCTGGAAGATGATCTGTGCCCTGCGACGCAGCCCCTGGAGCGCGTCGCGGTCCATGGCCGTGACATCGACGCCGTCGAACCGGACCAGGCCGGCGGTGGGCTCGATGAGTCTCAGGATCGCGCGGCCGGTGGTGGACTTGCCGGAGCCCGACTCGCCCACGAGCCCCAGCGTCTCGCCCTTCCCGATCCAGAAGGTGACGCCGTCCACCGCCAGCAGGTGGTCGGTCACGCGGGAGAGGAACCCTCCCCGTATGGGGAAGTACTTCTTCAGGCCTCTGACGTCGACCAGGGCGTGCCCAGGCTCGACCTCCTCGAGCCTGCGTCCGCCCAGGTCGCTGTCGCCCTTGGCCGGCGGCAGCTGCTCGGGTTCCTGCCAGGGGACGTGGATCACACCGCGCCTCCTTCCCCTGCCACCCTGCTCTGGAATCCGCCGCCGGACCGCTCCACCTGGAGGCGCCGCTTCGGGTGCTCCACCAGCCAGCAGCGGGAGAGCTGTCGGGGCCCCGCCGCCAGGAGGCCGGGCTGCTGGTGGCAGAGGTCCCAGGCGTATGGGCACCTGGGGCGGAAGCGGCAGCCGCCTGGCCAGCGGGTGGGAGGCGGCACCACGCCGGGTATGACCGCCAGGCGCCCGCCACGCTTGTCGGCCCGGGGCACGGCCGCCAGCAGCCCCTGGGTGTAGGGGTGCGACGGTCTGGCGAAGATGGTGTCCACCGACCCCTGCTCCACGACCTGCCCGGCATACATGACCACAACCCTGTCACAGACCTCGGCTACCACGCCCAGGTCGTGAGTGATGAGGATGATGCCCATGCCCAAGCGGTCACGGATCTCGAACAGCAGCTCCAGGATCTGGGCCTGGATGGTGACGTCCAGGGCGGTGGTGGGCTCGTCGGCTATCAGCAGGTCCGGCTCGTTGGCCAGGGCCATGGCGATCATCACCCGCTGCCGCATCCCGCCGCTCAACTGGTGGGGGTAGTCGTCCACCCGTCGATCGGGCAGTGGGATGCCCACCAGGCGGAGCAGCTCCACCGCACGGGACCGGGCTTCCCGTCGGCTCAGGCCCCGGTGGATCCGGATGGACTCGGAGATCTGGTCGCCCACGGGGTAGACGGGGTTGAGCGACGTCATGGGCTCCTGGAAGATCATGGCGATGTCGTTGCCCCGCACATCGCGCATCTGCCGTTCGGTGAGCCCCAGCAGGTCACGGCCGTCGAAGGTGAGTCGGCTCCCTTCCTCGACCCTGCCGGGCTCCTGGACCAGGCGCATGACGGACAGGGCCGTCACCGACTTGCCCGACCCGCTCTCGCCCACCACACCCAACACCTGGCCCCGGTCCACCTCGAAGGAGACGCCGTCCACAGCCCGGGCCACGCCCTCCTCGGTATGGAACCAGGTGCGCAGGTCCCTCACCTCGAGCAGCGACATCAGGACCTCAGCCTCGGGTCCATGGCATCACGGAGCCCATCGCCCACCAGGTTGAACGCCAGCACCGTGAGGACGATGGCCAGCCCCGGGAAGGTGGCCACCCACCAGGCGCCGATCAGGTTCTGCCGGCCGTCGGCAACCAGCGTGCCCCAGGACGGCGTGGGCGGCTGGACGCCCAGGCCCAGGAACGACAGCCCCGCCTCCAGGACGATGGTGTTCCCGATGCCCAGGGTGGCAGCCACTATCACCGGCGCCAGCACGTTCGGGATCAGATGGCGGAGGATGATCCGGCTGCGACCGAAGCCCAGGGCCCGGGCTGCCTGGATGTACTCGTGCTCCCTCAGGCTCAACACCTCGCCCCTGACGAGTCGAGCGGTACCGGGCCACTGGGTCAGCCCCAGCACGGCGATGATCAGCGCGATGGACGGGTCGAACAGGGCGATGATCATGATGAGCAGGACCAGCCTGGGGAAGGCCATGACCATGTCCGTGAACCGCATGAGGAATGAGTCCAGCCGACCGCCCAGGTAGCCGGCGACGGCGCCCAGGAGCGAGCCCAGGATGATGGCGATGGCCACGGCCACGAAGCCGATGGAGAGGGAGATCCGCGCGCCGTAGATGATCCGGCTGAGCATGTCCCGGGCGAACTGGTCGGTGCCCAGCAGGTGCTCACCGTGGGGGGCCAGGTAGCTGTCGTGCACGATGTCGCCCTGGGCGATGGGGTCGAAAGGCGCCAGGAGCGGGGCCAGCAGGGCCACCAGGTAGAGGATCACTATGACGACCAGCCCGGCCATGGCCAGGCCGTTGCGGCGGAAGTGACGTCCCGCGATTGCCCACTGCGAGTCGCCGACACGGTCGTCCAGCTCGGCCGTGACCGCGGCGGCGGCCCGGGCCCGGAGCAGGTCTCTCATGGCCACGCCCCAGACCAGGACCAGGGAGGCTGCGAGGGTGATGGTGGCCACCCACTCGTCCAGTGCCGTCGGCTGCCGCAGGACGTCCCGGCCCAACCACGCAGCGCCCAGGAGCGCGCCCCAGCCCAGCAGGAGCCATGCGCCCCGGGCCACGCTCCCGGAGACCATGTGACCCGAGCCTGGGAGCACGGCGCTCAGCGCCAGGGCCAGCCCCGACGCGCCTCGTGGCGGCCGGACCTCTTCGGGCGGGGCCCGGGTCGGCTCGGGCGGGGCCAGGTCGCTGCCGGCCTCGGGCAGCCCGGCCTCCGGGTCGGTGGGCCTGTCCAGTGGGCCCGGCTCCCGTCCGCCCACCGACCGCTCACCCTCCAACGGACCCGCTCGCTCGCGCTCAGTCATAGCGGATCCTGGGGTCGGCCACTGCGTAGAGGATGTCGGCGACGAGGGAGCCGATCACCACGACCAGGGCGAAGATGAAGCTGGTGGCCATGACCAGAGGGTAGTCCCGCTGGAAGATGCCATCCACGATGACCCGGCCCATGCCGGGCCAGGAGAAGATGACCTCCACGAAGACGCTGCCGCTGAACAGCAACGGGAGGTAGAGCCCGAGCAGCGTGATGACCGGCAACAGCGAGTTCCGGAGGGCGTGCTTCATGACGACCCGTCCCTCTGGCAGACCCTTGGCCCGGGCGGTCCGGATATAGTCCTGGCGGATCACTTCCAGCATCTGGCCACGGGTGTAGCGGGCGATGCCCGCCGCCATCACCAGGCTCAGGGTGGCCACGGGCAGGATCAGATGCCTCAACCTGTCCACCACCCGCTCGCCGAAGGTCATGAACTCGTAATCCACGCTGGTCATGCCCGTGGGCGGCAGGGCGAAGGGGAGGCCCCACTCGTGCGCCTTCAGCGAGAACAGGAGCATGAGCATGAGCCCCAGCCAGAACGACGGCATGGAGTAGAAGAACAGGGAGACCACGCTCAGGACCCGGTCCACCGGCCGATGCTGGCGCACGGCCTGGAGGACTCCCACCACCACGCCGCTGACGAAGATCAGGACCAGCGTGCTCCCGGCCAGGACCAGCGTGGGCGGCAAAGTCTCCCGGATGATATCGATGACCGGCCGGGCGTGGGCAAAGGAGTAGCCGAAGTCACCGGTAAAGAAGGCTATCATCCACCGCCAGTACCGGATGTGGAGGGGCTGATCGAGGCCGAAGTTGCGCCGGATCTGCTCCAGGATCTCCGGCGGCACGCCCTGCTGGAAGAACAGCGCCGTGGGGTCGCCTGGCGCCAGGTTCACCACGAAGAAGATTATCGTGGCGATTCCCAGGACCAGTGGCACGGCCCCGAGCAAGCGTCGGGCGATGTAGATCCCCATGCCGACCGTCAACTCATTGGACTGACCAGTCGCGCATGCTCACGAACTCGCTCCGCTCGTCGGTCCGGAAGCCCGAGACCACGTCCCGGGCGCCGGACAGATCGTCCATCCAGAACATGAACGTGAACGGCTGCTCCCGCTGGAGCACCTCGGTGAACTGCCGCCAGATGTCAAGGGCATCGCCGTCGTCGGTGGCCACGGCGCCGGCCTCGATGAGCCGGTCCAGCTCCGCGTTCCTGACGCCGCTCCGGTTGGCCGAGCCCTCCACGTCCGCCTCTGCGGAATGGAACAGGGACCGGGGCGCAGACGCCATCTGGAAGTTGTCCAGGACCCAGTTGCTCAGCACCGCGTCGAAGTCCCGGGTCCGGTGCTGGGCCAGCATGGCCTGGAATTCCAGGATCTCGATCTGGGCCGCCGCGCCCACCCGGCGCAGCTGGTCCTGGATCACCTCGACGATGGCCCGGTTCAGCGCCCGCTCCGTGGTCATGAGCCGGAACCGGAGCGGCTGGCCATCAGGACTTCGCCGCACGCCGTCGGGGCCCTCAAGCCACCCGGCATCGTCCAGCAGGCGGCCGGCCTGGTCCGGATCGTAGGGGAGCGGGTCGGTGCCCGGCGAATAGCGATGCCAGGGCGGGATAGTGCTGGTGGCAGGCCGGGCGTGGCCCCGGAGCAGCGCGTCCATGATCTGCTGCCGGTCGATGGCCAATGTCATGGCCCGGCGGACCCGGGCGTCGGTGAAGGGCTGGCGCTGGTTGTTCCAGCCCACGTAGAACAGCGTGGTGCCCGGCGCCGCGTGCAGCTCGGTGGCGGCGGTCTGCTCCACACGCTGGACCTGGTCCGGCTCCACGTTCAACTGGATATGGACGCCGCCGGTGAGCAGCTCCGTCAGCCGGGTCGCCGCCTCTGGTACGACGCGGAACACCACCCGCTGGGCGGACGGCGGACCGCCCAGGCCCTCAGGGTAGTCCGGGTTCGCCTCGAACACGATGCGCTGCGCAGCCCGCCATTCGCGGAACCGGTAAGGCCCGCTGCCCACAGGGTTCCGGTTGAACGGGGCGTTGGCCATCTCGGCGGGCGGCACGCCCTCGAGCAGGTGACGGGGCACGGGCGGCCACCAGAAGTCCTCCAGCGCCTGGGCGTGAGGGTAGGCGAAGTCGAAGCGGATGGTCCGCTCGTCCAGTACCTGGGCCGACTCGACGGGCGCCAGATAGGCGGACGCGAGCAGCGAGGCCGTCTCCGGCGTCTTCGCCATGTCGAAGGTGAACTCCACGTCGTGGGCCGTGACGGGCTGACCATCGTGCCAACGCACGTCGTCGCGGAGAGTGAAGGTGACGGCCGTATCGCCGTGCATCTCCCACGACTCCGCCAGGTGGGGCACGGGGTTCAGGTCCTCGTCGTACTGGATGAGCGGGGTGAACAGCCCGTACTTCATGACGTGGTCGGTGGTCAGGCCGGTGTTGGTGATGGGGTTGAGCCCACCGAAGTCGGTACGCATGCCTATGATGACCGTGCCACCAGGCCGCTCCCGCTCCGGGCCGGGACAGCCGCTCAGCGCCAACGCGCCCACCAGCAACACTGCGTACCTCACCAGGTCGACCCCACTGCTCCGCCTCATGACACCTCCAGTACTTCTCGTCACATCCGCCACGTCCAATCGTCGGACCCGAAGCGGGGGGTCAGCCGGTCGAGACTCTCCAACTCCTCCGCCTTCAGATCCGATTGGGCAAGGACGGTGCCGAAGACCGTCTCGAAACCACTGGCCACCAACGTGACCAGCTCCTGCCAGGCAGGCCGGTGCCCCAGCTCCTCGTCGACGGTGGTCCAGCCCGGGGTCGCCCCCACCGCACGCCACATGGCGCCGCCCTCAGCGTACACCACCCCAACGGCGCCGATCCCGGCCGCGCCGGCGCCGGGCCGGGCCGGGCCAGCGCCTGTGCCGACGCCCCGGGACGCCTGAAACAGCAGGTCCTCCGCGACACCCTGGCTCCCGCCCAGGAGTAGTGAGCCATGCTGGAGGATCACGCGCCCCTCCGTCCGCTGGGCGCTGCCCACCAGCTTGCGACCGCCTGCCACCACCTCGCCTGGCGCAGGTCGACGGAAACAGGCATCGCTCCACTCGACCTTGCCGGCCCCGCCCGCTCCGGTACCCATGGCCGGCGCCACCATTGCGCGTATACCCAGCTCCAGGAGCCCGGCTACCAGGGCCTGGTTGATCCGGCGGTATGCATCCCGTGGCCGACCGATCAGCCTTAGCGGCGCCACCACGGCGTAGGTCAGTTCGTCGTCGTGGAGCACCGCCTGACCGCCGGTGGGCCGGCGGACGAAGTCGATACCGCGCGTGCGGGCACGAGCAACGTCGTAGAGGCCCCGGGCCGGCTGGTTCCGGCCGAAGGACAGGCAGGCGGGGTCCCAGCGGTAGAACCGCAGCACCGGCGGGCCGCCGGCTTGAACCGAGGCCAGCAGGGCCGCGTCCAGGGCCATGTTGGTGGCGCCGTCAAGTGGCCGCAGCTCGCCGCCGTCGCCGAGGATCAGGCGCCAGGTCGAATGGTCACGATCGCCGGGCGACGACTCGCCCCGCGTCCCTCCACAGGCATTCATGGTGATCCGGTCGATGCTGGTGTTTCGCTCCAGAACGAGGCACGTGCGGAAGAGCCGGGGCAGGTGGTTCCGGGCGCTCCGCACGCCCCACCTGCCCCGCTCCTCCAGAGCTTCAGCGGACTGCTACCGTCCGGGCCCCTAGGAGGGTGATCGGAAAGGGGAGTGGGCCGCTCCCCCTTTCCGATCACCCTTCTACACTTCCACGGTCTCGTACTCGTCTACCGGCGGGCAGGCGCAGACCAGGTTGCGGTCCCCGAAGGCGACCTGGATCCTGCCGACGCAGGGCCAGAACTTGTTCTCCCTGTTCGGCTTCGGGAAGACGGCCAGCTCCCGGGAGTAGGGGCGGTCCCAGTCGTCGCTCACCACCATGTCGGCAGTGTGAGGCGCGTTGCTGACGGGGTTGTTCCCCGGCTCCCACTCGCCCGCCTCGATCTTCCGGATCTCGTCGCGGATGGCGATCATGGCATCGCAGAACCGGTCCAGCTCCTCCTTCGACTCGCTCTCCGTGGGCTCCACCATGAGGGTGCCGGGAACGGGGAACGAGACGGTGGGCGCGTGGAAACCGTAGTCGATGAGCCGCTTGGCGATATCGATGGCGTCCACCCCAGTGGCCGGCTTCAGGGGCCGCGGGTCGATGATGCACTCGTGGGCCACCGTGCCGTCGCGCCCGGTGTAGAGGACCTCGAAGTGGCCTTCCAGCCGGCGAGCCACGTAGTTGGCGCTCAGGATGGCCAGCTCGGTGGCATCCCTCAGCCCCTCGGCGCCCATCAGCCGGATGTACATCCAGGAGATGGGGAGTATGCTGGGGCTGCCGAAGGGCGCGGCGCTGATGGCGCCGATGGCCCGGTCGCCGCCGGTCTTCACCACCGGGTGCCCGGGCAGGAACGGCGCCAGGTGCTCGGCCACGCCGATGGGACCCATGCCGGGGCCGCCACCGCCGTGTGGGATGGCGAAGGTCTTGTGCAGGTTTAGGTGCACCACGTCGCCGCCGAAGTCGCCAGGCCTGCTCACGCCCACCATGGCGTTCATGTTGGCGCCGTCGATGTAGACCTGGCCGCCCGCATCATGGACGATCTCGCAGATCTCGCGGATCGACTCCTCGAAGATGCCGTGGGTCGACGGGTAGGTGACCATGATGGCAGCAAGCCGGTCACGGTACTGGTCCGCCTTCACCCGCAAATCGGGGACGTCGATGTTGCCGTTCTCGTCGCTCTTGACCACCACGACCTCGAGGCCGGCCATCACGGCGCTGGCGGGATTGGTGCCGTGGGCGGACTGGGGGATCAGGCAGACGTCACGGTGCCACTCGCCACGGTCCTGGTGATAGCCGCGGATCACCAGCAGGCCCGCCAGCTCGCCCTGGCTGCCGGCGTTGGGCATCATGGAGACGGCGTGGAAGCCGGTGACCTCGGCCAACCAGGTCTCGAGCTGGCTGATCATCTCCCGGTAGCCCGCGGTCTGGTCCTCGGGGGCGAAGGGGTGCATGAAGCCCAGCTCCGGCCAGCTCACAGGATACATCTCGGCCGTGGCGTTCAGCTTCAGCGTGCAGGAGCCCAGTGGGATCATGGACCCGGTCAGAGAGATGTCGCGGTTCTCGAGCCGCTTCAGGTACCGGAGCATCTCGTGCTCCGAATGGAACTTGTGGAACACCGGGTGCGTCATGTAGGCGCTGGTCCGCTGGAACGGCTCGGGGAACGACGGCTTCATGGCCCCGCCCAGCTCGTCCAGCCAGCCCTGGAACCGGGCACGGTCGGCCGAGCCCTCCTCCACGGCGAACACCTCCATCAGGTCCAGCAGGTCGACCCGGCAGACAGCCTCGTCCAGGGCCACTGCCACGGTGGAGTGGTCCACCCGCCGCAGGTTGATACCGCGCCCCAGGGCCCGCTCCATGATGACGTCCGCGTCACCGCCGGCCACCTGGACCCGGAGCGTGTCGAAGAATGGACGATGGACGATGGTGTGGCCGAGGCGCTCGAGGGCGTCGGCCAGCACTGCGGTCAGGCGATGGACCCGCTCGGCGATGGCGCGTACGCCGTCGGGGCCATGATAGACACCGTACATGCCCGCCATGACCGCCAGCAGGACCTGGGCGGTGCAGACGTTGCTCGTGGCCTTCTCCCGCCGGATGTGCTGCTCACGGGTCTGGAGCGCCATGTAGTAGGCGTCCTTGCCCCGTGAGTCCTTCGAGATACCGATGATCCGGCCCGGGACCAGCCGCTTGAACTCCTCCTTCGTGGCGAAATAGCCGGCGTGCGGACCGCCGAAGCCCATGGGCACGCCGAACCGCTGGGTGCTGCCCACCGCCACGTCCGCGCCCCACTCGCCGGGCGGCGTCAACAGCGCCAGCGACAGCAGGTCCGCCGCCGCCACCACCAGGGCGCCCGCGGCGTGGGCCCGCTCGACCAGGTCGCCATAATCGTGGAGCGCGCCGTCGGCCGCCGGGTACTGGACCAGCACGCCGAACACGTCGTCGCCGATCTCCCACTCCCGGTGGTCTCCCACCTCCACCTCCCAGCCGCGGGCCCAGGCCCGGGTCTTCACCACGTCGATGGTCTGGGGCAGACAGTCCCGGGAGACGAGAAACTTCGTACGCTTCCCCCTCAGGACGCCGTGACACATGGCCATGGCCTCCGCCGCGGCGGTGCCCTCGTCCAGCAGCGACGAGTTGGCTATCTCCAGGCCGGTCAGGTCGATGACCATGGTCTGGTAGACCAGCAGCGCCTCGAGACGGCCCTGGGAGATCTCCGCCTGGTAGGGGGTATAGGCCGTGTACCAGCCCGGGTTCTCCAGGATGTTCCGCTGGATGACCGGCGGCGTGATGGTCCCGTTGTAGCCCAGACCGATATACGACCGGAACAGGCGGTTCTTGCCGGCGATGGCACGCAGCTCACGCAGCGCCTCGTACTCGCTCCGCGGCTCGTCCAGCTCCAGCGACCGCTCCAGCCGGATGGACCGGGGGACGGCCGTATCGATCAATGCGTCCACGGAATCGAACCCCACCGTCTCGAGCATCTCCCGGACATCGTCTTCCCGGGGCCCTATGTGACGGCGGACGAAGAGGTCGGTAATGGCCAGCGTGTGACGTCTATCTTCAACGGACATTGTCCCGCCTTGAATCGTGCGTTTAACGGGTTTCGCCCCGGGGGGCGGCTCAGCACTGCAAGGTATTCCGGGGAGGTTACGGTCACAAGGCGGGCGAGCGCGGCCCTGTGCAGAACCGGTGCGGCCATCACCTCCGCCGCCTATCTTTGTGGGTATGTCCAACGTCGCCGCTCGCCTGACGGCCAGTTGGGACCGCCTTTCGGGAGTGCCGGGCGGTCGCCGGGTATTCGACCTTGTGCTGCGTCAAGTAGTGCCCTATTCCGGGTCGATCAAGCCGCGCGTCCTGGCTCTGAGCCCCGGCCACGCCCGAGTGGAGATCCGGGAGCGACGCCGCCTCCGCAACCATCTCCGTTCCGTCCACGCCCTGGCCCTGGCCAACCTGGGCGAGCTGGCCAGCGGGCTGGCCATGACCACGGCCCTGCCCCCCGGGGTGCGGGGCATCCCCGTCCGGATCGAGATCGACTACTTGAAGAAGGCCCGCGGCCGGATCACCGCGCACGGCCGTGCCAACCCGCCCCGGGCGGTCCACCAGACCCAGACCTCCACAGCCACCGCCGACCTCACCGACGAAGCCGGCGAAACCATCGCCCACATGACCGTGATATGGCACCTCTCCCCAACGCCCCCATGACCCCAATTAGCACAGCGAGCCCATTTGCGAGGCCACCAGGCCGGGCCGATGCGAGCACCGCGAGCCCTACGGCGAGGCTGACGGCCGAGCCCGCCTGCGCGGCCGAAGGACGCGCCCGCATGCGAGCGCAGCGAGCCCCCCGGCCATGACCACCCCCCTGCACCACCACACCCGCACGCGCCACCCGATAATCTGCGGCCCCATGTATCCCTGCTCCAATCCGGAGCTGGTGGCCGCTGCATCCGCGGCTGGCGGCATCGGGATCGTCCAGCCCGTATCCCTGACCTTCGTCCACGGCCACGACTTCCGCGCGGGTCTCCGCTACATCCGCAGCCTCACCGATCGACCCGTGGGGATGAACGCCCTGATCGAGTCATCGTCGCGGGCCTACGAGCGACGGATGGAGGAGTGGGTGGACATCGCTCTGGAGGAGGGGATCCGCTTCTTCGTGACGTCGCTGGGTAAGCCGAAATGGGTGGTGGACCGGGTATCGAAGGTGGGCGGCGTCGTCTACCACGACGTGACGGAGCGGAAGTGGGCGCTGAAGGCGGTGGACAGCGCCGTCCACGGGCTGATAGCGGTGAACAGCCGGGCTGGCGGCCATGCGGGGCCCAAGACGCCCGCGGAGCTCATGGACGAGCTGGGAGAGCTGGGGCTGCCCCTGGTCTGCGCCGGCGGCGTCGGCTCGCCGACGGAGTTCATCGATGCCCTCCGTCTCGGTTACGACGGCGTCCAGATGGGCACGCGCTTCATCGCCACCACAGAATGCACCGCGGCCCAGCCGTACAAGCAGGCCATTGTCGACGCGGGCGAGGATGACATCCTGCTGACGGAGCGGGTTACCGGCGTGCCACTGGCGGTGATCCGTACGCCGTATGTGGAGCGGCTGGGCACGCGGGCCGGGCCCATCGCCCGCCGCATGCTCCGCGGCCGCCGCAGCAAGCGCGTGATGCGCACCCTCTACGCCCTCTGGTCCGGGTGGAAGCTGAAGAAGTCGTCGTACGACGAGTCGGGCAAGCGCGACTTCTGGCAGGCCGGCCGGAGCGTGGCCGGGATCCACGACATCCGGCCGACCGGCCAGATCATCGGCGAGCTCGTCGCCGCGGCCCGCTCCGCCGGCGTGTTACCGGCCGACCCGCGGGATCAGGCGGAGCGCTAGACAGCTCCGACCCGCACAGACCTCGCCGCCCTACCTCAGACCTCCGCCGCCGGCTCCGCCTCGGCCCTGGCGAAGAACGGCGCCCACTTCTCCTCGGGCGACGGCTTCGTCAGCAGGCTCACCACCACCATCAGCGTGATGGAGGTGATCACGGCGGGTATCACGATGTACTCGTAATTGGCGAAGTCGAAGGGCGCGCCGCCCAGCGTCACGGTGAAGTCGACGCCCATCCGGCTGAGCACGCTGATCCCCAGGATGCTGCCCATCCCGCCGGCTATGCACGCCACGCCGCCGGCCGGGGTCACCCGCTTCCAGAGGAAGCAGGCCAGGAGGGCTGGCGTGAGGCTGGCGCCGACCAGTGAGTAAGCGTACAGAGCCATTGCCAGCACCGTGTCGAACTGGGTCAGGAGCACCAGGCCGATCCCGCCGAACAGGACCACGAACGCCCGCTGGAGCGCCAGCTTCTTCGCCTCCGACGCGTCGGGCGATATGAACCGCTCGTAGATGTCGTGGCTCACGTTGGTGGACGGCACCAGCAGGAAGGTGTTCCCCGTGGACAGAACGATGGCCACGGCGGCCGCCAGCAGCACCGCGCCCAGGACCACCGGCAGGCCGTGGGCGGCGATGAACAGGATCACCGTCTCGGACGCGGCCACGCCGACCACCGTCATCTCCTCGACCAGGCCCGGGAAGACGGCGCGCCCCACGATGGCGGTCAGGGCCAGCGTCGTCTCGATCAGCACGACGCCCAGGACCATCCCGATGACCGCCTTCCTGGCGGCCCCTTCGTTCCGGGCGGAATTGAACTTCTGGTACATCCCGCTCTCGCCCAGCAGGAGCAGGAAGGTGGGCAGGGCCACCCCGAAGACCCAGAGCACGTTGTGGCCGCCGAGGACCGTGGTGTGGCCGGCGGGCAGCGCCGCCAGGATCTCGCCCACGCCGCCATTGGTGAAGACCAGGTACGGCAGGGCAAGCAGGATGGCGCCGGTGATGAGGATCCCGTTCAGGATGTCGACGGTGACGATGGAGACCATCCCGGCCAGGGCCGTGAACGTCACGATCACGGCGGCGGTGATCAGCATCCCCTGGGTAGGCGTGATGGCGCCGTCGGTAACGATGGACAGGATCCAGCCACCGCCGCGGAACTGGTAGGCGGCGATGGTGACGTAGGCCAGGACGATGGCCAGAGTCCCGAGCAGCCTGGCTGCGGGATTGTACCGCTGCTCCAGCAGGTCCGGCACCGTGTACTGGGCGATCCGCCGGACCCTGGCCGCAAGGAAGAAGGCCACGACCAGGCCCACCCAGGCGCCGAAGGAGAACCAGAGCTTGGCGATGCCGACGCGGTAGGCCAGCCCTGCGCCGCCGAACAACGAGCCCGACCCGATCCAGGTGCAGACCAGCGTTCCCACCAACAGCAGCACCGGCACGTTCCGCCCGGCCACCATGAAGTCAGCGTGACTCTTGACGTTCCGCGACCGCCACAAGCTGATCCCGACCAGGATGAGCGGGTATGCTATGACTACAAGCACGAGCAACGACATGGCTTCCTCTCCGATGCGAGCTTCCCACGATCGGGGGGCAACTTGGGGCGTCGCCGGCCGCAGCGCCACTGTTGCCGGGTGCTCGAGCCCGGGTGGATGGGCGACGACCTGCGTCTCCGGCATGCCGTGACGGCGCGGGCGCCCGCCAAGCCGGCTGGCCGGCCTTGCCCCGAAGCACGATCACCCGCACCATAGCCCTGGCCGGAGGACCCGCCGGACCAGGGGCTACACTCGATGCGGAGGATAGAAATGCCCCCCCAAGACGACGACACCCTGTATTGCCGCCGCTGCCGTATGCCTGGAACAGTAGACGAGCTGGATCGCATGCTCTGGTGCGACGAGTGCAAGCGGGCGGAACGCCGTCGCGCCGGCTGGCTGGGCCGCGCCCTGGGCTTCGCCGCCGCCATCGCCCTGTCATTCTGGATCGCCATCGTGATACAACCGTCAGACCAGTTCCTGCTCCTCTGGGCGCTGGTCGTCATCGTGGCCTTCTACCTCCTGTCCCGGCTGGGCCAGGAGTTGCTGTACGGAGTGTTCAGGATAAGGAACGTGCCGGGGGCACGGGCAGGCGACCAGGACGAGGACAGGCGAGCGGAGTGAACCGGAAGGCACGACGACGGCGGGAGCGGCGCTACCGGCGGGGGCGCCGCCGCACCCAGCAACAGCGACCTCCAATCCTGGTGATACTGGTCGTCGCGATCCTGCTGGTGTTCTTCCTGCTCCGGCGCGTAGGGGCAGAAGCGGCGATCCCCGGGCTCGGCTGAGCCGCCGGCCGCCTCAGTCCTCCATGTCGCCACGCAGCCGATGCGCGAACGCCGAGCGGAGCTTAGCCACCTTGGGCGCGATGCTTACGCGGCAGTACGGCTGGTCCGGGTTCCTGCGGTAGTACTGGCGATGCTCCGCCTCCGCGGGGTAGAACTCGCCCAGCGGCTCGACCTCCGTCACGATCGGCGCCCCGAACGTATCCGACGCCTCCAGCTCCGACATCATGGTCTCCGCCACGGCATGCTGGTCCTCGTCCTCGTACAGGATGATCGAGCGGTACTGCGTCCCCACATCGGCGCCCTGCCGGTCCGGCGTGGTGGGGTCATGGATGGCGAAGAAGACTTCCAGGAGGTCCCGGTAGGCGATGACCTCCGGGTCGAACTCCACCCGCACCACCTCGGCGTGACCCGTGCGGCCAGTGCAGACCTCCCGATATGTGGGATCCGGCGCGTGCCCGCCCGCGTAGCCGGACTCCACGGACCTCACGCCCTCGAGCCGCTCGAACACCGCCTCGAGGCACCAGAAGCAACCACCACCCAGCGTAGCGGTCTCGATCCGTCCTTGACCCTCCACCACAGCACCCTCCGTCATTCGCTCCGCGACCCCGCATCGCCCGCACCCAGCTCGCCCCCCTGCCCGCCCACGACCTCAACACCCTCCACCAGCTCAGGACCACCAGCAGGGAAAACACCATCCCCGCAATCGGAACGACATCATACACCACTCACCTCCCTTGCGAGGCCGCCAGGCCAAGCCCCCTGCCCGGCCCACAGGCCCGGGCCCACCTGCTCGGGCCACAGGCCCGGGCCCACCTGCCCGGGCCACAGGCCCGGGCCCACCTGCCCGGGCCACAGGCCCGGGCCCTAGAAGTTATACGAATCCCCCGGATCCAGTATCATCACCTCAGCCCTGCCCCCCACCATCTCCCGGAACTCGTTCGGGTCCTGCTCGATGGGCTCCCAGGTCGAGTAGTGGATGGGGATCACCACCTTGGGCTCGATGAACTCGACGGCCCTGGCAGCGTCCTCGGGGCCCATGGTGAAGTTGTCACCGATCGGCAGCAGGGCCAGGTCCACCTTGCCCTTGAGGAGCTGCATGTCGGTGAGCAGCGCGGTGTCGCCGGAGTAGTATAGCCGCTTGCCGTCCATGTCGAGCCACCAGCCGCCGGGCATGGTGGTGTACGCGCCCTCGGTATCGCCGTGAACCTGACCCCCGTGAAGGGCGGGCGTCATCTTGGCGTAGCCGAACGGGAACCTCTTCCCGCCGCCGATGTGGAGCGGGTGAACGTTTTCCAGGCCCTGTTCCTGGCAGAAGGAGACTATCTCGGAGGTGGAGACGAGCATGGCGCCCGTCTTCTTCGCCAAGGGTATCGCGTCCTGGAAATGATCGAAATGGCCGTGGCTGACCAGGATATAGTCCAGGTGGTCCACGTCCTGGACCCGGATATCCGACTTCGGGTTCTCGTCCAGGTACGGATCGAACATGATCAGTTGGCCCTGGTCAGTCTCGAGAGTGAACGTCGAGTGACCGTGCCAGGTCAGTCGTGCCATGTGAACCTCCTGCGCGGCGGACCGCGCTACTCGATGTGCTTGCTGTACTCCTCCGTGCCCAACAGCCCGTCGAGGTCGGACAGGTCCTTGACCCGGATGGCGATCATCCAGCCCTCGCCGTAGGTGTCGGAGTTGATCAGCGACGGGTCGTCGGCCAGGGCTTCATTCACCTGGACCACCTCGGCGCTCACGGGCATGTAGAGATCGCTCACGGCCTTGACCGCCTCGACCGTGCCGAACGTCTCGCCCTTTTCCAGGGTGTCGCCCGGCGCCGGCAGCTCGACATACACCACGTCGCCCAGCTCGCCCTGCGCGTAGTCAGTGATGCCGACGCGGTAGACGTCTTCCTCGTCGGTCTTGGCCAGGTACTCGTGCTCCTCTGTATACAGGAGACCCGAAGGCAGGTCGACCATCTCTCCTCCAGTGATGTGCGTTTATCAGCGAGGGTCAGGATGATGCGCCCGGTGGCGTGACGCAAGCGGCAAGAATACAATTGCCTGGTACGGTCGCCGGCCGGGGGCCGCCCGGGCCGCAGCGATCTGCAGGAAGCGGGCCCACCCACACTCAGGAACGATTATGGACACGACTGGTAGCGCGCTCACCGTGCTGAGCGAGGAAGAGGGGATGTTCCGGGACATGGTGCGCCAGTTCGCCGAGGAACAGGTGGCGCCGCTCTCCCACGACATGGACCGTGACGGGGCATATGACCCGGCCCTGGTGGAGGCCTTGTTCGAGCTCGGCCTGATGGCCATCGAGATCCCGGACGAGCATGGCGGCGCCGGCGCCTCCTTCTTCACGTCGGTGCTGGTGGTGGAGGAACTGTCCCGGGTCGATCCGGGCGTTGCGGTGCTGGTCGACGTGCAGAACACGCTGGTGGACACCTGCATCATGCGTTACGGCAACCCGGACCAGCAGGAGCGCTATCTGCCCCGGCTAGCGACGGACATGGTGGGCGCGTATGCCCTGTCGGAGGCAGGCTCCGGCTCGGACGCCTTTGCGCTCCAGGCCCGCGCCCGTCAGGACGGCGACGACTGGATCCTGGACGGCACGAAGCTCTGGATCACGAACGGCGGTGAGGCCGGCCTGTTCATCATCTTCGCCAACGTGGACCCGGAGCAGGGCTACAAGGGGATCACCGCCTTCCTGGTCGAGCGGGACACGCCGGGCTTCTCGGTGGGCAAGAAGGAGGACAAGCTCGGCATCCGGGCGTCGTCCACGGTCGAGCTGACATTCGAGGGCTGCCGGGTTCCCGCCGCCAACGTGATCGGTGAGGTGGGCCAGGGCTACAAGATAGCCATCGAGCAGCTCAACGAGGGCCGGATCGGTATCGGTGCCCAGATGGTGGGGCTGGCCCAGGGCGCCCTGGATCATACCGTCCGCTACGTCCAGGAGCGGGAGCAGTTCGGCCGGCCGATAGCCCAGTTCCAGGGGATCCAGTTCCAACTGGCGGACATGCGCACGGAGATCGAGGCGGCCCGACTCCTGGTCTACAACGCCGCCCGGCTCAAGGAGGCGGACCGGCCGTTCCTGGCGGAGGCGGCCATGGCCAAACTGTTCGCTTCCGAGATGGCCGGCCGTGTATCCTCGCTGTGCGTGGACCTCTACGGCGGATACGGCTTCACGAAGGAGTATCCGGTGGAGAAGCTCTATCGCGATGCCAAGGTCGGCACCATATACGAGGGCACTTCCAACATGCAGCGGCAGACCATCGCCAAGCTGCTCCTGCGCTGACATCGAGGGCCCTGGCCGGCGGCCCTGGTGCCGTCGGCCCGGTCCGGATCAAACAACCCCCGAGGCCGCTCGCGCGGAAGTAGCTGGCCCGCTCCATTCTACTCCGCCGCACCTCCCAGCGGCCAATATCTTGCCGTGATGCCGCCTCTGACAGTCTCACCCTATGGTCAACGAGGACGCCATGAGCACCACGGACGCACCGGATCGAGCGGTCAGCCCGCAAACGGTCACCGAGCGAGATGCCAGGGAGGTGGCGGAGTCGGCGCGGGAGAAGGAGTGGGTGAAGCCCAGCTTCGTGCGCGAGTTGTTCCTGGGCCAGCTGCGCATGGACCTGATCCATCCCATCCCGGATCCGGCGCCGGACGTACGTGAGCGCGGCGAAGCCTTCATGAGGGACATGGAGGAGTTCCTCAAGAACGAGGTGGACGCTCTCCAGATCGAGGCTGACGGGAAGATCCCGGACCACGTGATGGACGGTCTGCGGCAGCGCAAGGCCTTCGCCATCAAGATCCCCGAGGAGTACGGCGGGTTGGGTCTCTCTCAGACCATGTACGGCAGGGCAATGGCCATGATCGGCAGCTACTCGTCCGCGCTGGGAGTGCTGCTTTCCGCCCATCAGTCCATCGGTGTGCCGCAGCCTCTGAAGATGTTCGGCTCTCCGGAGCAGAAGCAGAAGTACCTGCCGCGTTTCGCCGAGGGCCAGATCTCGGCGTTCGCGCTGACGGAGCCGGACGTGGGTTCGGACCCGGCGCGCATGGGTGCGACGGCCGACCTGAGCGACGACGGTGAGCATTACATCCTGAACGGCGAGAAGCTGTGGTGCACGAATGCCCCTGTCTCGGACGTGATGGTGGTGATGGCCCGCACGCCGGCCAAGGAGGGCAAGAGCCGCCGTCCCATCTCCGCGTTCATCGTGGAGAACTCCTGGGAAGGCGTGGAGATGGCCCATCGCCTTGAGTTCATGGGTCTGCGCGGGATCGAGAACGGGCTGGTCCGGTTCCACAACGTGCGGGTCCCGAAGGAGAACCTGTTGTGGGGCGAAGGTCGGGGCCTGAAGCTGGCCCTGGTGACCCTGAACACGGGCCGACTCACGATCCCGTCGAGCTGCGCCGCCGCCGGGAAGTGGTGCACCCGCGTTGCGCGGGACTTCGCTGCGGAGCGGGTCCAGTGGGGCGCGCCCGTGGGCAAGCACGACGCCGTGGCCCAGATGCTGGGGGAGATAGCGTCGCACACCTTCGCCATGGAGGCGGTGGCAGAGGTGTCGTCCATGCTGGCAGACACGGAGGACTACGACATCCGGCTGGAAGCGGCCATCGCCAAGATGTTCAACTCCGAGACGGCGTGGCGGGTCGTGGACCTGACCATGCAGGTGCGCGGCGGGCGGGGCTACGAGACGGCTGAGTCGCTGAGGCGCAGGGGCGAGGCGCCGGTGCCTCTGGAGCAGGTGATGAGGGACCTCCGGATCAACCAGATCTTCGAGGGGTCCAGCGAGATCATGAGGCTGTTCATCGCACGGGAGGCACTGGACCCGCACCTCCAGAAGGCGGGCAGGTTCGTCGACACGGACGCGCCCATGGGCGGGCGGGCCAGGGACGCCATGGGCCTGAGCGCCCACATGGCCGGGTGGTACGCGGGGAACGTGGCGGGCTGGAGTCGCTGGCCGCGCCACGGCGATTTCCGTGAGCTGGCCGGGCATATCCGCTTCGCTGAGCGGCGGTCCAGGCGGCTGGCCCGAGCACTGGCCCACGCCATGGGTCGCTACGGCGCCAAGCTGGAGAGGAAGCAGGCCGTCCTGTTCCGCATGGTCGAGATCGGCGCCGAGCTGTTCGCCATGGGAGCCAGCTGCGCCTACGCCACGAAGCTCCGCGGTCAGAACGACGCTGGGAACGGGCCAGTAAAGATGGCGGACCTGTTCTGTCGTCATGCCCGCCGTCGCATCGACGCCCGGTTCGACAGCATCTTCGACAACGATGACGCCACCACGTATCGGCTGGCCCAGGAGGTCCTGGAGGGGCGCCACGCCTGGATGGAGCGGGGCGTCGCCGAGCCGCCCAAGGCACAGCTCGGGTGAGGTGGCCAAAGGTGGCCGGCCGGGACGCTCGCCGTGGCGGCCCGGCCGTTGTCGCCGAGAACAGTGCCGCCGAGAACAGTCTTGCCTCAGCCACTGGGCTCCGGTACACTGCTGTTGAACCCTTCACAGACACTACCATGGCCCTAATCGCCGCGCTTCTCCCGAAAGAGCTGGATCGGAGCGCGCTTGGAGCCGCCACAGCGAGCCACAGCACGGCGTGGGCGCGGAACTGGCGCGACCTCGACCTGCTGGTCAAGCGCGAACCTGTCTCTGCCGCGGTCGTCGACCTCCACGCCGAGCGAGGGAAGGATGGCGTCTTGCGAATCTACCGGTTCGCACGGCGATTCCCGCAAACGCCGATCCTGGTGCTTGGCGAGCTCGACGGCCGCGCCCTGTTCCGGCTCGGCAAGGCCGGCGCCGCTGACGTGGTAGTTGTTCAGGACGCGTCGAACCAGTCACTCGTGGAAGAGCTGATCGAAGGCGCCACGGTGGACCACCTGGCCAGGGAGATCGATGAGCGGCTGTCGGGTGTGGTCGGGACGGAGGGCCGGGCACTGGTCCAGTCTGCGGCTGCCCGGGTCCCTGAAGGCGTCCTGGTGCCCGAACTGGCCGCGGCGAACGGGGTGTCGGTCTCCACGCTGGAGCGGCGCTGCGAGCAGTGGGGACTGCCGACGCCGGGGCACCTGCTCCTCTGGCTCCGCATCATCTATGGCCTGCGCTGGCTCCTCGAGCCCGGGCGCAGCGTGGAATCCGTCGCCCACCAGCTCGGCTACTCATCCGGCGCGGCATACCGTCGCGCGATCAAAGTGACACTGGGCGGGCGGCCGACGCCACTGCGGAACAAGACGGGTCTGGAACGAGCGATCCAGTCATTCGTGGCCGCGTGTCCCGGTGACCCATCGACCAGACAGGGAGATTGATCCTGTGGCTCGTTACGATCGCATAGCCCGCCTCGATTGTCCACAGCGCTCCCACGCATTTCCCGCCTGGCTCGCACTCCGGGACCTGGCGGGTCGGGAGCGGGACCCGGAGCTGAACCGCAGGACCAGGCTGCGGTTCCTGGTGCTCAGGCCGGTCCACCGACTGCTGGCCCACGGCTTCGGTAGCGTAGGCAAACGCTCCATGGACCAGCAGCTGGCCTGCGTTCGGGCCGAGCTCGCCCGCCTCGCCCACGCAGACCGAGAACGGCGTGCCCTGGCTCGCTGCCTTGATACCATGGCGAGCCTGTCGTACGAGGAGCTGCCAGCCGACCTGATCGCCGCGGGAGCCATGATCGAGGCCGCCGGCCACACGTACGGCGCCGAAGAGTACTACCTCACGGCACTCGAGGTCTCGCGGCGCCTGGGCCTGGCCTCGGCCCGACTCATGGCCGCCCGCTCTCTCGGCCGGGTGTACGGCGCGCGGCGCGAGTGGACGGCGGCGAGGGAGCGACTCGAAGCGGCTGTCGCCGACGCCGAGGCACAGGGCGACCCCGACACGCTGGAGGAGACACTCCGTGAGCTGGTTATGGTACTTATCGAGGCCGGTGACCTGGAGGCCGCTGACGGGGCCGTGGCAATGATCGGGCAGGGTGACGAACCGGCCGCCGACGGCAACGTCGACGGCGTTCGTGCCGCCGCCCTCTGTGCCATTGCCCTTGCCAGCGGACAGGTGGAACGCGCCCTCGAGTCCGGCTGGCGCGCCATCGAGCGCCTGCGGCCGGGCACTCCCAGCCACTCCAGGGTGCTCCTGGACCTGGCGACCGGGTTCCGCCGGCACGGGCTCCGGGAGGCAGCCGAAGCTTGCTATCTGATGGTGACACGCGCCCACCCGGACCTAGGGCTGACCTCAGAGGCCCGAATCCAGCACGCCCTGGTGGCAGCCGAGGCGGGAGACCGGCCGGCGTTCCAGCTCAGGCGAGAAGAGCTGGCAAGCGCTCAACGGGAAATGGACCGGCACCGGGCAGCGGCAATGCACATTGCGCTGAGTCGCGGGGCCATGCTCGTAGGCGACCTGGACGGCGCCCGTGCCCATCTCCACCAAGCAAGCGAGATGGCCCGGGAGGAAGGGCTCGAAGATACCGCGGCGGACGTTGAGACCCTCGCCCCCACGCTCGAAGAGCGGCCGAAGGCGGAGATACCGGCCAATAATCCGCAACCTTCGGATGCCGTCCGGTCGATCGCCGCGCGGATCGAATCGCTGAGCCAGGATCTGGTCCCGTCAGGTTGACCCGACGCCGCTTCAGGACAAGACGTCACGCTGGCCGTCCCTGACCTCCCGGACCCAGCTGTTGTAGTCGATGGCCGCAGCCAGCGCGGCCTCGATGCTGCGAACCATATCCATTTCGCCCACCTCACGGCGCGCCCTCTCCACCAGATCCTGGTCCAGTACGAACGTGTGGGGCTGCCGCTCCGTCCGGGCCCGTCCTGCCATGGCTCACCTCCCGCTGCGTCGGATACCTCCTTCCCGCGCTACGGTGTGGGTAACGGCGGGGCAGGACCATGGCTGGATGGGTACCGCCGCTCAGTCGACCCCCGGGAGCAGGCGCCCCTCCCGGATATCTCGCGCACCGTGCGCAACGCCCAGACCTACCCCGGCCCCGAAGAGAAGCGCTGTACCCCCACCCAGTACCGGGAGCAGCCAGACCACCGGTACCGCTCCCAACACCGCCACCGCTCCGGCCAGGTAGGGCGCGGGCCTTCGCTGCACCCCGTCGACAAAGCGGAGACGGCCCCGGACGAACCGGCGAACCTTCGAATAGGCGAGGCCGATGCCACCTACGGCCATCCCGAGCACAATGAGTTCAACCATCATCTACCTCCTTGCCTTCTCCTAACGGGACCGGTCCGCTCCCGGTTTCAAATGTGACACAGGCGTCGGTTGTGGTAGCGCCTTCCAATCCGCTAGCTTGGGATCATGACCGAGCGTAAACGGCTCTTCGTCGTCGGCGACCGCGTCCTCATCGAGCCTGAACAGGGCGAGGACAGGTCCCGCGTGGGATTGTACCTGCCGGCTACCGCCGTGGACAGCCAGGCGGTGCAGGCGGGAACGGTGGTCGCCACTGGCCCCGGAACGCCGATCTCCGCGCCCACCGAGCTGGACGACGAGCCCTGGCGGATAGTCTCCGGCGAGGCCCGTTTCCTGCCGGTCCAGGCCCGGATCGGTGACTACGCAATCTTTTTCCGTCGCGCCGCCGTGGAGATCACCTATGAGGATCGCAAGTACCTGGTGGTGCCCCAGGCTGCGATCCTGGTCCTTTTGCGGGGAACCTCAGAGCCGGAGGAGGGTTGGTAGAAGGCGGATCTGGAGTGATGTCGTAAATCGACGCGGCCCCGGCAGGGGCCGCTTTGCTTGAAGCCATGATTACGCCGAAGCACGACAACTACCTGGTCCGGGCCACCGCCTTCGATGGCAAGGTTCGGGCGCTTGCCGTCAACTCGACCGAGGCGGTCCGGGAGCTGGCGCGCCTCCAGTCCACGGCGCCTGCCGCCTCGGCGGCGCTGGGCCGCGTGGCGACAGCGGCGCTGCTCCTGGGCTCTACCCTGAAGAAGGAGAGCCACCTGGTCACGGTGCAGGTTCGGGGCGGCGGACCTGTGGGGACGGTGCTGGCATCGGCGAACGGGCGGGGCGAAGTCCGGGCGTTGGTGGGCAACCCGCGGCCGGCCGTTCCCGAGATGGTCGACGGCAAGCTGAACGTACCAGGAGTGGTGGGTAGCACGGGCCGGCTCACGGTCATCAAGGACCTGGGGCTGCGGGAGCCGTACAACAGCACGGTCGAGCTGGTGTCTGGGGAGATAGGCAGGGACTTTGCCTATTACTTCGCCCGCTCGGAGCAGATCCCGTCCGCCGTTGGGCTGGGCGTCTTCGTGGACGCTACCGGTCAGGTCGAGGCGGCAGGCGGCTACATCATCCAGCTGCTGGGCGGTCTGTCGGACGACGAGGTCGAGACGATCGAGCGGGAAGTTGCCGCGCTGCCCCACCCCACCACCATGATCCGGGCGGGGGAAACACCGGAAGACATTTTGACGAGGGTGTTCCATGGGTCCTTCCGGGTTCTGGAGAACACACCGGTCCGCTTCCACTGCCCGTGCACCCGTGACCGGGCGGAACGAGCCCTGATCCTGCTGGGTCCTGCCGAGATCGACGCCATCATGGCCCAACAGGCGCAACGGGGTCACAGCGACGTGACCTGCGAGTTCTGCGGTGCGAATTACCGGTTTACGCTGGACCAGTTGGCCGCACTCAAGAACTGACGCTAGTGGACCGATTCCCAAGTTCGGTGAGCACCGAGAGCGCGGATGCGCGCCTCCGGCAAGGCGCGCCGACGCAGGCATAGCAACGCTATTCCGCAGTGCTGAGCAACGTAGCCAGCGCGGATGCGGCGGGGCTCGAATGCCGTCAGAGCCATCGTGGCGGACTACTAGAGTTTCTGGAAGGGCGAACGGAAGGCGCGGGGCGGGCCGTTCCCCATCGAATACCGTCGAGGGGTTGCATCAAGCAGCGATCCCGATACAGATTCTTTCATACTTCCCATACGCGCTCCTCCTGACGGGACAAATGGGCCTTAGGCGACGACGCAGGGCGCCGGCACAGCGGCCAGGGATGATCGACGAGCTTGAGCGGCTGCTCGCGAGGGCACTGGTACTGCCAGTGATACTGCTGCCTATCCTGCTCGTGACGGGCCTCAGCCTCGGCAAGGTGACGGCCCGAGGCGTCATGCTCCCCGAGGGCGCGCCCGTCCGGATCGCCGCGGCGGCTTACACCCCGCGCCAGCACCTGGTAGCACTGAGCACGTACATGGCGGCGATGCGGGCCAACGGCCAGGACACCGAGGAGTACGTGCTGCTCTATCGGACCCATGTGAAGCCGGTGGAGCAGTCACTCCTGGACTGGGGCCTTGACCCGAGCCTGGCCCGCCGAGTGGCGTGGCCGCTGGTGGAGAATTCGTACGAACGGGCCCTCGACCCTGCCACTGTGGTAGCGGTGCTCCTGATCGAGTCCAGTGGCCGCCCCAACGCCACCAGTTTCATGGGCGCCCGGGGCCTCATGCAGGTGATGCCCATGCACAGGGGCCGGTGGCCGGGCTGCGGCGACGACCTTTACGACATCGAGAGCAACCTCTGCTACGGCACGAGCATCCTGGCCTGGTTCCTGGACCTGCACGGCGGCGACGAGCAGCGGGCGCTCCTGGGATACAACGGCTGCATCCGGGGCACGAACACGCCGAACTGCCACACCTATCCTGGCCGGGTCAAGCGGCTCCGTGAACGGATCCAGCGCGACTGGGAGCGGCTGGAGCCGCAATCCTACCCCACGGCGGCAATCGACACGGCGGCAATCGACCCGTACCTCCACGGCGACTGAGGGTCCACCCACGCGACCTGCCGGCCCGACCTCCTGCCTGGTCGGTGCCGGCGGCCCGGCCTCACTTCTTCGCCAGTTCCTCCCACAGGCGGGCGGAGGCGTGGGTCCCCTTCTCGAAGGCGTCCACGCTCATCCACTCGTCGGGCGCGTGTGTGTTGGCGCCCGGTTCGCCGAGGCCCATCAGGAGGACCGGCGCGTCCAGGACCCGTTCGAACTCGGGGACGATAGGGATCGACCCGCCCTCGCCGGCGTAGACCACGTCCTGTCCCCAGGCCGCGCCCATGGCGCGCTCGGCCGCCTCGTACAGCTCGCTCCCGAGGGTGGCACGCCAGGGGTTGCCGCCGTGGAGGTTCTTGACCTCCACCACCACACCCTGTGGAGCCACTTCGTGGATGTGGTTGGTCACCAGCTCGGCGATCCGGTCCGGGTCCTGGTCCGGGACCAGGCGGAAGCTGATCTTGGCCATGGCGCGGGCGGGCAGCACCGTCTTGGCACCCTCGCCAGTGTACCCGCTGAGCAGGCCGTTGACCTCCGCGGTTGGCCGGATCCACAGCCGCTCCGCCGAGTCGAAGCCCGTCTCGCCGACCTCCTCGGCGCCGGTGTCCTTGCGGAAGCCTTCGTGGTCGAATGGCACGTCCTTCAGCTTCCGCCGGTAGTCTTCCATGGGGTCGACGTCGTCGTAGAAGCCGGGGACGGTGATGTGCCAGTCGTCGTCATGGAGGGTGGCGATTATGCGGGCGAGCGCGGTGGCCGGGTTCAGGACGGCGCCGCCGTAGCTGCCGGAGTGGAGGTCGGTCCTTGGCCCCCTGACATGGACCTCAAGGTACGCGAGCCCGCGGAGGGAGGTCCCGATGGTGGGCACGCCCTCGGCCACCATGCCGGTGTCGCTGATAACCACGTAGTCGCAGGCGAGCCGGTCCTTGTTGGCCTCGATGAAGGGCATCAGGTTCTCACTGCCCACCTCTTCTTCGCCCTCGGCCAGGACGATCAGGTTCACGGGCAGCGACCCGTTGGTCTTCATGTGGGCCTCGATGGCCTTCACATGGACGTAGAGTTGGCCCTTGTCGTCGATGGAGCCGCGGGCGTAGATCCGGCCGTCGCGGACCTGTGGCTCGAAGGGCGGCGAGGTCCATTCGTCCAGGGGCTCTGGCGGCTGGACATCGTAGTGGCCGTAGACCAGGACGGTGGGGGCGTCATCGCCGGCGCCCCGGTACTCGCCGAGGATTATGGGGTGGCCTTTGGTGGGCTCGATGGTGGTGTCGAGGCCGGCATCGCGCATCCGCTCAGCCAGCCACTCGGCCGTCCGCTTCATGTCCGGCACGTGCTCGGACTTGGCGCTCACGCTCGGGATGCGGAGGAAGTGGTCGAGTTCTTCCCGGAACCGGGGCATGTTCTGGTCGATGTACCCGTATAGATCCGCCATAGCTTTTCCCTGTAACCTGTAACGGTTGTCGTGTAGGCAGACGCGCGATCCTTGCGTCTGACGGCTATCTCTGGCCCAGGAGCTCCCGGACCAGTGCTTCTGCTTGGTAGATGCTGCGCAGCGCCTCCATGATGCCGGCGCTATGCACGCCTACCGCGCGACCCACCTCCTCGCTGAACAACCACTCGTTGGGCAACGACTCGATGTTGCCGTCGAAGACTACGCCGACGATCTCGGCAGCCCGGTTCAGCATGGGGCTGCCACTGTTGCCGCCGGTGATGTCGTTGGTCGTGACGAAGTTCAGCGGCGCCGCCATATCGACGCGGCCGCGGGCGGCGGCGTACGTCGGGGGCAGCGTGAAGGGCATCTCGTTGCCGAAGTTGTTGGCTCGCTCGTAGATCCCGTAGAAGCTGGTGATCGGTGGAGCGATGGTGCCGTTGAACGGGTAGCGGGCTACCACGCCGTCGGTGATGCGGAGCGTGAAGGTGGCATCCGGCGGGATGTCGGTGCCCTCGACAACGAACAGTGCGCTGGCCAGACGCTCCTCCTGCACCATTTCCGCCGCCTCCAACTCCTCGAGAAGGGGGACCAGGTCCTGACGGGCCTCGTCCATGATGACCGCCAGGCGGACGGAGAGCTCGTCCTCCTCGGCGATGGCGGCCAGGCCGCCCTCCATGAGACGGCGCCGGAAGTCCGGATCCATGATCCGGGAGGTGCGGACCAGACGCTCAGCAGCCTGCATGGCTGTCTCTCCGGGCCGGAACGCTGTCTCGACCAGCGGATCATCATCGGGCAGGAAGTCACGGGCCAGCCGGAGGCGGATGGCGAGTAGCCGGGCGGCGATGTCCGGGTTGACGGGAGTGGGCTCGAGCAGCTGCTCCTCGATCTCGGCGAGCCGCTCGGCGCCGTAATCTTCATGCCGTTCCTCCGGCGGGAGTGCCGACTCCCGGACCCAGCGGACCAGCTGGCCGGCCAGGCCCATGTGCGGGTCGCCGATGATGCCGACGTTGTAGATCCCGGCCCGCAGCTCCACCGGCAGCTTCGCCCGCTGGATGTCGCGGATCTCGGCCCAGACATCGGCGTACCGCTCCACGAGCATTGTGTCGGCCATGACAGCCGCCCGCAGCTCCGCCTCCCAGCGGATCTTGCGCCCCACCAGCAGGGTGTCCTGGAGCCCTGCCAGCTGGCCGCTGTACGCCTTCAGCGCGTTCTCCATGCTGGCCAGCTCCTCGCGCACGGAGCGCTCCGCCTCGGGGCCGAACTCGGCGATCCACCGGTAGAGGTCAACCACGTCAGACAGGTACTGCACGATGTAGGGGTGGGTGCGGTGCTTCTCGTACATCAGCTGGGAGACGGTGAGAAGCCTGCTCGTGCCGCCGGGGCTGCCCACCACGAAGACCAACTCCCCCTCCTGGGCGCCTGCTTCGCTCCACCGGAAGTAAGGCTGTCCTGTCAGCGGCTGCCCGAACTCGTCGTAGGCGCGCAGGAACGTCACGTCCAGTGAGTAGCGAGGATAGGTGAAGTTGTCAGGGTCGCCGCCGAAGGAGGCGGCCTGGTGCTCGGGCGCGAACACCAGCCTCACCGGCTCGAACCGCTGGTAGCGGTAGAGGTGGAACCGACCCCCATGGTAGAGGGAAACGACCTGGCATATCAGATCCGCCTCCGCCTGGCACTCCTCCTCGATCTGCTCCGCCTCGTCCGCCTGGGCCCGGGCTCGAGCGGTGTCCGCCACGAGGTCCCGGGCGGCGGCGCTGACGCGTGCCGTCACGTCGTCCACGCTCCTGAGCTGGTCCAGGTGCAGGCCCGGACACTCCAGCTCGTCATCCATGGTGGGGCCGTAGAAGCCGTGCTGGATATAGTCGACCTCCGGCGTGGACAGCTCCTCGATACAGCCACGGGCGCAGTGGTGGTTGGTCATGACCAGCCCGTCGGGCGAGACGAACGAGGCCGAGCAGACCTCGCCGTAGCGCAGCGACCCGAGCTGCACGTGCTCGAGCCAGTCCGGGCCGGGCGAGAACCGGTACGCATCCCGCCACCAGGCCAGGGGCGGGTCCTGGAAGGTCCACATCCGTCCCAGCTCCATACCGGTGAGGGAGATACGCTCTGCCGCGCGCTGAGCAGCCTGGCTCGGCTGCAGGACGTCGACGGCGGGTGTCGGGGCCGGTGCGGGCGGCGGGGCCGCGGGAGCGCAGCCTGCCGACCAGGCCGCAGCCGCGAACAGCGTCACGGGGAGGAATGCGCGCTTGGACATATGCGGCCTCGAATTGCTGGTGGTCTCGCGACGACGATTGGATGTAGCCCGGCTCATGCCGGCCTGCAACCCGCTGGCCACCAGGTCAATGATCGGTGGTCTCCGGGAGCTGCCCTTCGGGAAGCTCCCGCCCGCCCGGCTCGTCAGGCGGAACGGCGCTGCTCAGCGTGTGCCAGTACAGCACGGTCCCTGCGCGACCCGCCCCGAGCCGGTCCAGCAGCGCCGCGGCCGTTTTGGCGGTGTAACAGGGGTCCAGCGCCACGTCCAGCCGAGCGAACCACTCCGTTGCCCTGGCACCCTCCTCCGTGGGCTGACCGTACCCGGCACCGAAATAATTACCCACGAGCTGGACCATGTCTGCCACCGCTCGGGAATCAGGCACCCTCGCGCCGTTGTCGGCCAGGATCCGGCTCGCCCCCTCGATGAGCCGGGACAGGGTCCAGGTGTTCGCTATGCTGGACGGTACGATGCGTATCGCCAGCACCCGGTCCGCCACCCCCGTCATGGCCGCCCCGATTGCCAGCCCGGCCACCGTGCCCAGCGTCCCCGCCGCGACCACGATGGTGGAGGGGCGGGGCATCTCCCCTGCCTGCACCTGCTCGGCCAGCTCGAACGCGGCCCCTACGTGGCCGAGCGTGCCCAGGGCGTTCGACCCGCCGCCAGGAATGACGTAGGGGCGCTCGCGGCGTCGTCGCCACCGCAACGCCGCCTCGATGAAGGGCTGGGTGGCGAAGCTCGAGCAGAGCCGAACCTCGTCGGCCCACTTCTGGTTCAGGGCCGCCATGGTGGTGGCGTGCGGGGTCATGGGCTGGGGGAAGAGCACGAGCGACGTGGGTAGCCCGAGCCGCCGGCCGTGGACCGACGTGGCCAGGCAGTGGTGTGACCCGACCACGCCCGTGGTGATCAGGCGACTCGCCCCCACGCGACGAGCGTCCGCCAGCAGGTACTCCAGCTTCCGGACCTTGTTGCCGCCGTAAATGGGGCTGGAGCGGTCGTCGCGCTTCACCCACAGCTCACCGCCCCAGCGAGGCGGGATCTCGAGCCGGGTGATGGGGGTGGGCCAGTCGCCCAGCTCGACCCACGGGATCCGGCCTTCTGACCGGGGCAGCCACCGGAAGAGAGGGTTCGCCGACATGTTCACGACTCCTCCGCCCGCAACCGCTCGATGGTCCTACGGCTCCTGGCCGCGATCGCTCGCATCAGATTCGCCTCCCGTTCGTCGACGCCCGCCCTGCGGATGATGGCCCGGATCGTCCTCAGCACCGCCTCAGGGTTCTTGCCGCCCCGGTAGAAGTCTATGGCCTGGAGCTGGCGGTCGATGTCATGGAACAGGTCCACCAACTGGGCGCTGTTGGCAGCCGGCGCGTCCCGACGGGGGCGGGGCAACGGCTTCTCTCCGCCTGGCCCCGCCAGCCAGAGCTCGTAGCAGGCCAGCAGGGCCGCCTGTGCCAGGTTCAGGGACGGCCGCTCCGGATCGGTGGGTACCGTCCAGATCCGATCGCAGCGGTCGAGCTGCTCGTTGGTCAGCCCCGTGTCCTCTCGCCCGAAAACCACCGCCACCGGCCCGTGGCCCTCCGCCGCCATGGCCAAGATCTCGCCCACCGCCTCCCTGGGATGCTCCCATACGTGACGCATGGCACGCCGACGGGCAGTGGTGCCGACCACCACCACGGCGTCCTGGACCGCGTCCTCCATCGTGTCGAAGAACTCGGCCCGATCCCGGACGATCTCCGAGCCGTGAGCGATGCCCTCGATCCTGTACTCGTCCCACTCCGCCGGCTTCACCAGCCGGAGCCGACGTAGCCCCGTATTCATCATGGCCCGGATGGTACCGGCGATGTTGACCCGGTCCTGGGTCTCCACCAGGACGACGACGACGTGTTCCGACAGCAGCTCCCTGGCATCCATGGCAGGGAAGGTGGGGGGGCGGTTGCAGGCGCGCAACAACACCACAGGCGGGCGAGCTCGTGCGTGATAATGGTCGGACGGGCGGCGCCAACGCAGCGCCCCACCGCCGTCCGTCCAGGGGTCCTATGGGGCCGGCTCTTCCTCCACCCCGACGCCCAGTAGCTCGATCTCCGTAGCCGGCTGCCAGGCCTGCATCAGCGGGTAGCGCGTGCCGAACCAGGCCACAGAGGCCATGAGCAGACCCAGCATGAGGAGGCCAACGCCGAGCTCTGGCAGACCCAGGACCAGGGTTTCCACGTCGGGATAGAGCGTGGGATAGATCAGCAGGTACCGCTCGATCCAGAGCCCGGCCAGGACCAGGAGGGCGAATCCACCCAGGATGGCCGGGCTCTTCTTCGGCCGGGCGCCCAGCAGCCCGAAGAAGGGGAGGACGAAGAGGCTGAACAGGACCAGCAGTGACAGTCCCAGGTACGGCTCCTGGACCAGGCGGATGAGGAATACCTGCTCGTACGGCAGGTTGCCGTACCAGATGACGATGTACTGGGACCAGAACAGGTAGGCCCAGAACACACAGTAGCCGAAGAGCAGCTTGCCCAGGTCGTGGAGGGTGGCCCGCTCTACATACTCATGGAGTGTCAGGTGCCTCCGGTAGATCAGTATCAGGACCACGGTGGCGGCAATGCCGCCGAGGAACGCCGCCATGAACACGTACGGGGCGATGAGCATGCTGAGCCAGTGCCGGTCCAGGGACATGACCAGGTCGATGGCGACGAACGAATAGGCCAGCACGAAGACCAGGGCCACGGCCGGCCCGAGGCGGCCCATGTTGCGGCTCGCCCGCTCCTCCTCGAGCTCCTGGTTCGTCCAGCCACGGGTGAACCGGTCCAGCCCTGTCCAGCCCTCAGCACGGGCCAGTCCCAGGTCCGGCCGGAGCTGCCAGTAGGCGAAGGCCAGGGACAGGACCAGCAGCGCGGCCAGGGAGAGGAGGTTCCTCGCCGCCAGGAATGGCATGTTCAGGTACGCCTCCTGACCCTCCGCCCCCTCCTGGATCCACGGGATGATGTGCTCGGCGAAGAACAGGATCGGCGGGAACAGGATCAGGTACGCGATGGGCAGGAAGGCCACGAAGGAGAGGGCGATCCGCCGTATCGGCCGGGACCACACGCCTCTCGTGATGCTGACCACCACGGCCAGCAGGACCGCGCCCTGAGCGATGCCGGCGAAGTATATCCAGTTGTAGAGGTACGCGCGCCAGGCCCGGTCGGCATCAGTGGCCAGGGCCACGATGAAGATCAGGAGCCCCAGCAGCGCCAGCAGCGCGGCAGCCAACAGCACGCCCCTCGGCATGCCGTCCAGCCGCCGGAGCGGATACTCCCTCAGCTCGACGATCTCGTGAGACATCCTAGTCCTGCCCCTGAACTGTATTGTCTTCCGGCTGCTCCGCCGGCTGCTCCGCGGCTCCGGCGGTCTCCTGCGCCACGGCATCACCCTGCTGGAGCTGCCTCATGTAGTTCACCACCGCCCACCGGTCCGACGGCGGGACGCGCTGGTAGGCCGGCATCAGCCCCCGACCGATCCGCGTCACCGCGTAGAGGTAACCGTCCGTTCGCTCCGCCGTGGCCGGCAGCGTGATGTTCGTGGCGAACGGGAACATGCCGGGTCCCACGAGCGGGCCGTCGCCCTGGCCCTCGGGGCCGTGACACACGGCACAGTAGTTGGCGAAGACCTCCCGGCCGCGGTCCAGGACGGGCTCGCTCATTGGCAGCGGGTTGGCAAGCGTGTCGCCCCAGGCCCGGAGCGCCGCTTCGGTCCTCTCCACCACCGGCTCCCACCGCTCGGCAGGGGACTCCACGGGGACCGCCCCCGGTGGGGCCGGCCGTGGCGCTTCCCACGGGTCCAGGGCCGGTGACACGCGCATGAAGTTGAGCGCGGGGATGGCCGACAACATCTCCTCGACACGGGTGCAGCCGCCGAGCACCACCAGCAGGGTGCCCAGCAGGATGAGCCCTCCGCGCAACTCACGCCTCATGCGCCGACTCCTCGTCCCACGCCTGGATCTCCGCCGCCCCCGCCTCTTCCAGGATCCGGCGGGCGTCGCTGCCCTTGCCCTCAGGCGCGGCCACCAGAACGCCGAAGCTGCCGGCCGAGAACGACGGGTGGTAAGCCAGCTCCCGGTCCGGCGCACCCAGACGGGCGTTGATGAAGAGGCCGATGACCGTGGCCAGCGCGCCGAACAGGATCATCAGCTCGAAGGCGGGCACCACGTAGGCCGGGATGGGGATCATGGGCATCCCGCCCGTAATGAGCGGCCAGTCGAGGCCCGTCCAGATGGGCAGGGCGAAGCCCGTGGCCAGACCCGTCAGGGCGCCGACCAGAGTGAAGACGCGCACCGGGCTCTGGGGCCGGTGGAGCGCATGCTCCAGGTCATGCTGGGGTAGCGGTGAGTACGTCTCCAGGTCCGTCAGCCCCGCCTGCCGGAGATTGCCGATCGCCTCCACCGCGGTATCCACCTCGTGGAACACGCCCAGGAATCGCCCGCCGTCCATCAGCCCTCCTCCTCGTCCTCGACGCGCCGCTGGCCGGGGCCCTGTGGGATGCCCGTGTCCCGTGGCGCCGACGGCTGCCGCAGCCGGCCCCACCGCCGTGGTGCCGGGAGCACCTCCTTCAGCTCGGCGACGGAGACCGCCGGCAGGAGCCGCAAGAACAACAGGAACCACATGCCGAACCAGGCGAAGCTCCCGACCAGGATCCCCATCTCCACCCAGCCAGGCTTGTATACGTTCCACTGCCACGGCATGTACTCGCGCGCCAGGCTGGCCACGATGATGACGTAACGCTCGAACCACATGCCTATGTTGATGAAGATCGTGATCACGAAGAGGGCCGGCAGGTTCCGCCGGATCTTCTTCGACCACAGGAGCTGGGGCACGACCGCGTTGCAGATCAGCATTATCGCGCCGGCCCACCAGTAGTTGCCCGTGAGAGCCGCGATGATGTACTGGCCCTCCAGCTTGTACGACCGCCCGCTGTACCAGACCATGAAGAGCTCGGTCAGGTACGCGTACAGGACGATGATCCCGGTGAACAGGACCAGCTTCGACATGGCATCGAAGTGCCTGGGCGTGAAATACGCCTCGAGCCCGAAGATCGTCCGGATGGGGATCAGCAGCGTGATCACCATGGCCAGGCCGCTGAAGATGGCGCCGGCCACGAAGTAGGGCGCGAAGATGGTGGAGTGCCAGCCCGGCACGATGCTCATGGCGAAGTCCCACGAGACTACCGAGTGGACCGAGATGACCAGGGGCGTAGCCAGGGCGGCCAGGTAGAGGTAGGCCCGGTTGAAGTGCAGCCATTGCCGGCCGCTCCCCCGCCAGCCCAGGGCCAGCACCGTGTAGAGCCTCTTCCGCCAGGGCACGGTGGTGGCGTCACGGGCCGCGGCGATATCCGGGATGAGCCCCAGCGCGAAGAAGGTGGCGCTCACGATCAGGTACGTGCTGATTGCGAAGACGTCCCAGACCAGTGGCGACGTGAAGTTGGGCCACAGCTCACGCTGGTTCGGGTACGGCATGAGCCAGTAGAAGAGCTGCGGCCGCCCCAGATGGATGATGGGGAACAGACCAGCGGTCATGACGGCGAAGACCGTCATGGCTTCCGCCGCCCGGTAGATCGACTGGCGCCAGCGGGCGCGGAAGAGGAACAGGATCGCGGAGATCAGCGTCCCCGAGTGGGCGATCCCGACCCAGAAGACGAAGGTGGTGATGTAGACGCCCCACATCACCGGGTTCATCAGTCCGGCCAGGCCGATGCCCAGGTAGACCTGGGCGAAGAAGCTGAAGGCCAGCAGCCCCACCCCGGCGATGCACAGCGCCAGCAGAAGGTAATAGGCCCGGCCGGGCCGGCCCAGGATGCTGAGCACGTCACGGTTCACATCCTCGTACTTCTGGATCTCGGGATGCGTCTCTGAGCGGATGACCGTAGGCATCAGAGGTCCGCCCCCCCGGCCCGGTCATCGACCACCTTCTTCAGGTAGATCACGCCGGGAGCCGTATTCAGGTCTTCCAGGACCCGGAAGCTGCGCCCCGAGCTGCTGACCTGCGCCACCCGTGAGTTCGGATCCTTGATGTTGCCGAACACGATGGCGTTGCCGGGACAGGTCTGGGCGCAGGCCGGCAAGATCTCGCCGTCCCGGACCGGCCGGCCCTGGAGCCGGGCCTGGTGCTCCGCGTCGCGGATCCGCTGCACGCAGAACGTGCACTTCTCCATGATGCCTCGCTCGCGCACCGAGACGTCCGGGTTCAACTGCCAGTTCAGCGGCTCAGGCCAGTCGTAGCTGAAGTAATTGAAGTAGCGCACCTTGTAGGGGCAGTTGTTCGAGCAGTAACGGGTACCCACGCAGCGGTTGTAGACCTGGGCGTTGAGGCCGTCCGGCGTGTGGTAGGATGCGTACACGGGGCATACGGGCTCACAGGGCGCGTTGCCACAATGCTGGCAGAGCATGGGCAGGAAGGTGGTGCCCTCCGGCTCGCCGTCGCCGTCCAGATCGAAGTAGCGCTCGATACGCAGCCACTGGATCAGGCGGCCCTGGGACACCAGCTCCGGTCCCACCATCCCGATGTTGTTCTCCGCCTGGCACGCGGTCAGGCACGCGCTACAGCCGATGCACCGCTCCATGTCGATGGTCATGGCCCACCGGGGCTGGTCCTCGGTGTACTCGCCGTAGTGGGTACCCGGTGGCGGATAGTCCGCCGGGCCGGAGGGCACCGCCACGGGGGCGAACCCGCCCGTCTCCTGGAGCTGATGGACCACCGCCTCGTTGGGGTGCACGTGCACGCCATAGCCGCTCTCGGCTGGAGCGTCTGGCGGGCCCATGTGCAGGCCGCCCGGCTCGCGCTCCTCCGGATCGGGATCGGGCCGTGGCGCCGCGGGTGCGGACGGGAGCACGGGCCGGCGGTCCGCTTCGACTGCCGCCGCCACGGTGGTGGTCCGGAAGATGTTGCGGCCCTGCTGGGTGAGCTGCTCGGATGAGAACGGCTGCCGCTCCCAGCGCCCCGTGGGCACCACGCTGGCCATGGTCTGGACCCGGACCAGTCCGCCGGAATGGGGGTCGTAGATTGGATCGAGCAGGCGGATGGCGTTGATCCCCTTGTCCCGGGCGTAGCGGCCCATGCCCTCATGGCCCTGTCCGAGCTGAATGGCGATCGTGTCCTCGCGGATGCCAGGATGGCGCCAGACAGGGACCTCGACCGTGCCGCCAGGCGTCGAGACCTCCACCAGGTGGCCGTTGTCCAGGCCCAGCTCGTCCGCCGTCCGGGGGTTGATCTCCACCACGGTGCCCCAGGTATGCTTGCTCACCGGGTCGGGCAGCTCCTGGAGCCAGGGCCGGTTGGCCAGGCGGCCATCGTAGAAGCGGTAGGACGGGTAGACGACCAGGTGGAGCTCGCCGTCGCCCGCCAGCGCCTGGGGCTCCAGGGGCAGGTCCTGGGGCGGCGCCGCCGCTGCCAATGCCTCCGGCTGCTGATAATCGCCGGTGACCACCAGCCCCTTCTGGAGCGTGGTCACCCACCACTCATCGAACTGACCGGGCGAGCCCACTCGCCCGTGGACGTCGCGCCACTGCTCACGCAGGTAGTCGTAGTAGGTGGCAGCCTGCGTCGGGAGGGCCGCACCGCCGCGGCGAGCAGCCGACAGGAGCACGTCGCCGGTGTGCTTCGTCTGGAAGACCGGCGTCATGACCGGCTGCACCAGGGAGTGCACGCCGGGTACGGGGTCGTAGTCGCCCCAGGCCTCCAGGAAATGGTGGTCCGGTAGCAGGAGGTGGGCCCGGGCGCTGGTCTCGTCCAGCCAGGGCGAGAACGAGGCGATGAACGGGACGGCGTCCAGTGCCTCCCGCGCCGCGTCGGCGGACGGGAGGTCGTAGAGGGGGTTCGGGCCCCGGACCAGGAGCGCCGGAACCTGGCCGGCCCGCATCTCCTCGATCAGGGTGGCCAGGCCGGCGTGGGTGGTCCGCTCCGGTCCCGCGGGTCCTGGCCATACCGTCCGGCCCACGTTCCCCGCCGCCTCGTTCAACGCCACGACAGCCACCGCCAGGGTGACGGCAGCGGCATGCGACGAAGCGACACCAGGCCCCACCGCCAGGGAACGGCCACCGTTGACGAACTCCTCCGCCACCAGCACGGCCTGGTCCTGGGACACACCGGCGGCCCCGGTGTAGGCCCCCGGGTCCACCTCCTCGAGCAGAGCGGCGGCGGCACCCGCATGACCGGTCCGGTCCGCCACGAGGCGAGCCAGGGCCAGGGCCACCAGGTGCTCCGTCCCGGGCCGGGCAGCCAGCCAGGTGTCCGCGTTCAGGTCCGTCAGCGACTGGTGCGGCGTCACCGAGACGAAACGACCGTGTCGCCCGCCTGCGTACGCCTGCGCCTGCACGAAGTCGTGGGCGTACTGGACCGGCGAGAGCCAGGTCTCCATGAAGTCGGCGCCGAAAGAGACGACGAACTCGGCACGGGAGAAATCGTGGACGGGGAGCGTGTCCCGACCATACAACGCCCGGTAGGCCGCCCGGATCGGCTCGTGGTCGAACGGATCGAACACCACCCGCCGCACGCCCATGGCCTGGCACCAGTCGTCCACCAGCCGGTCCATGCTGCCCGGCTCGGGACGGGACAGCAGGACGGCGTTGCCGCCGGCACGGCCCAGCGCGTCCGCCAGCTGCTGCTCCGCCTGGTCCCAGCTCAGCCTCGCCCAGCTCTCGCCTTCACGGGCCAGCGCCTGGGGTATCCGGTCCGGGTCGTAGAGCCCGTGCAACGATGCCTGACCGCGGGCACAGAGACGTCCACTCGAGATGGGAGACTCGGGGTTGCCCTCGGCCTTGACCGCCCGACCCTCACGGGTCCGGACCGTCATCCCGCACCCGGCGGGACACTCCCGGCAGGTGGTCCGGTACCAGGTCGATGTCCCGGGGACCACCTCCTCGGGCTGAACCAGATAGGGTATCAGCCGCTCCGGCTCCCGGGCGCACCCCGCCATGGCCGCGCCGGCACCGGCCACGCCCAGCACCTTCAGGAAATTTCTGCGTTCCATTCCGTTCGAGGACATGACCAGGCTCAGTAGTGGCAGACGAAGCAGTCGGTGCGGGCATCACTCTCGCGATGACACTGGATGCACCAGCCCATGTTCAACGACTCCACCTGCTCCATGACCGCCATCGTCTCCACCGGACCGTGACACTCCTGGCACTCCAGACCCGCCACCACGTGCAGCATGTGCGGGAAGCGGGCATGGTCCGGCAGCTTGTGCACCCGCACCCACGGGATCTGCTCGCCAGCGTTCCAGTACGCCGTCAACACCCGCACTGCCGGGCTGTCCGCCGCCACCAGAGGCACGCCCCCCGGAAGGTGACAGCCGGCGCACACCTCCATGGACGGGATGCCCGCCGAGATCGACCGCTCCGCCGACGAGTGGCAGTAGAGACACGGTATCTGGTGCGTCCCGGCGTGAACATCGTGCGGGAACGGGATCGGCTGCTCGACCGGGCCACGGGTGGTGCCGCCCGCGATCACGATTCCCAGCATGACTATCACCACGACCCCAAGGGCTATGAGGATGCCTCGTCCCATCCGTTGTCAATGCAAGGGGCCATGTCGTGCGCCCGACTACAAAAAACCAGGGGATTTCCCCACCGGCAGAAGCGGGGAATATTGACGTGCCGCTCCAGCAGGCGCAACCCCACCTCGAGGTGATCACGACCGCTGACATCAACCGGCCATGGCGGGCCAGCTCTCGCGGCCGCTTGGTCCTGTGAGGCAAGGGGTCATCGATTGGCCAGCGGTGGAGACTGGTGCTCCGATGCCGAAGGCCCGTATTGTACGGGGAGCGGGAAACGGCTGACGTCGCAAGGCCCAGGGCTTGCGTGTCCGGTTCATCGCGGCCACTCGATCCAGGGCGGCATTTTTTTGAGCACAAGCGAGCCGACAATGAGCAGACGTATCGTTACCATCGCCCTGGGGCTCCTGCCACTGCTGGCGGGTTGCGCCGCGCTGCTCCGGGCGCCCCCCCCGGAGTTGGACGCCACCCTCCGGCTTTCTGCGGGGCTGGAGGCGTTGGACGAGGGCAGACACAGCCAGGCGTATGAGGAGTTGGCCTGGGTTGCGACCAGTTGCGCTGGTCGGGCAGCGGGCCTCGAAGCCCGCGTCGCCCTGGCGGCCCTGGAGCTGGACCCGCGCAATCCGGTGGGTCGCCCGGAAGTGGGCACCGAGCTGCTGGGACAGATCATCCTGGGCACCCGAACGCCAGAGTGGATCCGTCCCATCGCCGAGTCGACGTACCTCCTGGCTCTGGCGCTTGGTGCGCCGGAACCCGAGGAAGCGGAGCCGATCGATGCAGAAGCAGAAGTCGAGCGGCCGTTGCCCATACCTCCGCCAGCGGACGATCGGACTCCGGAGGATCAGGAACAACGCGAGCCGCCGGCCTCGCCGCCCCCTGTTGAACCCGTTCCGGCAGAGGGGGTGCACGGCTGCGGCTCGGTGCTCGAGGAGACGGACACGCCGACGCTGGTGCTTCCTCTTCTCCCAGGCCCCTCCCTGGTGGAGATCCTTGCCGAAGCGGAGGCGGGGCGGGCGCAGGCGGAAGAGCGCATACAGGCCCTGGAAGCGGAGCTCGAGCGGATCCGGCTGGAGCTGGCGCAGACGCGCGGTGAGCTGGAACGGATCCGACGTACCCTCCAGCCCTGACCTGCCGTGACCGTCCGCCTCCGCCTGCTCCTGACCCTGGGTGCCATCATCGTGCTCATGGCTCTGCCGGCCGTCTACGGCATGACCCAGCTCCAGCGACTGCGGGAGATGGTCGAGGCCCTGGAATCGATCCACGCCGGAGATGTCCTGGCGCTCGGCAGGCTGCGGGAATCACTGTCCGAGCTGGACCGGCTGAAGCGGAGCTATGTGGCCACCCCCAGGGAAGAGTTCCGGCAGGGAATGCATTCGCAGATCTCCCTGGCCCAGTCCCAGTTGGGGCTGCTATCTCGCTCGGAGTTCACTGACGAAGTAGCTCGGCCCCTCGCGCTCGTGGACAACCTCGCCCTGGCGACCCGTCACCTCGAAAGGCTCGTCGAGGCGGAGCGCTACGGTGAGGCGACCCAGTATTTCGACGCCGTCAAGCCCGTCCTGGACGAAGCCCGGATCGCACTGGACCCCCTGGCCCGGGCCCTCGAAGAGCGGGGCAGGGTGACACAGGCTGAGGCCCGGCAGGTCAGCGCTGCGGCGACCCGCACCACCACGCTGGTGGTAGTCCTGGCCCTCCTGTTGACCGGTGCGTTGGGGCTGTGGACAACTGGCGCGCTGTCCCGCCCGTTGCGCCGATTGAACGCGGCGACGGCCGCCGTGGCCGATGGCGACTTCCTGTCTCCCGCAGACCTGCCGTACGACCGGGACGACGAGATCGGCGACCTGTCCCGCGCCTTCGGTACCATGACCGAACGGCTGGCGGAACTGGACCGGCTGAAGGCGGAATTCGTAAGCCTGGCCACCCACGAGCTGAAGACGCCCATCAACGTGATCGGCGGCTATGCCGAGCTACTGGAGGAGGGGCTCTACGGTGAGCTGGACCAGAAGCAGCGCGACGTGTTGGCCCTGATCCAGGAGCAGACCCGCGTGCTCACGCGCCTGGTGAACCAGCTCCTGGACCTGTCCCGGTTCGAGGCGGGCGGTGTGCCCGTTGAGTTGGCTCCAGTGGAGCTGTCGGCGCTCCTGCGAGAGGTGGACATGGCCTTCCGGGCGCTGGCCACACAGAAACAGGTCACGTTCACGGTCGAGCCCGACCCTGACCTGCCTGCCACGGCCGTGCTCGACCCGGACCGGATCCGCCATGAGGTGCTGGGCAACCTGTTGTCAAACGCATTGAAGTTCACGCCCACGGGCGGGGAGGTCCGGGTCCGGGCCTGGCCGCAGGACCAGGCCCTGCACCTGGAAGTGCGGGACACAGGGGTCGGCATCCCGCCGGACCAGATCCCACACATCTTCGACAAGTACTACCAGGTGGGGTCCGACGCCCGGTCAAAGGGGGCCGGGCTGGGGCTGGCGATCGTGAAGCATGTGATCGAGGCCCATGGCGGGCGGATTAGGGCGGAGAGCGAGCTGGGCGATGGGACATGCTTCCACGTGGTCCTGCCACAGCCGCCGGAGATACCCGGGATGGCATGAACCGTACGTGGGACGTGGTGATCGTGGGCGGCGGCCCGGCCGGTCTCTCGGCGGGGTACTGGCTGGCCAGGTACCGGAGGCGCACCATGGTCCTGGATGACGCCCGGCCGCGGAACGAACGTGCGTGGGCAGTGCACGGGTACCCGGGCTTGAAGGACCTGCGACCCGGCGACCTGAGACGACGCCTGCAGGACCAGGCCATCGAAGCAGGCGCCCTGATCCAGCGGCGGCGAGTGGTGGCCATCGGGGGAGAGCGAGGCTCGTTCCAGGTAGAAGACAGCAGCGCCGAAATGGTGATCGCGCGACGGGTGGTGCTGGCGTACGGCCGGACGGACCGGCTGCCGGACGTGAAGGGTCTGCACGAGTTGTACGGTACGTCCGTCTTCCATTGCCCGGACTGCGACGGCCCCAGCGTAGCCGACTGCCAGGTAGGGGTACTGGGCCACGACCGGCATGCGGCCGCTCTGGCCCTCTACCTCCTCACCTGGGCCGGCGGCGTGTTGCTGCTGACCAGCGGGCTCGAACCCGACCTGTCGCCCACGTCCCTGGAGACCCTGGACCGGTATGACATCGGGATAGAGACCGCACCCGTGCTGGAGCTCGAGGGGCAGGAGGGCAGCCTCCAACGTATCGTGCTGGCTGACGGCAGGCGGCTGGGATTGGACGCGCTCTTCTTCCACTGGGGCTCGGACCCGGCCGCTGAGCTGGCCCGTGACAGCGGCTGTCGCTTGCTTCCCACAGGTGACGTGGTGGCGGATCCCGCGACGCTCGAGACGTCGGTCCGGGGTATCTACGCGGCGGGCGACATCGTGGGCAGACCGTACCTGGCAATCAGCGCTGCAGCGGAGGGCGTCAGGGCGGCCCTGTCCATCCACCGCTCGCTGCTGCCCGATGACTTCCAGCTCGGGACTCATTGACTGAACCTGGCGGCGCCAGCCCGGGAGCCCCTACTTTCCACCTCATGCGACGCGATCCACGCACCTCGAGCCACCTGGCTACGATCAGCCATGACGGCCTGTTCTGGGACGCGTACCTCGAGCTCGACAACGCCCAGCACCACCCGGTCCGCGGCCGCATAGCGTTCTCCGCGGCGGGCGACCCCGACCTCGAGCCGGTCAGGACGGCGGTCATCTTCATCGAGGATACGGCGCAGGATGTGCTGGCCCGGGCCCGGGATTTCAAGTCCCACCAACTGGTGGCCCTGCTCCGGTCCTGCATACCCGAGGAGCCGCAGCAACCCGGGACCGGCGGGTCAGCGCCCGGGGACGACTGACGCTCCCAGGGCGGCGGCCGGGGGCTGGCCTAGTCGTCCGCCCACGCTTGCAGCGACGCCTGCCCCGCTCGGGCGAACACGTGGTACGGGTACTGGTGGCAGTCCGGGGTATTAGTACCGCGGACGCAGCCGTTGTAACGAAGCAACGCCCGCTCCAGGTTACCACCGGTCTGGCGGAAATAGTACGCGAATATCCTGACGCCATGGCAGATGTTGGCGTCCACGTCCTCCAGGTCCGGCTCGCAGGCCGGCCACTGGCCTTCGTGGAAGGGCATGACCTGCATGAGCCCGACAGCGCCCACTGGGCTCCTGATCACGGGGTCGAGCCACGGGTTCTCCACCAGGAGCACTGCCAGCAACAGCCTCGGCTCCATCTCTACCGCGTTGCTCTCCCGCACCAGCGCGACCGCCACCTGTTCTGCCAGTTCTGGATCGGCGCCGTAGGTGAGAAGAACCCGCTCGAGCGGCGCCACTGTCGTGCGGTAGTATTCGTTGAGTTCCGCCCAACCACCGGTCAGGCGGCGTATTCTGTCCTCGATTTCGTCGAGCTCCGGCGTCGAGGTCTCGGATTCGCCCCTCTCTGACCCGGCCGCGGCCGCTTCCCGGACCGACTCCACCGGCGCTCCCGCATAGAGCGACCCCACGACCAGGCCCATGCCCACCATGGAGGCCGCCGAAACCATTGACAATCGCCCGCGCCTGGAACGACAGACGGATCTCACCATTTGCAAGTCCATGTCACTCATACTCCTGTCTACTGGCCCAAAAAAGGCCCTGGATCGGCTCCCGGGCCCATTCGGGGCAGCCAATCTTTGCAAGGTGCATACCCGTCAACCGGAGCGTATGTGGAAAACGTGGATTACATTTGCGTTTCTAGCAGCGGCCACTGTATCTTTTTGTCTTGTCAAAGGACAAGGAGAGATCACCAAATGGCGCTCTACAGGACCCTGTATTACGGGGATATGACAGTTGGCGTTGGCGGACGGGTCACAATCCCACAGGAGATACGGGACGACCTGGGGATCGGGGACGGTGATCTCATGACGGTCCGGGTGGAGGAGAGTCCGGACGGGACGCGACAGATGGTGATGTGGCGGGCAAAGGAGCAGCGCGACGAAGGGGAGGACTAGCCTAGTACTACTGTGTCATAAAAGTATTGCTGCTGTCGGTGGGCCGGCGTATCTTTGAGGCATGGCGACGGGCGATGTGGATCGCGCGCGGTTCGAGCGCTATATGGATCGGTTGGCAGAGG
>SLCC01000123.1 GCA_007126035.1 Gemmatimonadota bacterium
ACCTCAACTCACTGAACCGCCGGATGCGGACCCGCATGTCCGGTGGTGTGGGAGGGGAGTAGCCGGGATTGCCGGCTACCCCCTATCCCGATTGGCGCGTATGGCGGGAGGTTTCTTTGCGCGCTCCCGGGGTGAGGACTAGATTGCTCGGCTTTCCGGTGGGTACCTCGTACCAGGTGACGTGAAGCCATGAGATTTGGATCGAAAGGGGAAGTGGATCCGGGGGAGTTGAGGGCCATGGCCACCAGGCTCCGCCACCATATCGTGCACATGTTGGCGCGAGCGGGGAGCGGCCATCCCGGAGGCTCCCTCTCCGCTGTGGAGTTCGTGACGGCGCTGTACTTCGGTGGGTTCCTGAGATACGATCCGAAGCGCCCCGACTGGCGGGACCGGGACCGCTTCATCATGTCGAAGGGACATGGCGTCCCGGTCCAGTACGCGGCGCTCGCTGAAGCGGGATTCTTCCCGGTCGAGGAGCTCGACACCCTGCGGGCAATCGATTCGCGGCTCCAGGGCCATCCAGTGTACGGAACGGCGCCTGGGATCGAGGCCTCCACGGGTTCACTGGGCCAGGGTCTCTCGATCGGTCTGGGCATTGCCCTGGCGGGCAGGTTGGACCGTAAGGACTTCCAGGTCTACGTGCTGCTGGGCGATGGAGAATGCCAGGAGGGCCAGGTCTGGGAAGCGGCCATGGCGGCGGGCCATCACCGACCGGACAACCTGGTGGCCATCGTGGACTACAACAAGTTCCAGCTGGACGGCGCCGTCGAGGAGATCATGAGCATCGAGCCGCTGGCGGCCAAGTGGGAGGCCATGGGCTGGGCCGTGCGAGAGATCGACGGTCACGACCTGGTCCAGGTGCTGGACGCACTGGAGTGGGCCACGGCGGCCACCGGGCCGGCGTGCATAATCGGGCATACGGTGAAGGGTAAGGGTGTGAGCTTCATGGAGCACGAGAACCGGTACCACGGTGTGGCGCCCTCGGAAGAGGAGCTGACCCGGGCCCTGGAGGAGCTAGGGGTGGCTGCTGCTGACCGGTCCATCGACGCAGACGCTGCAGGCGCCAAGGAGGTCCAGTGAGGGATCTTTTCGAGGGGCTCGAGCTGGGCAAGGCCACCCGCGACGCGTACGGTGAGGCGCTGCGTGACCTGGGCCATGAGCACCAGGACATAGTGGTGCTGGACGCGGATCTGGCCAAGAGCACCAAGAGCTGGACCTTCGGGGCGGAGTTCCCCGATCGGTTCTTCAACGTGGGCATCCAGGAAGCGAACATGGTGGGGATGGCCGGCGGGCTGGCCATGGCCGGGAAGGTCCCATTCATATCGAGCTTCGCCTGCTTCGTGATCTTGAAGGGCTTCGACCAGCTCCGCATGGCGGTGAGCTATCCGAATCTGAATGTGAAGATAGCCGGCAGCCATCAAGGCATCAGTGTAGGCGAAGATGGCACGAGCCAGCAGGCGGTGGAGGACGTGGCGCTTGCTTGCAGCCTGCCCAACGTGGTCGTCGTCGTACCCGCGGACGAGCACGAGACGAGGGCGGTCGTCAAGGCCGCCTACGCTCACCACGGACCTGTCTATATTCGGACGGGCAGGCCCTCCGCACCTCTGGTCCATGATTCCGAGCCGGAGTTCGTCTTCGGCCGGGCCAAACGACTAAGGGAAGGGACGGACCTGACCATCATCGCCAATGGCCTGCTGGTCGGTGCGGCACTGGTCGCCCACGATCGCCTTGCCGAGGAGGGTATAGCGGCGAGGGTAGTGAACATGGCCACGGTGAAGCCGCTGGACGTGGCCGAGGTCGAGTCGGCCGCCCGGGAGACGGGGGCCATCGTGACTGCCGAGGAGCACCTCCTCCACGGCGGGCTCGGGTCCGTGGTGGCACAGGCGGTGGTGGCCAACCACCCGGTGCCCATGGAGTTCGTGGGCCTGGATGATACGTACGCCGAGAGCGGAGAGCCTGCGGCCCTGCTCCGGAAGTATGGCCTCACGGCAGCCGAGATAGTGGCCGCGGCGCGCAGAGCCATCGACCGGAAGGGCGCTGTCGCACCGGACCGGGTCGTCGGTTGAGACCATGACTCAGAACGAGCTGAAACGGAACGCCGCCGAGAAGGCAGCCGGCCTGGTCGAGGATGGTATGAAGCTCGGCCTGGGCACAGGCTCCACCGCACGGCTGGTGCTGGAGGCCATCGCCCAGCGGCGGGCCCGGGGCGAACTGGTCAGCATAGTCGGCGTGCCCACGTCCACCGAGACCCGTGACCATGCGACCCGGCTCGGCATACCCCTGGCCAGCCTGGACGACGAGCCCCGGCTCGACCTGACGCTGGACGGCGCGGATGAGGTGGACCCCGGCCTGGACCTGATCAAGGGGTTGGGCGGGGCGCTGCTGTGGGAGAAGGTGGTGGCGTCTGCCACGGCCCGATTGGTCATCGTGGTGGATGAGACGAAGCTGGTGGACCGCCTCGGGACGAAGTCGCCCCTGCCCGTGGAAGTGGTGCCCTTCGGTTGGCGGACAGCGCTGGACGTCGTGGCGGGACTGGGGGCGGCACCCAGGCTCCGGAACGGCCCCGATGGCTCGCCCTTCACCACCGATGGCGGCCACTTCATCCTGGATTGCCAATTCCCCAATGGGATAGCGGACCCCGCTGCAGTGGACATGACCCTTCTCCGCTGCCCTGCCGTGGTGGAGACCGGCCTCTTCCTCGACATGGCCGATACCGTGGTGGTGGCGGGAAGCGAAGGAGTCGAGCTCCGCCGGCGTAGCGACGCCCGATGATCAAGATCGCGCCCTCCATCCTCTCCGCCGACTTCGCACGCCTCGCCGATGGTGTGGCCGAGGCCGAAGCGGCCGGCGCCGATTGGATCCACGTGGACGTAATGGACGGCCACTTCGTGCCCAACATCACGATAGGCCCGCCCGTCGTCGCCGCACTCCGGAAGGTCACCGACCTGCCGCTGGACGTCCACCTCATGATCGCCGCACCGGAACGCTACGTGGACGCGTTCGCCGACGCGGGCGCCGACATCCTGACCGTCCACCAGGAAGCCACCACCCATCTCCACAGGACCGTCCAGGCTATCAAGCACCGGGCTATCCGGGCGGGCGTCTCGCTCAACCCGGCCACACCTGCCCACACCCTGGGGGAGATCCTGCCATACCTGGACCTGGTGCTGGTAATGAGCGTCAATCCGGGCTTTGGAGGGCAGAGCTTCGTCCCCACCAGCACCGCCAAGATTGCCAGGATCCGCAGGATGCTCGCCGACGGCGGAATCCACGACGTGGAGGTCCAGGTCGATGGCGGCATCGGGCCGGACACCGCCGGCGAAGTGACCGCTGCCGGCGCCACGGTGCTGGTGGCGGGCGCCGCCGTCTTCGGTGGCGTGGGCACTGTGGCTGAGAACATCACGGCCATCCGCACCGCCGCCCGCTGAGCTGCGGGCGTATCGAGCCGGCCTGCGGGGGTTGTCCACGGCCTCCGGTTCTGCGACTTTACCAGGTTCGCATTGATCACCTGGAACAGGCCGGAGTGGCATGGCGGGGGAAGGGAACGGAGCGGGGGAGGGTACGGGTATCGTCCTGCTGAACCTGGGCGGTCCCGAGACCGTGGACGATGTGGGGCCGTTTCTGACGGAGCTGTTCGCGGATCGGGAGATCATCCCGTTGCCTGCGCAGCGGTGGCTGGGTCCGTTCATCGCGAAGCGTCGTACCCGGAGCGTGCAGGAGCTGTACGAGGGTATCGGCGGCGGCTCGCCGATTCTGCGCTGGACGCGGGAGCAGGGGCAGGGGATGGTTGAGCGTCTGGACCGGCTCTCACCCGAGACGGCGCCGCACCGGTTCTACGTGGCGTTCCGCTACATCCGTCCCGACAGTGAGGAGGCGCTGCGCCAGATGAAGGCTGACGGTGTTCGTCGTGCCGTGGCGTTCACGCAGTACCAGCATTTCTCGTGCGCGACTACGGGCTCGAGCCTGAACGAGTTGTGGCGCGCGTCGTCGAGGCTCGGCCTGGTGCGGCAGTTCAACTGGAGCGTGATCGACCGTTGGCCCACGCACCCATCGTTCGTCCGGGTGATGGCGAAGAAGGTGGCGGAGGGGCTGGCCAGGTTCCCGGAGTCGGAGCGTGACGAGGTGCTCTTGCTGTTCAGTGCCCATTCCCTGCCGCTGTCGGTGATCGACCGTGGCGACCCCTATCCCCTGGAGGTGGGCGCCAGCGTGCACGAGGTCCTGAAGGCGGGCGGTTTCTGGAACCCACACCTGTTGTCGTACCAGTCGGAGGTGGGACCGGTACGCTGGTTGGGTCCCAGCACGGAGCAGGTGATCAAGGATCTGGGCGCCAAGGGCCAGAAGAACGTGCTGGTGGTGGGGATAGCGTTCACGAGCGACCACATCGAGACGCTCTCGGAGATCGACATCGAGTACGCGCACCTGGCGTCGGAGGTGGGGATAGGGCGGTTCGAGCGGGCGCCTGCGTTCAACGACGACCCCGCCTTCCAGGACGCGCTGGCGGATATAGTGCTGGAGCATCTGCGCAGTGGTGAGGCGTGCACGCGGCAGTACGGCCTGCGCTGCCCCGGGTGTGAGAACCCCCAGTGCCGGAACATCCTGAATCCTGTGGCGCCTTTCGAGCGGATGCCGCTGAAGGGGTAGAACATGGAACCGACTCTGGCGGTCATGAACGGGCTGATCCCGGTGGGCTACCTGATAGCTCTTCTGGGTTACCTGCTGGTGTTCGTGAACCAGCAGAGTCGGATGGGCTCATGGGTCACCGGATTCACGTGGCTGCTGGTGGTGGTGCACGGGTCTTACCTGGTCCTGAGCGGCATCGAGTACGAGCACGTTCCGCTGGCCAGCACCTGGGAAAGCCTGACGTTCACCGCCTTTGCCATGGCGCTGGTCTACCTGGTGTTGGAGTGGCAGATGCGGGATCGGAGCACCGGGGTGTTCCTGCTCTCGGGCGCGCTCTTCCTTCAGATCCTGTCCACGGCCTTCATCAGCCCGGTCCGGGAGGTGCCGGCCATCCTGCGGTCGCCCATGTTCGGGATCCATGTGAGCACGGCGCTGATCGGGTATGTGGCACTGGCAGTGTCGGCGCTCTACGGGCTCATGTACCTGATCCAGTACCGTCAATTGAAGCACCAGCACGTCGGCCTGCTGTTCCAGCGCCTGCCGAACCTGGAGACGCTCTCGCGATTGAACGTGCGGGCGCTGGGCATCGGCTGGCTGGGTCTGACGGTAGCGATCCTGGCGGGCACGGTCTGGGCCTACAATCTGAGGCTGACCGGGATTCTCCAGGTCAATCCGTTCCTGGACCCGAAGTTCCTGCTGACGGCGGGGCTGTGGGTGATCTACGGGGTATGCCTGGGCGGACTGTACCTGGACCGGTGGCCGAAGCGGCTCCTGGCTTCCATGTCGGTACTGGCGTTCCTGCTCATGCTCGGGTCGTCGCTGGTGGTGACGCTGATGTTCCCTTCGTTCCACGATTTCACATAGGGCCATGGAGCTGATTGCACTGGGGGCCAACCACCAGACGGCACCGGCGAGGATCCGGGAGGAGATCCAGCTCGCTCCAGCGGACGTGGAGCGGTTTTGCAGCCTGCTGCGCATGGATCGCGCCGATGTGCCCGAGCTGGCGGTCCTGTCTACCTGCAACCGCACGGAGATCTATTCCCTGGTCCGGGACGTCCAGCAAGGCCAGGGCCTTCTGCGCCGGGCAGTGGAGGCCCAGAAGGGGGTGCCGCACCTGAACAACGGCCGGTACACATTCCTGCTGGAAGGTGACGGAGCGGTCCGCCATCTGTTCCGGGTGGCTTCCGGGATCGAGTCGCTCATGGTGGGCGAGCCCCAGATCCTGGGTCAGGTCCGGGATGCCCACAAGCTAGCGGACCATCACCGGGTCTCGGGCGCTGTGCTCACCAGGCTGTTCAACACGGCAGTCCGGGTGGGCAAGCGAGCCCGGTCGGAGACGGAGATCGGCCGGGGCACGGTGTCGGTGGCGTACGCGGCGGTGGAGATGGCCCTGAAGGTCTTCGACGGGCTGGAGAAGCACACGGTGGTGGTGGTGGGTGCCGGCGAGACGGGCGAGCTGGTGGCTCGTCACATGGCCGACCGGCGGCCGGCCCGGCTCGTGATCGTGAACCGATCGCTTGAGCGAGCCACGCCATTGGCCGTGGAGCTGGGAGGTGAGGCCCGGCCGCTCACGGCGCTGGAAGACGCCGTGCGGGAGGCGAGCGTCGTAGTAACCGCCACGGGCTCCCGCGAGCCGATCCTGTCCGCCGAGCTGCTGGGTCAGGTGGCCCGTAAGCGGAGCTCGCCCCTGGTGCTGGTGGACATTGCCAACCCGCGGAACATCGATCCGGCGGCGGCCCGTATCGACAACGTGTTCCTGTACGATCTGGATGCGTTGGAAGGGATAGCCGAGCAGAACCGTGCCAAGCGGGCCAAGGAGATCCCGAAGGTGGAGGCCATCGTCGAAGAGGAGGTGGCTGGCTTCCTCGGCTGGTACGAGTCGTTGCAGGTGGTCCCGGTGATCCGGGCTCTTCGTGACCAGTTCCACGACGTGGGGGAGCAGGAGCTGGAGCGCTATCTCCGGCGGATAAAGGAATCGGACCAGGAGGTCTTCCGCGCCTTCACCCGAACCCTGGTGAACAAGCTGCTGCATCAGCCCACGAGCAGGATCCGGAACGTGGATCCGGCCACCTATCATGGTGTCCACAAGCTGGTGGCGATCCAGGAGCTGTTCGAGCTGGACCTGGACCGGTACGCTCGTTCGGACGAGGTGGCGGAGTTGATGGAAGAGGTGGACGGGGAGTCGGCGGGATGAGCGAGGCGGTGCGGATCGGAACGCGGGGATCAGCACTGGCCCTGTGGCAGGCGGAGCATGTGGCGGCCAGGCTCCGGTCGCTGCCGGGTTCGCCGCCGGTGGAGCTTGTGACCATCCAGACCGAGGGCGACAAGATCCAGGATGTCCCGCTCTCGAAGCTCCCTGGCAAGGCTTTCTTCACGAAGGAGCTGGAGCAGGCGATCCTGGACGGACGGACCGACCTGGCGGTGCACAGCCTGAAGGACGTGGCCACGTCCATGCCGGAGGGGCTGACCCTGGGCGCCATCCTCGAGCGTGAGGATCCCCGGGACGCGCTTGTGGCCCGGCCCGGCCTTGCCCTGGAGACGTTGCCCGAGGGCGCCCGGGTAGGGACCAGCAGCCTACGCCGGGCCGCGTTCCTGAGACGGTGGCGGCCGGACCTGGAGGTGCTGGACCTGCGGGGCAACGTGCCTACCCGCCTCCGTCGTCTCGACGAAGGCGGCTACGACGCCATCGTGCTGGCTGCGGCGGGGCTGAAGCGGCTGGGCCTGGAGGCTCGGATCATTGATTACCTGCCCTTCCACGTGCTGCTCCCCGCCGTGTCTCAGGGCGCGATAGCCGTCCAGATCCGTGCGGCGGACGAGCGCATCGGGCCATGGGTCGGTCGTCTGAATCACGAGCCCACCAGGCTGGCCACCGCCGGGGAGCGGTCGTTGCTCCGGGAGGTCGAGGGCGGCTGCCAGGTCCCGCTGGGCGCTTACGGCGTGGTCAGCGACGGCAGGCTCGAGATCAGCGCGGCCATGGCCGCGCTGGACGGCTCAATCTCCGTATCAGGTTCCATCGAGGGTTCGGCGGCCGATGCCGTCATGCTGGGTCGTGGCCTGGCCAGTGACCTCATGGCCCGGGGGGGAGCGGCGGTCATGGCGGGGATCCGGGGCGTGCTGGATGGCGGTGACCGGCGGGCGTGACCTGGCTCTGCGGGGCGTCGGCGTGGTCGTGACGCGGGACGACGCCCCGGACTTCCCACTCACCCGTGCACTCGAGGCGCTGGGCGCCCGGGTCCTCTACTGGCCCACCATCCGGCCGGCCCCGCCCCTGGATGCTGGCCCGCTGGAAGACTCGATCGAGCGCCTGGCGGAATTCGACTGGGCGGCCTTCACCAGTCCCCGGGCGGTGGAGGCGGTGGCCCGGCGTCGCCGGGAGCTGCCGCCGGAGCTGAGGGTGGCGGTTGTGGGGTGGTCTACGGGCGAGTGGGCTGGCCGTCATGGCTGGCGAGTGGACGTGCTTCCTGAGCGGCAGACGGCCGAGTCGCTGGTGGCGGAGCTGGACGCGGCGGGCCTGGCCCGTGGCGACCGGGTCTTTTTTCCCGCCAGCGAGATAGCCCGGCCCACGCTCGAGGCAGGCCTGGCTCGCCTGGGCGCCGAGGTAGTGCGCGTGACGGCGTACCGGACGTTGCCCGCGGAGTTGGACCGGGCGGCTTGCCGTCGTGCCATCGAGGCCGGCCAGGCCCAGGTGATCAGTCTGACGAGCCCGTCGTCGCTGGAGAACCTGCGCAGGGCCCTGGGCGAGGAGCTTTTCGGACGGGCCTGCGGTGGTGCGGTGATGGCGGCCATCGGGCCAACCACGGCGGCGGCGGTGAGGGAGAGCGGTTGCGCGCAGGTGATCGAGGCCAGTGACCATTCGTTGAGCGGACTGGTCCGACGGATAGCGGAATGGGCAGGCGATACCAGTCACAGGAGAGGCGATGAGCTTTCCAGCTAGCAGGCTGCGCCGGTTGCGCAGGAGCGAGGCCTGGCGACGAGCGGTGCGGGAGACGGGGCTTTCGCCGGCCGACCTGGTCTACCCGTTGTTCATCGTCGAGGGCGACGATGTGAGGAACCCCGTCGCGAGCATGCCGGGTGTGGAGCAGCTTTCAGTGGGGCAGGCCTCCCGTGAAGCGGCGGAGGTCTACGAGCTGGGTATCCCGGCGGTCATCGTGTTCGGCGTCCCGGACGACGAGCAGAAGGATGCTGAGGGGCGCGCCGGTTACGATCCTGGGGGGCTGGTGCCACGGGCCATCAGCGCCATCAGGGCGGAGGCGCCCGACCTCCTGGTGTGGGCTGACGTGTGCCTCTGCGAGTATACGTCGCACGGTCATTGCGGCGTGCTCGGCCCCGGGGGCGAGATCCTGAACGACGAGACGCTCGACCTCCTGGCCATGGTCGCGCTGACGTACGCCCGGGCCGGCGCCGACGCCGTGGCGCCCAGCGACATGATGGACGGGAGGGTGGTTGCCATCCGGGAGATACTGGACGACAACCGGCTGTCCCACGTGCCCATAGTAGCCTACGCCGCCAAGTACGCGTCGGCCTACTACGGCCCGTTCCGTGACGCGGCCCATTCGACGCCAGCCTTCGGTGATCGACGGGGCTACCAGATGGACCCGGGCAACAGCGAGGAGGCGTTGCGGGAGGTGGAACTGGACATCCAGGAGGGCGCGGACATCGTCATGGTGAAACCGGCGGGCCCGTACCTGGACATCATCCAGCGGGTGAAGGAGACGTTCAAGATGCCTACGGCCGCCTACCAGGTATCGGGTGAGTACGCCCTGATCAAGGCGGCGGCCGAGAAGGGCTGGGTGGACGAAGAGCGACTGATGATGGAGAGTGTGCTGGGTATCAAACGGGCCGGTGCGGACCTGGTCCTCACGTACTTTGCGAAGGACGTGGCACGCGCACTACGGGAGGGGAGCGAGAACAGTGTCTGAGAGCGAGTCGTTGTTCCAGAGGGCGTTGCGGGTGACGCCCGGTGGTGTCAACAGCCCCGTGCGGGCGTTCGGATCGGTGGGCGGCACGCCGCGGTTCATCGAGAGCGGGGCAGGCTCGGTGATGCGGGACGTGGACGGGAACGAGTACCTGGACTACGTGGGCTCGTGGGGCCCCATGATCCTGGGCCACGACCACGATGAGGTCCGGGAGGCCATCGGGCGGGCCCTTGCCCGCGGGACGTCGTTCGGCGCGCCGTCGCCTGGTGAGGTGGAGCTGGCGGAGCTGGTGGTGGAGATGGTGCCGTCGGTGGACCTGGTCCGGTTCGTCAACTCGGGCACCGAGGCCACCATGAGCGCGCTCCGGGTGGCCAGGGCGGCCACGGAACAGGACAAGGTGATCAAGTTCCGGGGCGGCTATCATGGCCATGCGGATGCCTTCCTGGTCGAGGCCGGCTCCGGTGCCGCCACGCTGGGCGTGCCGTCCAGCCCGGGCGTGACTGAGGGCGCGGCCCGGGACACGCTGGTGGCGGAGTTCAACGACCTGGACTCGGTCCGCACGCTCCTCGAGGAGAACACGGGTCAGGTGGCAGCCATCATCCTGGAGCCGGTGGCGGGCAACATGGGGTGCGTGCCGCCCCGTGACGGGTTCCTTGAAGCCGTCCGCGGGCTGTGCGACGCCCACGGGACTCTCCTCATCTTCGACGAGGTGATGACCGGCTTCAGGCTGGCGCCGGGCGGGGCGCAGGCCCTGTACGGCGTGGTCCCGGACCTGACCACCATGGGCAAGGTGATCGGTGGCGGGCTGCCGGTGGGTGCCTTCGGCGGACGGGAGTCCCTGATGCGACGAGTGGCACCGGAGGGACCGGTCTACCAGGCGGGCACGCTCTCTGGCAATCCGCTGGCGGTGGCGGCGGGGCTGGCCACGTTGTCACACCTGAGGAGCCACCCCGATATCTACGCACGTCTCGAGAGCCTGGGCCAGCGGCTCGAGGACGGGTTCAGGCACCTGCTCGAGGGCCGTCACGACCGATTGTCGTGGAACCGGGTGGGCTCCATGGCCACCCTCTTCTTCTCTTCCGGTCCGGTGACGGGCTGGGAGAGCGCGTCAGGTGCGGACCGTGGCCTGTTCTCCCGCTATTTCCACGGCATGCTCGAGCGGGGGATCTACCTCCCGCCCAGCCCCTTCGAGGCGGCTTTCCTGTCGGTGGCCCACACCGAGGCGGACATTGACCGCACCATCCAGGCGGCGGACGAGGTTTTGGACGAGGTGCTGCGGTGAGCGCCGGACAGGTGACGCCAGAGCCGCCGTTCCTGGCGGCTTGCCGCCGCAGGCCGGTGCCGCATACGCCCGTCTGGATCATGCGCCAGGCGGGCCGCTACCTGCCCGAATACATGGCGGTGCGCCAGAAGGTGGACTTTCTGACGTTGACCAAGACGCCGGACCTGGCTGCGGAGGTAACGCTCCAGCCCATCCGTCGCTTCGGGATGGACGCGGCCATCCTGTTCAGCGACATCATGACGCCGCTGGAAGGGATGGGCGTGGACCTGGACTTCGACCCGGGACCCGTGATCCGCAATCCTGTCCGCTCCGCCGGCCACGTGGACGGGTTGCGGGTGGGCGACCCGGAGGAGTCGGTCCCCTTCGTGATGGAGACCATCCGGATCCTGCGCAGGGAGCTGCCGGCGTCGGCGCCCCTCATCGGCTTCGCCGGCGCGCCCTTCACCACGTACTGCTACACTGTCCAGGGCAGCGGGTCCAAGACGTTCATCGAGGCCAAGGCCTTCCTGTACGCGGAGCCGGAGGCGGCGGCCCGGCTCCTGGACAAGATCGCGGAAACCACGAGCCGGTACCTGAGCGCGCAGGCGGATGCGGGCGCCCAGGCCCTCATGATCTTCGATTCGTGGGCCGGGCTGTTGTCGCCCCGGGATTACCGACGGTTCGCCCTGCCAGCCGTGCAGCGCATAATCGCCGAGCTGCGAAGCCACAGGCTGCCCCTCATCTACTTCCCGAACCAGGGCTCCACCCTCATGGCATCGGCCCGGGAGGCGGGCGCCGACGTGATCGGAGTCGACTGGCGACTCCCGCTGTCGGAGGCACGGTCCGTATTGGGACCGGATCTGGCCGTTCAGGGTAATCTGGACCCGGCAGCGCTGTTCGCGCCGCGGGACGAGCTGGCGCGCCAGGTCGACCGGGTCCTCGCCGAGGTGGGCGGGGCGCCGGGACATATCTTCAACCTGGGCCACGGTATCGAGCGGACCACCGACCCAGCGGCGGTGGCGTTCCTGGTGGACCGGGTGCACGAGCAGACAGCGAGATAGGAGTCGAATGGCTGATTCGAAGGTGCGCGTGGATCTCGAGACGGTGAAGCGGTTCGATCGACCGGGCCCCCGCTACACGTCCTACCCGACGGCTGTGGAGTTCACCGAGGAGGTTGGCGAGGCCGCGTATCGCGAGCGGTTGGCAATGGCCAACGCCACCCCGGACGCGCCGCTGAGCCTGTACGCGCATCTGCCGTTCTGCGAGCACCGGTGCCTGTTCTGCGGCTGCCACGTGGTGATCACGCCCCACATGCCCGTGGCGGAGAAGTACCTGGAGTACCTGAAGCGGGAGCTGGACCTGCTGGCGGAGCGCCTGCCCGACCGGCGATCGGTGGTCCAGATGCACTGGGGCGGTGGCACGCCCACCTACTACTCGCCTGCCCAGATCCGGGACCTGTTCGGCCACGTGACGGAGCACTTCGACTTCGTACCGGGCGCGGAGATCGCCGTGGAAGTGGACCCGCGGGTCACCAGGCGGGACCACCTGGAGACGATGGCGGAGTTGGGCTTCAACCGGCTGAGCTTGGGCGTCCAGGACCTGACCGCCGCCGTCCAGGCGGCAATCACACGGAACCAGACCTTCGATGAGACGGAAAAGCTGGTGCGCCAGGCCCGGGAGGTGGGTTTCACCGAGGGGATCAACATCGACCTGATCTACGGCCTGCCGCTCCAGGAGCCGGTCAGCTTCGGCCGGAACCTGGACCAGGTCATAGGGCTGCGGCCGGACCGGGTCGCCGTCTATTCCTTTGCCTACGTGCCCTGGATCAGGGGCCACCAGAAGAAGCTTGACCCGGAGTCCCTGCCGTCGGCGGAGGTGAAGCTGGAGCTGTACCTGACGGCCATGGAGCGGTTCCTGGATGCCGGCTACCAGCCCATCGGCATGGACCACTTCGCCCTGCCCGACGACGAGCTGGCGGTGGCGGCCAACCAGGGCCGGCTGTACCGCAACTTCATGGGCTACACGGTCATGCCCGCGTCGGACATGATCGGTGTGGGCATCTCCGGGATCGGTGAGGTCCAGCACGGGTTCTTCCAGAACGAGAAGAAGCTGTCCACCTACTACAAGGCCATTGACGACGGCCGGCTGCCCGTGGCCCGGGGCTATCTCCTGGACCCGGATGACCGGATCCGCCAGTACGTGATCCAGCAGATCATGTGCAACTTCCGGATCGGGAAGGAGGACGTGGCCCGTCGGTTCGGAGTGGACTTCGACGAGTACCTGGCCTCCTCCCTGGCCCGTCTCGAGGACGTGAGGGAGGCGGGCTTCGTGGTCCTGGACGACGAGGGGCTGCGCGTGACGCCCCAGGGCCGCGTCTTCGTGCGGAACGTGTGCATGGCCTTCGACCGGTACCTGATGGAGAAGGAGGCGGCCAGGGACCAGGAGCGGCCAGTCTTCTCCCGGACGGTCTGACGCCATGAAACGGGTGGTGGTGGTCGGCGGCGGGATAACAGGCCTCGCCACGGCGCTGCACCTGAGGGACCGGGCAGGTGAGGTTCCGGAGGGCCTCGAGGTCGTGGTCATGGAGGCGGCTGAGCGCCCTGGTGGCAACGTCCAGACGGACCGGGTCGACGGGTTCACCATCGAGCGGGGACCGAACGGCTTCCTCGACAACGTACCCGCCACCCTGGACCTGGTCCGCAGGCTCGGCCTCGAGGGTAGCACACAGCAGGCCGACCAGAGCGCCGCCAGACGATTCCTCTTCCGCCACGGCCGGCTCCACCTCCTGCCGTCAGGGCCCGTTGGCTTCCTGCGTAACCCTGTTCTCAGCATGAGGGGTCGGCTCAGGGTGTTCGGCGAGCCGTTCGCCAGGCGCCGGCCGCCGGGTGTGGACGAGAGCGTGTTCGACTTCGCCAGCCGCCGCATCGGCGAGGAGGCCGCCGCCGTCCTGGTGGATGCCATGGTCTCGGGGGTCTTTGCGGGGAACGTGCATGAGCTCAGCCTCCGGAGCGCGTTCCCCAAGATGGCCCAGATGGAGGAAGAGCACGGCGGCCTGGTCAGGGCCATGGTGGCCAAGCTGGCGAGCCGACGGTCCGCCAGGAAGGAGGCCCGGACCAGGGCAGCGCGTGGCGAAGATGTGGCGCAGCTCACCCAGCCCGGTGGGCCGGCGGGTCCAGGCGGCACGCTCACGTCGTTCCGGAATGGGCTGGACGTGCTGGTGGATGGGCTGGCCAGGGAAGTGGGTGAGAGTCTACGGCTGCGCAGTCCGGTGACCGGTGTGCAGAAGTCCAGCGCACCCAAAGGCCCGTCCGGTTCCGGTGACCCGGTGGGGGGCGGTCTGCGGGCAGAGGTGGAGCCGAAGGTCTGGGCTGTCCAGCTGGCCTCAGGCGAGGTGGTCGATGCGGACGTGGTGGTGGTGGCGGTCCCGTCGCCCAGCGCCGCCAGGCTCATGGAGCCCATGGACCCGGTCCTTGGGCTGGAGGTGGGCGGCATCGAAACGGCGGGCCTGGCAGTCGTCGCACTGGGGTACCGGGAGGAGGACCTGGACGAGGTGCACGGTTTCGGGTTCCTGGTACCTCGTGGTACCGGGCCGAGGATCCTGGGCTGTCTGTGGGATTCGAGCATCTTTCCCGGCCGTGCGCCCGCGGGGCATGTGCTCCTGCGTGCCATGATCGGTGGGGCCCATGCCCCGTCCGCTGTGGGCCAGGAGACGGCGGAGCTGCTGGACGTGGTCCGCCAGGACCTGGACACCACCATGGGCATCCGGGCCGAGCCTGTCCGGAGCCTGGTCTATCGCTGGCCCAACGGAATAGCCCAGTACCGGATAGGTCACCAGGCCAGGCTGGACCGGATCCACGCCCGGCTCCGGGAGCATCCGGGTCTCTGGGTGGCGGGGAGCTCGTTCTATGGCATCAGCATGAACGCCTGCTTCGAGAAGGCGCCCTCCCAGGCTGGCGAAATTCTGGCCTACATCAGACGGTAACCTTGCCGGGGGGACGGCAGGATTGCACGTTACGAAGGTCCCGGCCATGAGGCCGGGGGCGGCTTCGAGACTGGGCGCAGGTCTCCAGCCGGGCTCGTAATCGCGACCGATGGTGGCGATGTGGCTACACTGCTCAGCAAGGACTTTGTCCGCTCCACGGTAGAGAAGTACCGGGGTCGGCGGGGCGCATTGATCTCGATCCTGGACGAGATCCAGACCAGGGAGGGCTACCTCCCCGAGACCGCGCTGCGACAGGTCGCGGACCTCACTGGCCGCACGCTGATAGATGTCTTCGGCGTGGCCACCTTCTACAAGGCCTTCCGTCTGACTCCCCGGGGTATGCACCTGGTGTCGGTGTGCCTGGGCACGGCCTGCCACGTCCGGGGCGCGGGTGGCGTGGCGGCGGCGCTCCAGGACCACCTGGACCTGCCGGCAGACGGCGGTACCAGCCAGGATGGCGCCTTCACCCTCGAGCCGGTGCGGTGCGTGGGGGCGTGCGCTCTGGGGCCGATCCTGGTTATCGACGGGGATTACATGGCGAACGTCAGCGCGACGCGGGCGGTGGCGTTGATCGAGGGCCGCCGTGACGGAGAGGGAGCGGTCTGTCCTACCGAGGACGAGCGGGTCTTCCCGGTGGAAGTCAACTGCCCCCGGTGCAACCACAGTCTCATGGACCCGGACTACCTCGTGGATGGCTACCCGTCGGTCCGGTTCACCGTGTCATTCGGCCAGGAGCATGGCTGGCTACGCCTGTCGTCGCTCTACGGCAGCTACGCCATCGAAACGGGTGGTGAGGTCCCCGCCGATACCATCGTCCATTTCTTCTGCCCCCACTGCCACGGTGACCTGATGGGCGCCTGGAACTGCACGGAATGTGGCGCGCCGATGGTGCCGGTGCTGGTGCAAGGAGGCGGAATGGTGCAGATCTGCTCGAGGCGCGGCTGCCACAGCCATCTGCTGGACCTGGAAGTTGACCCCGAGGGTCAGACCCCGCCGCCGCCCCTACCGCGCTGAGGGGGAACGAATATGGAACTGGAACAGCTCACCTCCCCTGCAGCATTTCGATCCCTCCAGCGCCGCATCGTGGCGGAGCACGACTGGCACGTGCCCCGGATCGTCATCCCGGCGGGCACCTGCGGCCAGGCCAGCGGCGCCAACGACCTGATCCGTGTCACCAAGCGTGAGATGATCGCCCGTGGCCTGGTGGGCAAGGTTCAGCTACGGGTCACGGGGTGTCACGGGTACTGCGAGTTGGAGCCGTCAGTGCTGGTCGTCCCGTCGGGCACGTTCTACCCGCGGGTGGACATGGCCAACATGGCGCGGATAGTCGACGCCGTGGCCAATGACGAGGTGCTGGAAGACCTGCTGTACGTGGACGAGGCCACAGGCCGGCGGATCCGTCGCCAGGCGGACATCCCCTTCTTCCGCCACCAGACGCGGCCGCTCATGTCCCGCAACGAGCGGGCCGATCCCATCCGGCTCATCCACTACATCCGCGAGGGTGGCTACGCGGCGCTGGCCACGGTGCTGGAGCGGGGCGATGCGGCATGGGTCATCGATGAGGTGAAGACCTCGGGGCTCCGGGGCCGGGGCGGGGCAGGCTTCCCCACCGGTCTCAAGTGGGAGATGCTCGCGAGTCAGAACTCGGGCCGCCCCCGCTTCCTGGTCTGCAACGCCGACGAGGGGGACCCGGGCGCCTACATGGACCGGAGCCTTCTGGAAGGCAACCCCCACAGCATCCTGGAGGGGATGGTCATCGGGGCCTTCGCCACCGGCGCCAGGGAGGGGGTCATCTATGTGCGGGCAGAGTACCCGCTGGCCATCAAGCACCTCCTGATCGCCATGCGCAGAGCCCGCTCCACCGGTCTCCTTGGCGAAGACATCCTGGGTACCGGGTTCTCCTTCGACATCGAGCTGGTCAAGGGCGCTGGCGCCTTCGTCTGCGGTGAGGAGACGGCACTGGTCCGGTCCATCGACGGTCGTGTGGGTGAGCCCCGGCAGCGGCCGCCGTACCCCGTCGAGCGGGGCATCGAGGGCATGCCCACGATCATCAACAACGTGGAGACCTGGGCCAACATCCCTCACATCATCGACCAGGGCGGGGTTGCCTTCTCCGCTCTGGGGACCCCGGCCAGCTCCGGGACCAAGATCTTCAGCCTGGTCGGCCAGGTCCGGAACACGGGCCTGGTCGAGGTGCCCATGGGCGTGAGCATTGCCCATATCGTGAACGACATTGGTGGCGGCCCGGTTGCGAGCGCACCCATCAAGGCGGTGCAGACGGGCGGTCCCTCGGGCGGCTGCATCCCCGCCAGCAAGTTCGACCTGCCCGTGGAGTTCGAGAGCTTGAAGCAGGCGGGCTCGATCATGGGGTCCGGCGGCATGATCGTCATGGACACCAACACCTGCATGGTGGACGTGGCCCGCTACTTCATGGCGTTCCTGAAGGACGAGTCGTGCGGCAAGTGCTTCACCTGTCGCAAGGGCACTCAACGGTTGTACGAGCTGCTGGACGACATCGTCTCGGGGCGGGGGACACCCGCGCACATCCCGCTGCTGACCGAGCTGGCCGAGGCGGTGCGGGAGACGTCCATGTGCGGCCTGGGCCGGTCCGCGCCGAACCCGGTGCTCAGCACCATCGAGTACTTCGCCGAGGAGTATCGGCGCCACATCGAGGACAAGCGCTGCGACGCTTTCGTCTGCCAGCAGCTGGTGGGCGCGCCGTGCGCTACCGCCTGCCCGGTGGGTACGGAGGCCTGGCGCTACGTGGCCCACATCCAGCGCGGCGAGTTGGCGGAGGCCTACCACGTGATCAGGGAAGCCAACCCCTTCCCATCGGTGTGCGCCCGGGTCTGTCACCACCCGTGCGAGGTCCGGTGCCGTGCCGGGCTGGCCGGCGGCGACCCGGTGGCGATCCGGGCGCTCAAGCGCTTCGTCACCGATGGCAGCGATCCCGCCTCCTTCGTCCCACGGCGCCAGCCCCTGAACGACCGGCCGCCCGTTGCCATCGTTGGTTCCGGGCCCGCCGGCCTGACCGCCGCCCATTTCCTGTCCCTGAAGGGGCACCGGGTAACCATCATCGAGAAGGAGCGCGAGCCGGGCGGCATGCTCTACAGCGCCATACCGCCGTACCGCCTGCCGCGGGAGGTGATCCGCAGAGAGGTTGACGCGCTCCTGGACGAGAACATCACGCTCCGTTGTAACACCGCCCTGGGCCGGGATGTAACGATCGACAGTCTACTGGACGAGGGCTTCGGCGCCATCTTCGTGGCCATCGGCGCCCATGAGAGCCTGCGCCTGGGGCTGGACGGCGAGGACGTGGAGGGCGTGATCCCCAGCATCCAGTTCCTCAAGTCGTTCAACCTGGCCGGAGAGCCGCTGGCAAGGGGCAGGGTAGGGGTCATCGGCGGTGGGAACTCCGCCGTGGACGCAGCCCGCGTGGCGCTGCGGCAGCCTGACGTGGAGAGCGTGACGATCCTCTATCGTCGGACCCGGGCCGAGATGCCCGCCTTCGCCGATGAGATCGACGCGGCCATTGAGGAGGGTGTGACGTTGGAAACGCTCGTCACGCCACAGTCGATTCGCGCCCAGTGGGGCCGGCTGGCAGGTCTCGAGTTCCTGCGGAACCGGCTGGGCGACCGCGACGCCAGCGGCCGGCGTCGCCCCGTACCCATCCAGGGCTCGGAAGAGGTGCTCGCACTGGACACCCTCGTCGTCGCCATCAGCGAGGGCTCCGACACCGATTGCCTGGCCGTAGTGGGCGCCAACCGCATCGATGTGGACGATAGGGCCCGTACCGTCCGCGTCGACCCCGTGACGCTCCGGACCAACCGGCCCCAGGTATTCGCTGGCGGGGACGTGACCACCGGGCCGGCCACGGTCATCGACGCCATTGCCGCTGGCAAGCGTGCCGCCACCATGATCGACCTGTACCTGGCGGGCGCTGAGCTCGAGGTGCCCGGAGAGGCCCTACTGCCCCGGCACTACGTGGAGCCAGTGGCGCTGGATGACGCGTCCGCGGTGCGCCTGTCGCCTCGCCGAGTACCGTCGTCGGTGAGGCGAGAGAGCTTCCAGGAAGTGGAGATGGCCTTCACCACCGAGCAGGCCCGGGCCGAAGCGGCGCGCTGTCTCCGCTGCGACCTGGAGTTCATCGGCGGGGGGGATGATGAGGCCACACTGGCGAGTGTCGGCGTGACCGCGGACCAGGCCCCGTCTGGCGCGGTGCCGGCGGGGGGTGCGGCCCCCGGCGGCTTCACGGTCGGGCCGGGCGACGAAGGCTCGCATGGAGACGGAGCGAAGCCTCCGGGAGGAGCGTCATGATAGACCTTCGACTGAACGGCCTGCCGGTCCAGGTGGAGGAGGGCTCGACGCTGCTTGAGGCGGCCGGGATGTACGGCATACCCATCCCCACGCTCTGCCACATGGACGGCCTGTCGCCGTACGGTGCCTGCCGGCTGTGCGTGGTGGAGGTTGGCGCCGACGGCCGGTCCGAGTTGGTCTCGGCGTGCACCTACCCCGCCCAGGATGGGTTGCTGGTGCGGACGGCCTCGAGGCGGGTGCTGCGGGCGAGGCGTATGGTGCTCGAGTTGCTGCTGGCTTCGTGCCCCCAGTCCAAGGCCATCCAGGACCTGGCGGCTGCGCACGACGTGCGGCGCCAGCGGTTCCACCAGGAACACGAGGACTGCATCCTGTGCGGCCTGTGCGTCCGGATGTGTGCCGAGCAGATGACCGGCCACGCCATCGGCTTCCAGGGCCGGGGCGAGCATCGGTCCATAGGCACCCCCTACGACGCCAGGTCGGCGGAGTGCAAGCTGTGCGGTGGCTGTATCTACGTGTGTCCCGCGTGCAGCCTCCGCTGCACCTATACGGACCCGGAGCGGGCGGTCTGCGGCGGGTGCGCCAACCTGGCCCCGCCCTGCCTGGACAAGTCGCAGTTCCACGACATGATGTGCACCATGGACCCATGCGTCGCCTGCGAGATCGGGTGAGGCGCGAAGAACAGGGGAGTTCCGGATGTCACTGTCCAGAGTGAATGCAACGGCGGCGACGCTGACCAAGAACAGGACCGAGCACTCGGTGGTGCCCACGTCCGGCATGTGCGTCACCTGTGTGGACGGCTGCATCGGGATGTGCGAGATCGGCAAGTCCGCATTCCGGGGCCACGAGGTGATCTACCCGCAGCCTTTCGGGTCCATAACCACCGCGGGCGAGAAGGCCTACCCCGTGGACTACTCGCACCTCACCATCATGGGGACGGCGGTGGGTGCCCACGGCATCGATCCCGACAGCGACAAGGCCATCTTCCCGGCGGTGGACCTGAGTGTGCGGTTCGGCCACGACGGCGAGCTCAAGTTCCGGTATCCGTGGATCATCCCCGGTATCGGGTCCACCGACATCGCCCGTAACAACTGGGAAGGCCTGGCCATAGGGTCCGCCATCGCCGGGACGGGGCTGACCATCGGCGAGAACGTGGTGGGCATGGACCCGGAGGCGGTGATCCGCAACGGGTCGATCCGGAAGACCGTGGACCTGGAGCGCCGGGTCCGCCTCTTCACCGAGCACCAGCGGGATGGGTACGGCGCCATCGTGCTGCAGGGCAACATCGAGGACACGCGCCTCGGGGTGCAGGAGTACGCCATCCGGGAACTGGGTGTCGAGTGCATCGAGCTGAAATGGGGGCAGGGCGCCAAGAACATCGGCGGAGAGGTGAAGATCCGGAGCCTGGAGAAGGCGCAGCTCCTGCACGAGCGGGGGTACGTGGTGCTGCCCGATCCCACCCAGGAACACGTCATCCAGGCCTTCCGGCGGGGTGCCTTCAAGGAGTTCGAGCGGCATTCCCGCGTCGGCATGGTGACGGAGGAGGACTTCGCCCGTCGGGTCGAGGAGCTGAGGGCCGCGGGCGCCCGCTACATCTTCCTCAAGACCGGCGCGTTCCGGCCCGCGGACCTGGCCCGGGCTGTAGTCTTCGCCTCCCGCTACGAGCTGGACCTGCTCACGGTGGACGCTGCCGGCGGCGGTACGGGCATGAGCCCGTGGCGCATGATGAACGAGTGGGGCGTCCCGCCCCTGGAACTCCATTCCCTGCTGCACCGCTATGCTTCGCGGATCCACGAGCGAGGTGGTCACCTGCCCGCCATCGCCGTGGCCGGAGGGTTCACCTTCGAGGACCAGATCTTCAAGGGGCTGGCCCTGGGCGCCCCCTACGCCAAGCTGGTGGGCATGGCCCGGGCGCCACTGGCCGCCGCCATGGTGGGCAAGACCATCGGCCGGGCCATCGACGACGGGAACCTGCCCGTCTACGTCGAGCGCTTCGGCCGGACCCGTGAAGAGATCTTCGTCACCGCCGCGGAGCTCCGGCACGAGCTGGGCGAGGAAGAGTACCAGCGCCTGCCGGCGGGCGCCCTGGGCCTCGTCACCTACTACGAGCGGCTAGGCCAGGGGCTGCGCCAGATAATGGCCGGCTCCCGCAAGTTCGGCCTCGAGCACGTCTCCCGCCATGATGTGGCGGCCCTGACCCGGGACGCCGCCGAGATTACCGGCCTGCCGTACGTGATGGATGCCGACGCCGAGGAGGTCGAGCGGCTCCTGGAGAGCATGCCCCGGGAGGGCGTGCCCCGGGAGGGCGTGCCAGCCGGTACGGGGTAGGGCGGGGGCCGATAGCACCAGTGTAGCGTCAGAATCCGGTCGACTGGTTCGTCCCTACGTCAGCGGCGAGCCAGTGGACCAGGCCATGCGATGATCTCAAGAGCGCACTTCTGTCTCACAGTGGGAGCGATCACGGCGTTTGCCCTCTCGTGCGGCGAGCTGTCAGCCCAGGACGTGTGGGTGAGAGGTGTCCACGCCAGCTCCAGTCAGGATTCGTTCGAGCGGAGCGGCGGCTTCGGCCTTGGCGCGGCGATTCCTGCCAGCGAAAGGTTCGATGTCCAGATAGCTCTCAAGTGGACCGCGAGCGAGTCCGATCGTCACGGTCTGGCGTGTAGCAGCTACAACCCCAGACCGCTGGACTGCGAGGAGGACAGACTCAGTGAGAGGGTGCGGGTTCGCAGCTTCCGGATCTCGGCCCATGGCGCCGCCGATTTGCTGGAGTACCTGCACGCGGACCTCGGCCTCGGGGTATCGAGCAATGAGCTGACCGGGGCCAGCCGACCGGTGTCATCGAGCCGTATCGGCAACCTCTATGTTCCGCCCACGGCACACATGGGCGTCTTCCTCCAGACCGGTGTGGCCTGGTCGCCCGTGGACGAGCTACCGCTCAAGCTGGTACTCGACGCTGCCGGCCACTGGATCTTCTTCGACGGTTGCAGGACCACGGGCTCGTGGCACGCTCCATTCTGCGGCGGAAGTCTGATCACGGAACTGTCAGTGGGGGCTTCGTACCGGGTCTTCCGATGAACGGCTCCCGGCCCGCCGACCCGGGGGCCGACCAGGCGCCCCGCACCCGCTGACTTCTCAGACGACTTTGCAGGCGGACTGATAGTGAGGGCTCGCTCCGTCGCGATATCGAGTAGCGCGAGGAGCGTGTCCGGGCGATCTTCCAGGAGACAGGCGCCGGCCTTGCGCTCGTGGAGACTTCGCTTGTCCGGAAGCCCGGAATGCCCCATCATCCGTCGTGTGCGCCGGGGTGGCGAAATGGCAGACGCGGGGGACTTAAAATCCCCTGGGCTTCGGCCCGTGTGGGTTCGACCCCCACCCCCGGCATGAACCGCAATTGGCCGCAATGTCGACAGTGCGTAACATCGTCCGTTTTCTGGCCCTTCTGATCGTGCTGGTCCTCGCGAGCGCGGGTCCCGGCGCCGCTCAGAGCCTCCGGGTGTCGGGGCTCAGCTCTGCTTCACCTGAGCCGCTCCTCGATGGCGTCACGGGGTTCGCCGTGTTCGGAGACGTGGACGTCATGTCCTGGCTGATCGTGTTCGCCGGGATCACACGCAGCACTGCCGACTCGGAGCGGCAGGGGACGGCCTGCGGGGTGTTCCGGCCGTATCCGGTGGATTGCACGACGGACCGGCTGGCGGAGCACGTCTCCCTGCTCAGCTACCGAGTTGGCGGCCAACTCTCCGTCGATGCTTTCGAATCCGTACGGGTTGGCGCCGGTCTCGGCGGATCGCTGAACGAGATCCGGTCCAGGAGCAGAGGGGTAACGTCCAACCTGCCGGGCACGCTCTACTCGCCTCCGAGCGGTAACATGGGCGTGTTCCTGGAAGCCCGTGCGGCCTGGAGCTTGCTCTACAACCTGGCGCTGGTGGCGAGCGCTACCCATAGCTGGATCTCCTTCCAGGGGTGCCGGGACAACGATCTGGACTACGCGCCCTTCTGCGGTGGCGAGCGGTTAGTCGAAGTCCACCTGGGGCTCGCCTACAGACTGTTCTGACCCCTGGCGCGGCCCCGGGAGCGGCTGGGGCGGTGCCGCTCCCGGAGCGGGGTCCAGGTGGGCAGGGTCAGGGCCGTGCGGCAGCCATCACCGCGGCCAGGCCGCGACGCCACGAACCGTCATTCGCTGCCGGTCCCTGACCACCACGAGCTCCACTTCCTCGTCGGCGCGGTACGAAGCCAGGATCGAGCGAAGGTGGGCGGGGTCGTGGGGGTTCCGTCCGTCGATGGACAGCACCACGTCGCCAGGCACGAGGCCCAGGGGCGAGGCTTCGGCGATGTTCACCACCAGGATACCCTCCTGGACACCGAAGTAGCGGCCCAGCTCAGGGTTCATCTCGGCGAGCTCCAGGCGGTGCCGGCCCAGTTGGCCCACCAGGGCCGGAATCTCCCTGAGCGCCTCGGCTATCGCCGGGCGAAAGTCCGGGATCGGCGGGATCGTGAGCGCACGGCGCCGGTCCATGACCACGTGGACGGCGTGTTCCCGGCCGTCCCGGTGCAGCAGCACCACCAGGGTGTCTCCCGGCTCGGCCCGGCGAACCACGTCGGTGACACGACGACCTGGGTCGGTGCCCAGATCCTGGTCATCGATTGCCAGCAGGATGTCGCCCGGCTCGATGCCTGCCTTTGCCGCTGGCCTGCCCGGCAGGGCCTGCATGACCAGGACGCCGGTGCGCCCGTTCACCTCCTCGGCGGAGCCCAGGACCACGCCGAGCTCGGTCCGGCCCAGCGCCATAATCCGGATCATCTGCCGGCCCCACTCGTCCCCCGTGGGCCGGCCCAGTGGCTCCTGGGCCGTGGCCGCCGACGCCAGCGCAACCAGCATCATGGTGGGGAGGAACAATGCGCGCACGACCCGGCGAGACCCGATCCGTCCAGTAAACCCGCTCATGGCTCTACTCCGTCAGAATTGCCTTCGGGCAGGTCCGCCCGCCCGCTGTCACTTCGATGCGCCACGACGGCACACGGTTGCCTCCACGCTTGCACCGGTCCCCGCAGGCCGGGTAGGTTCTCTTCCGTGAACACCGTACTCGATATTCTCGCCGTTACGGGGATTGTGGCCGCCGTCTGGCACGTGGTGCTGGCGGCGTTGCGGTTCCTCGGGCACGGCGCCGCCGGCGCTTGGGCCGACCAGGTGGCCCGGACCCAGGCCAGTCGAGGCGATGTCACGGGCATGGAGGAGAGCCGCCGCCAGCGGCAGGCGACGGGGCAGCAGAAGACCCGCGCTGGCGCGGAGGCCGTCGGTTGGCTGGTCCTGCTCCTGGCCCCGCCGCTGACGCCCTGGTCCCGCTACATCTACGCCGCCTACACCCTCCTCTGGCTGGTCCCGGCGCTGCGCAGTCGGAGGCGGAGGTCGTGATCCGGGTCGTCTTCCTGGGCACCGCCGCCAGCCGGCCTACAGTGGGCCGCAATGTCAGCAGCGTCGTGATCCAGCGGCTGGGTGACTTCCTCATGTTCGACTGCGGCGAGGGCACGCAGCGGCAGATGTTGCGGTTCGGTACCGGCTTCAGCGTGCACCACATCTTCTTCACCCACATGCACGCGGACCACCTTCTGGGGCTGCCCGGGTTGCTCCGGACCATGGGACTCCAGGGTCGGGAGGAGGCCATGCGCCTCTACTGCGCCCGTGGCGAGGCGGCGATCGTGGACCAGGCGGTCCACCTGGGAGTGGAGCGGGTGCCGTTCCAGATCTCGATCCACGAGCTGAAGCCAGGGGAGGTGGTGGAGCGTGATGGCTACGACGTCGTCGCGTTCCGCACCAATCATGGCCGCCACTCCCTCGGTTACGCTCTGGTCGAGCACCAGAGGCTCGGCCGCTTCGATCCGGTCCGGGCCCGGGAGCTGGGCGTACCGGAGGGACCGCTCTTCGGTAGGCTGCACCGGGGTGAGCCGGTGGAGGTTGACGGCCGCACCATTACCCCGGACCTGGTCGTGGGTGATCCCAGGCCGGGGCGGCGGGTGGTCTACACCGGTGATACACGGCCCGCCAGAACCACCGTGGAGCAGGCCGCCGGCGCCGACCTCCTGATCCATGAAGCCACCTTCGCCCACGACGAGCGGGCAAGGGCACGGGAGACCCGCCACTCCACCGCTCGGGAGGCGGCCAGAGTGGCCCGCGAGGCTGGCGCCAGGCGCCTTATCCTCACTCACCTCTCGCCCAGGTACGGACTCGAGCCGGACATCCTGGAGCGCGAGGCCCGGGCCATCTTCCCGGCCACGGAGATAGCCCGCGATGGTATGGCCATCGAGGTGCCATACCCCGACGACCATGACAGCTGAAGGAAAGGACGCGCAGCGCGTGATCATCGCCGTCGACGGACCAGCCGCCTCGGGAAAGAGCACCACCGCTCGCGAAGTCGCGCGCCGACTACGGTTCCTGCACCTGGAATCTGGTGCCTTCTACCGAGCGATCACCTTCGCCCTCCTGGCAGATGGCGTCCCCGAAGCGACCTGGGAAGGGCTGCGGCCTGAGGAGCTGGACCGCTTCCGCATACGCGGCGCCCGCGGTGAGCACAACGGCGTCCAGATCAGCGTAGGTGATCAGACAGTCGATCAGGAGCTCAGGACCCAGGAGGTCAACGACCACGTCTCCCACGTGGCGCGCATCCCCGCCGTACGGACCTGGTTGCTACAGCGGCTCCGCGACCTGGCGGGGCGGGAAGACGTGGTCTCCGATGGCCGGGACATCGGCACCGTCGTCTTCCCAGACGCCGATGTCAAGGTGTTCCTGGTCGCCGACCCGGAGGTCCGCGCTCGACGACGCCTGGCCGAGCGAGACATCCACCAGCCGGACAGGGACACCCTCCTCCAGGAGATCGGACGGCTCCTGGAACGGGACAGGATAGACAGCGAGCGGGAGGTGGCCCCGCTCAAGAAGGCCGTTGACGCCGTCAAGGTCGACACCACCTCCCTCACCTTCGACGAACAGGTCGACGCGATCCTGGAGCTGGCTCGCGGTAGGCTGGCCGCCGGGCGAGCTTGACCGTACCCTGCGCCACAGGTAAACTTACGGGCTACCCCGCCCAGCCAGGGCGGGTGGGCGCGCGGGGCGCCCTGGAATGAACCGAACCGTCGGGCCTCCCCCGGGGCCGCGGCGCACAGAGGACTTGTCAGGACCATGGCAGACACACCCACCCAGCAGGACCAGCCCGAACAGCAGGACCAGCCCGAGCAGCAGGATCAGCCCGAGCAGCAGGATCAGGAGGACCAACTGGAGCAGACCCTCCGAGGCGAGGAGCAGAGCGTGTCCGATACTGCCGCCGCGGCCATGGAGGATGCAACGGTGAGGGCGGGCGACACGGAAGTGGCGTTGGCGGAGCGGGAGTATACCCAGGACCAGCGGGACCGTCGGGCCCGGGAGCTGGGGATCAAGCCTGAGCTGTTCGAGGAGGACGAGTACACTGTCGACGAGTACGAGGCGATGCTCGCCATGTACGAGGACACCCTGAAGCAGATCGAGGAGGGTGAGATCGTACGCGCGCGGGTGATCCGCGTGACGGACGCGGCGGTGATTCTGGACGTCGGATTCAAGAGCGAGGGCTCGGTACCCCGCGACGAGTTCGCGGATCCTGAGGAGCTGAAGCCGAACGACGAGGTGGAGGTCTTCCTGGAGCGTCTGGAGGACGATGAGGGTCGTGTCGTCCTGTCGAAGAAGAAGGCGGACTTCCTGCGGGTGTGGGACAAGATCAAGGAGGCCCACGAGGAGGACGAGGAGGTACCGGGCATCCTCAAGCGGAAGATCAAGGGCGGTGTGACGGTGGACCTGATGGGCGTGGAGGCGTTCCTGCCAGGTTCGCAGATCGCGCTCCGGCGCGTCCCCAACGTGGACGACCTGATCGGCAACAAGTACGAGTTCAAGATCATCAAGCTGAACAAGCGTCGCCGGAACATCGTGGTGAGCCGGCGGGTCATCCTGGAGGAGGAGCGGGAGAGCAAGAAGAAGTACCTGGTGAAGGAGCTGCTGGTAGGGCAGGTCCGCGAGGGCGTGATCAAGAACGTGACGGACTTCGGCGCGTTCATCGATCTGGGCGGGCTGGACGGGCTGCTCCACATCACGGACATGAGCTGGGGCCGTGTCGGTCATCCGTCGGAGCTGGTGGACATCGGGGACAACATCGACGTGAAGGTCCTGGACATCGACTGGGACCGGGAGCGTATCTCTCTGGGCCTGAAGCAGTTGCTCCCGTACCCCTGGAAGGACGTGGCCGGGAAGTACCCGGTGGGCTCGCGGGTCATCGGCCGTGTGGTCTCCATCACCAATTACGGCGCCTTCGTCGAGCTGGAAAAGGGCGTGGAGGGCCTTGTCCACGTGAGCGAGATGTCGTGGACGCGCAACATCAAGCACCCGTCGCAGATCGTGTCCATCGGCGACGAGATCGAGGCGGTGGTGCTGAAGGTGGACCGGGACGACGAGAAGATCTCGCTGGGCATGAAGCAGATCGAGGAAGATCCGTGGCTGGCGCTGCCGGTGAAGTACCCCACGGGGACCAAGGTCTCGGGCGTGGTGCGGAACCTGACGTCGTTCGGCGCCTTCATCGAGATCGAGGCGGGGATCGACGGTCTGATCCATATCTCGGACATGAGCTGGACCAAGCGGGTCCAGCACCCGTCGGAGATTCTGCGCAAGGGCGAGGAAGTGGAGGTCATGGTCCTGGGCGTTGACGCGGAGAACAAGCGGATCTCCCTGGGCCTGAAGCAGATGCAGGAGGACCCGTGGTACCGCCTGGTGGATCAGTACTCCCCGGGTGTGGAGACCAGCGGCACGGTGGTCCGTCTGCTGGACGATGGCGTGGTGGTGGACCTGGGCGACGACGTGGAGGGCTTCGTCCCCCTCAGCCAGCTGCCTGGTAACGTCAAGGAAGCAAGCCAGGCGGTCTCCGAGGGCCAGACCATGGACATGCGGGTGGTGGAGTCGGATGCCGTGAACCGGAGGATCGTCCTCGCGGTGACGGAGATCCACCCCCTGGATGAGAGCGCGGAGCTCTCGACTCCGGCCGGTGCGGAGGAAACCGAAGGGGAGGCTGCCGAGGTCGAGACACCCGCCGAGGCGTCGGTGGAGCCCGAGCCGGTGGAGGAAGCGGCGGCAGAGCCGGCAGAGGCGGCGGCCCCGGCGGAATCTGAAGCCGTGGAGGAAGCGGCGGCAGAGCCGGCAGAGGTGGCGGCCCCGGCGGAATCTGAAGCCGTGGAGGCCGCGCCCGCCGAGCCTGAGGCTGAAGCGCCCGAGGCTGCCGCGCCCGAGGCTGCCGAGCCTGAGGCTGCCGCGCCTGAGGCTGCAGAGCCCACCGAGGCTGCAGAGCCCACCGAGGCTGCAGAGCCCACCGAGCCTGAGGCTGCCCCACCCTCCGAGGCCGCTGATGCCGAGGTCGCCGGTGCGGAAGAGGACGTGGTGGAGTCTGCCGAGGCGGAGGAGGCGGAGGAGGCGAAGGAGGCGGAGGAGGCGGAGGAGGCGGAGGAGAAGTAGCCCGGCCAGCCATCTCCTGCGCCGTGTCGAGGGGCGGTCCTCCGGGTCCGCCCCTCGCTGTTGGGACGTGCCTGGGGTGTCAGGGGGTGTCAGGGGGTGTCAGGGGGTGTCAGGCCCCGGCTCAACGGGCAAGTGTTCGCCAACGTGAGTCCAGATGCACAACCGTGGCCTGATCGAGATCACCGATTTCGAACCGCTTGCTGGCATACTCCACGCCAACATGCGCGGTCGGATCTGCTGGTGACGGGTGGAGCGTCGGGCTTCGAGAGGCTGTACGACGTACCTTCCTGTTCGTTGGTCGTCATGGCGCGAGGGAGAAGAAGTCACCGCCGACCCCCTGCCGGTGGAGTTCCGCCAGCCTCGCCAGGTCGACTGGACCCGACGGAAGCCGTAAGATCAGGGGCGGTAGCTGCTGGAGGGAAGCTGAAGCCGTGGAGCACGCTACGAAGCCGGCGGGTTTGCCAGACGCCCACTCGAAGTTCGAGGTTTGGAGGTTCGGTACGACCCTTTCCTCCTGCGGCGGTGTATGTCCAGCTGATCAGGGGCGGGCGCCGTCCCTGTCCCGATCCCGGTCGTCCCACTAATTTCCCGACCGGCATGCAGAACCGGTAACCGACGAGGGTGGTTTGATCGAGCGGATGAAGTGGTTGAGCCTGACGCTCCTTCTCCTACCGCTGGGCTGCGCGGTTGGGGAGGCTTATCCAGGCCCTGTGAGTCCGGCGGAGCCCCCGGCGGCTGAGCGACCTGCTGAACGGCCCGCGGTGCCGACGGCAGAGGCGGAGCGGTTGGCGTCGGAGGTAGTGGAGCGGGCTGTAGCTGCATACGCGACGGCGGAGGTCGCCGAGGCCCTGGAGCTCTCTCTCCAGGTCTTGCGGGAGTACCCTGGCTCGGCGGCGGAGGAGGCGGCTCTCTGGCTGGCGGCCCGCTCGGCGTTCGGGCTGAGCCGGTATGCGGAGGCGCGGGAGTTCGCGGAGCGTTATGGTGCCAGGCAGCCGGCGGGCTCTGCTGAGGCGGAGCGGGCGCGGGCGCTGGCCGAGCTGGCCGCGGACGCCCTGGCCCGGCCGGCGGCAGGGCCGATAGTGGGTGCTCTCCTGCCACGCAGTGGCCCGGACGTGCTGGTCCAGTACGGGGACTGGGTGCTGGAGGGCATCGAGCTGGCCATTCGGGAAGCGGAGCGGCGGCAGGGTCGAGCTATCCGTCTGGTGGTGGCGGACGACGGCGGTGGTGCCCGGACGGCCCAGGCCGTGGCGGAGCTGGAAGCCCAGGGCGTGCTTGCTATCATCGGTCCGCTGCTCCAGGAGCAGTTGCGTCAGGCGGCCGGAGCCAGGCTTAGTGACCATCTGATGATGGTGAGTCCCACTGTTCCGGAGACGCCTGGACACTTGACCAACGTGTACTCCGTGTCGAGCGGCGACACGCACGGCGCCCGGGAGCTGGCTTGGTACGCTGTCCAGAGCGGCCTGCACGACGCCGCCGTCCTGCACTCCAGGGGCACTGAACAACAGAGGCGGGCGCAGGCCTTCGCGTCCGAGTTCCGTGCCCGGGGCGGTCAGGTCCGGGCCGTGGTGGCGTACGAGAGCGGCACGACCACGTTCGCGACGCACATGGAGGAAATCCGCAGATCGATCCCATCTGGCGCCGGCGGCGGGGCGGGCCGGAGCGCCGCTCGTTCGTTTGTCCTGTTCATCTCGGCGCCTGACCGTGACGTGCCCCAGATCGCCCCGCAGGTCTCGTTCTATGGGCTGGACGCCGCCGGTGTCCAGGTCCTTGGCGACGAGGCGTGGTCGTCGTCTACGGTCCGTCGGGTGGTCCCGAACCGTGAGCTGGAGGGCGTGGTCGCATCATCGCCCCACCCGCCCGGGCGAGGCGAGGCTCTGGCGGACCCTGACTTCGTGAATCTCTTCGAGAACACGTACCGGCGCTCGCTGACGAACCAGCTCCCGGCGCTGGGCTACGACGCGGCGAGGGTGGTGGTCGAGGCGCTGCCGAACCGGCTCATGACCCCTGTGGCCGCCGCCACGTCCTTCCAGCTCCTGACTGCCATCGACGGAGCGACGGGTCGGCTGTCGGTGCGAGATGGTATCCTGGTCCGGACGCCACACCTGGTGGTGATCCGGAATGGTCAACTCAAGCCGGCGCCGGAGCCCTGGCGTCGGGTCGGAGAGCCTGATTCGTGACGATGCGAGACAAGCTGAAGCAGCTCGAGGAGCTGCGACGGCAGTCGGAGCTGGGCGGCGGGGAAGAGCGGATCGCGGCGCAACACAAGCGAGGCAAGCTGTCTGCCCGGGAGCGTCTGGACCTGCTCCTGGACGAGGGCAGCTTCATCGAGCTCGACCGCTTCGTCACTCATCGTACCTCCGGCTTCGGCCTGGAGAAGGAGCGCTACCTGGGCGACGGCGTGGTGGCCGGGTACGGCACGGTCAAGGGACGGCTGGTCTACGTCTTCAGTCAGGATTTCACCGTGTTCGGCGGCTCGTTGTCGGAGGCGCACGCGGAGAAGATCGTCAAGGTGATGGATCTGGCGCTGAAGAACGGCGCGCCGGTCATCGGCCTCAACGACAGCGGCGGTGCCAGGATCCAGGAGGGCGTGGTGAGCCTGGGCGGGTACGCGGACATCTTTTTGCGGAACACGCTGGCCTCCGGCGTGGTCCCCCAGGTCAGCGCCGTCCTGGGCCCGTGCGCGGGCGGCGCCGTCTATTCGCCCGCGATCACGGACTTCGTCTACATGGTCAGGGGCACGAGCTACATGTTCGTGACCGGTCCGAACGTGGTGAAGACCGTGACGCACGAGGACATCGACATGGAGGGGCTGGGTGGCGCTGACGTGCACGCCAGCACCTCCGGGGTGGCCCATTTCGCCAGTGACTCGGAGGCGGCCTGCCTGGAGTCGGTACGGCGCCTCTTCGACTTCATCCCCCAGAACAACCGGGAGGACCCGCCCCGCCGGGAGACTGACGATCCCTTCGATCGTGCCGACGAGCAGCTCCTGGACATCGTGCCGGACGAGCCGACGAAGCCGTACGACATCCTGGACGTGATCCGTCTCGTCTCGGACGAGGGCGAGTTCTACGAGGTCCACCAGGACTACGCCCAGAACATCGTGGTCGGCTTCGCCCATGTAGGTGGCCGTAGCGTGGGCGTCGTAGCCAACCAACCGGCGGTCCTGGCCGGCGTCCTGGACATCAACAGCTCGGACAAGGGCGCCCGGTTCGTGCGCTTCTGCGATGCGTTCAACATACCGCTCGTCGTCTTCGAGGACGTGCCTGGCTTCCTGCCCGGTGTCGGCCAGGAGCATGGCGGGATCATCCGGCATGGGGCCAAGCTCCTGTACGCCTTCTCGGAGGCCACCGTCCCGAAGGTCACGGTGATCACGCGGAAGGCCTACGGCGGGGCATACGACGTCATGAACTCGAAGCACATCCGCGGCGACATCAACCTGGCCTGGCCCACGGCGGAGATCGCCGTGATGGGGCCGAAGGGTGCCGTCGAGGTGCTGTTCCGGCGTCAGATCGCCGCCGCCGATGATCCGGCCGAGGCCACGGCGGAGCGGGAGGCGGAGTACCGTGAACGCTTTGCCCACCCCTATATCGCCGCCGCCCGTGGCTACGTGGATGACGTGATCGATCCCCGCGAGACCCGGGCCCGGCTGATCAGCGCGCTGGACATGCTGGAGAACAAGCGGGACGAGAACCCGTGGAAGAAGCATGGCAACATCCCGCTCTGAGGGGCACTATGCTGGATAAGGTCCTGGTCGCTAACCGCGGCGAGATCGCTGTACGGGTCATCCGGGCGTGCCGGGAGCTGGGGATCCGGAGCGTCGCCGTGTACTCGGAAGCGGACCGCCACGCGGTGCACGTGCTGGGGGCCGACGAGGCGGTACTGCTGGGGCCGGCACCTGCGGCCGAGAGCTACCTCCGGGTGGACCGGATCCTGGATGCTGCGCGGGAGCGGGGCTGTGACGGTGTACACCCCGGCTACGGGTTCCTGGCCGAGCGAGCGCCCTTCGCCCGGGCGGTGGAAGAGGCGGGTCTGGTGTTCGTGGGACCGTCGGCAGACGCCATCGAGGCCATGGGCGACAAGACCCGGGCCCGGCAGGCGATGATGGACGCGGGAGTGCCCGTGGTACCCGGCACGGCCCACGCCCTGGCCGATGCCCAGGACGCGGCGGCGGTGGCGGAAGAGGTGGGCTATCCCGTCATGCTCAAGGCTGCCGCTGGTGGTGGCGGCAAGGGTATGCGGGTGGTCTACGAGAGCAAGGAGCTGGCCAGCGCCTTCGAGTCCGCCAGCCGGGAAGCACTGGGCGCGTTCGGCGACGGCAGCGTCTACATCGAGCGCTTCCTCGAAGGTCCCCGGCACATCGAGATCCAGGTCCTGGCCGACAACCACGGCAACATCATACATTTGGGCGAGCGTGAATGCTCGATCCAGCGCCGTCATCAGAAGATGATCGAGGAGGCGCCGTCGCCCGTGGTGACGGGCCCGCTCCGCGATCGTATGGGCCACGCCGCTGTGGCAGCCGCTCGGGCTGTGGGATACCGGAACGCCGGCACCGTGGAGTTCCTGTACCAGGACGGCGAGTTCTACTTCCTGGAAATGAACACCCGGATCCAGGTCGAGCACCCGGTGACGGAGCTGGTCACCGGAATAGACCTGGTCCGCTGGCAGCTCCGCGTCGCGGCGGGCGAGGTGCTGACGGTCCGGCAGGAGGACGTGGGCTGGACCGGCCATGCCATCGAGTGCCGCATCACCAGCGAGGATCCCTACCGTGGGTTCTTGCCATCCGCCGGTCGGATCGAGTTGCTCCAGCCGCCGGGCGGACCCGGCGTGCGTTGGGACGGAGGGGTTCAGGAGGGCGACGAGGTGTCCCTCTATTACGACCCGCTCCTGGCCAAGCTGGTGGTCCACGCGGCCACCCGGGAGGCGGCAATGGACCGGATGGTCCGCGCCCTGGGCGAGCTGCGGGTGGTGGGCGTGGAAACCAGTGCGCCCTTCCACCGGCGGGTTCTCCTCGAGCCGGACTTCCGCTCGGGGGACCTGGACATCCGCTACATCGATCAGCACCCCGAGCTGCTCGAGCGGGAAGTCACACTCGCCACCGCCCAATCCCTCGCCGTGACGGCGGCGCTGCTGGCGGAGGAGGACAGGCAGCGGAGAACGGCTCGGCGTGCCGAGCGGGGCGCCTCGTCGACCACGTCGCGCTGGAGGGACATGGGGTGGCGCTGAGGGGTGGCAGGCAACGCGCTTGCAATTTCACCGCCCCGTTTCTAACATTGATCTTCCAGCCACCTTCCCGTGCGCCGTCGACCGGGCGCAGCCAAACTGGTGCGACAGAGACGATGTCGAGAACTGGCGATTCCTGATGGACGGCTACTCCGTACCACCCGCACCAGCCGCCGTGGCGGCGGGACCGACGGGAATGGGGAGGTGTCCGTGAACCCTGTGGAGAACAACCCCCTGATGAGGCTCCGGATCTTCCTCCGGGACCATCGCGTGCTGGATGGCGATGCGCGGGTGCCACAGGGCCAGACCCTGGCCACCTACCTCGCCAGTCGCAACCGATACGTCAACCTGACGACAGTCGAATGGCTGGGCACCGGCGAGACGATCCCGCACATGGCCCTGAAGGTGAACACCATTCTCTGGGCATCGTCCCCGGATGGGGGCCTGCCCATCAGCACCGGGGTGCCATCGGCGGTCTCCCGGCGGGTGGAGCTGGAGCTGACCGGCGGTTATCTCCTGGGAGCCGGGCTGCTCCTGGTGGATCAGCAGCGGCTCACAGACTACCTGCGTTCGGCGCCCGGATTCTTGCCGCTGCGCCAGGCGGAGCTGCGCCCCAGGGGCAAGACCCTGGGTGACATCGTGGTCAACCACGAAGCGGTCAACGTGGTGCGGGAAGTGGACCCGTTCGATGAAAGGGATCTGGAGGCGGCGGGCGTATCTCCGAGCTGGCAACCGGAGCCCCGGGACCAGTAGGCCGACCTGGGCAGCCCGCTGCGGGAGCCCGGACTGCCTTGCAGCGCCGGGAATGTGTCCGCCGGTCGGCGTCGCGCCGTACCACGCCCGGCCGGTCCCGATCTCTCGACTTTCACCTCCGAGCTGAACCGGCTATCTTCTGCCGCCGCATGGGACAGAAGCCAGAGGTCATCGATATTACCGGGGTCGCAGCGGGCGGAGCCGGCGTGGGCCGCCTCAGCGATGGCCGGGTGACCTTTGTGCATCGCACCGCACCGGGAGACAGGGTGGAGGTGCGGGTCACGGAGAGCAGGCGCCGCTGGGCCCGCTCCCGCCTGGTCCGCGTCCTGGCCAGCGGACCGGAACGACGGGTCGCGCCCTGCCCCCACTATCGGCGTTGTGGCGGTTGTACGATCGAGCATCTGAGCTACGAGGGACAACTGGCTATCAAGGCCCGGCTCGTGGCAGATGCGTTACGACGCATCGGCGGCCTCGAGACTGCCGAGCCCACCGTCGTGCCGTCGCCGTTGGAGTTCCGGTACCGGAACCGGGTGAGCTTTGCGCTCAGACGTCAGGACGGCGGTGTCGTCGCTGGTTTTCGCGAACTGGAGCGGCCTGACCGGGTGCTGGACATGGGTGGCGAGTGCCTGCTTCCCGAGGAGGCGGTGGCCCGGAGCTGGGACCTGCTCAGGAGTGCCTGGGGTACGGCAGCCCATCGGCTGCCGTCGGGGGAGGAGCTACGCCTCACCTTGCGGGCCGTGGCGGACGGCGGGGTGACGTTGCTGGTGGACGGCGGCTACGGGCCGGGTCGTCCGGATGACCTGGTGGCCTCGGTGCCGCCGTTGCGCTCCGTATGGCACCGACCGGTGGCTGCCGACACCTATCGACTGCTGGCCGGGGACCAGGTGGTCCACGAGTGGTGGGGCGGGGAAGAGGTGCGCGTGACGGAGGATGTCTTCCTTCAGGTCAACCGCAGTGCTGCCGCCCTCCTGGAAGCCCACGTCATGGAGCTGGCGTTTGCGGCGGAGCCGGCTCGAGTGCTGGATGCGTACTGCGGCGTCGGGTTGTATTCTCGGAGGTTGGCCAGAGCGGGTGTCGAAGTGGTGGGGATCGAGGCCCATCCAGGCGCCGTCGCCGAAGCCAGGCGGGGCGCCCCGGGCGCCCGTATCATGGAGGGCACAGTTGAGGCGTTGATGGAGCAGGCGCTCCCGGTGGACGTCGCCATATTGAACCCGCCCCGCGCGGGTCTGGACCGTGCGGTGGTGGGGGGCCTCGCGGCGCAGCCGCCGGCTCGCCTCCTCTATGTGAGTTGCGACCCTGCCACGCTGGCCCGGGACCTGGGGCGGCTGGAATCGGAATATCGGCTGGTCGGGGTGTGGTCATTCGACCTGTTCCCCCAGACCGCCCACGTGGAGACGGTGGTGGAACTGTCATGCGCTACTACGTGACCGTGGACGGGAAGTCGATGGAGGTGGACCTCACCGGAGACGCGCCGGTCGTGGACGGCCAGCGTGTCGAGGCGGAGCTGTCGCGGGTGCCGGGCACGCCTACGCTCCACCTGCTCGCGGACGGCCGGTCCCATGTGGTCGTGGCCACGCGCCGGGACCGCCACAACCTGGAACTGCACCTGAACGGCGAGCGCTACGACGTGGAGGTGGTGGACGAGCGGACCAGGGCGATCCTGGCCATGACGGGTCAGGGCGCCATAGCGAAAGGGCCGCGGCCGGTGCGGGCGCCCATGCCCGGTCTGGTGGTCAGGGTGAACGTGACCCCGGGTGACCAGGTGGAAGCAGGGCAGAGCATCGTCATAATCGAGGCGATGAAGATGGAGAACGATCTCAAGGCGGAGGCCGCCGGGGTGGTGGAGCGGGTCGCAACGGAGGCAGGACAGGCGGTGGAGAAGGGTGCGGTCCTGGTGGAGTTCCGGGCGGAGGCGGAGGATGGGTAAGGATAGGCGACGCTTCGTCACTACGAGCGGCCAGGACATCGAGCGGGTGTACGGTCCTGAACGGACGCCTGACCCCGGGGTGCTGGGCGAGCCGGGGGAGTTTCCCTACACCCGGGGCGTCTATTCCGACATGTACCGGGGCCGGCTCTGGACCATGCGCCAGTACGCCGGGTTCGGCACCGCACAGGAAACGAACGCCCGCTACCGCTACCTGCTGGAGGCCGGCCAGACGGGCCTGAGCGTGGCCTTCGACCTCCCGACGCAGATGGGCTACGACTCCGACGCGGAGATGGCCAGGGGCGAGGTGGGGCGGGTGGGTGTGGCCATCGATTCGCTGGAGGACATGAGGACGCTGCTCGACGGGATACCGTTGGACGAGGTGTCCGTGTCCATGACCATCAACGCCACCGCGCCCATACTCCTGGCCCTCTATGTGGCGCTGGGCGATGAGCGGGGCGTGCCCAGGGACCGCCTCGCGGGCACGGTCCAGAACGATATCCTGAAGGAGTACATCGCACGGGGCACGTATATCTACCCGGTGGAGCCCAGCCTGCGCCTGGTCACCGACACCTTCGCCTTCTGCGCCCAGCAGGTGCCCAGGTGGAACACCATCTCCATCAGCGGCTACCATATCCGTGAGGCTGGGGCCACCGCCGCCCAGGAGATCGCATTCACCTTCGCCAATGCCCTGGAGTACGTGGAGCGGGCGAGGAGCGCCGGGCTGGCCGTGGACGACTTCGCCCCACGCCTCTCCTTCTTCTTCGCCGCCCACAGCGATCTGTTCGAGGAGGCTGCCAAGTTCCGCGCGGCACGACGACTGTGGGCCCGGCTCATGACGGAGCGCTACGGCGCCACCGGGGCGTCGGCACGGCTCCGGTTCCATACCCAGACCGGCGGCGTCACGCTCACGGCCCAGCAGCCGCTGAGCAACGTGGTGCGGGTCACGGTCCAGGCGCTGGCGGCCGTACTGGGCGGGACCCAGTCCCTGCACACGAACGCGTACGACGAGGCGCTGGCACTGCCTACACCCGAGTCGGCGAAGCTGGCGCTGCGGACGCAACAGGTGTTGGCCCACGAGTCGGGCGCAGCCTGGACGGTGGACCCCCTGGGCGGGAGCTACTACGTGGAGTCGCTCACCGACTCGCTGGAGGCGGCGGCCCGGGAGTACCTGGACCAGGTCGACGAGCAGGGCGGGGCGGCCCGGTCCATTGTGTTCTTCCAGGAAGAGATCCACCAGGCCGCCTACGAGCACCAGAAGGCGGTGGAGCGAGGGGAACGGGTCATAGTCGGTGTGAACGCCCACCGGGAGCGGGAGGACGGGCTCAGGATCGAGCAGCCAGACTACGCCAGCCTGGAGGCGGGGCAGCGGGAGCGGCTGACGGACCTCAGGGACCGGCGTGATGGCGCGGCCGTCGCCGACTCCCTGGAGGCCGTGAGGTCCGCGGCACGGGGCGGGGACAACCTCCTGCTCCCGATGATCGAGGCGGTGAAAGCCATGGCCACCCTGGGCGAGATCAGCGACGTCCTGCGCCAGGAGTGGGGCGAGTACCGTGGCACCTGAACAACACGGATAGCGAGAACGAAGGGGATGCCGACGTACGAGTACCGATGCCCGGAGGGGCACGAGTTCGAGAAGTTCCAGCGGATGAGCGACCTGCCGGTGGCCCAGTGCCCGACGTGTGGCCAGGACGCTTCCCGGCTCCTGTCGGCCGGTGCCGGGCTGCTGTTCAAGGGCGAGGGTTTCTACATAACCGATTACCGCAGCGATAGCTACAAGGAAGCCGCCGCGAAGGAGAAGCCGGAGAAGTCGAAGGCTGGCGGTGAACAGGCCGGCGGAGACGGCGGTGGTGGGGACGGCAGGTCGAAGAAGTCGAAGGAGGTGGGCGGCAAGTCCGGCGGCTCGTCTGCGGGCAAGCCCGGCGGTTCGTCTGCCGGATCTTCGACTGGGGGCGGGGAATGAGCGACGTCGAGAGGCTCCGGTCGGCTCTGTCCGCGGTCCTGGATGAACTGGGCATTGCCGGGGTGGACATTCAGCTGGAACGGCCCAGGAACCCGGAGCACGGGGACTGGTCCACCAATGTCGCCATGGTGAGCGCCGGCCGGCTCCGCAAGCCGCCCCGGGAGGTAGCCGCGGAGATCCTGGATCGGCTGGACCTGGGCGGGGCTGGCGTGCGGGAAGCGGAGGTGGCGGGCCCCGGCTTCATCAACTTCCGTCTCACCAGCGCCCAGCTCCAGGCCCTGCTGAAGCGGATCCTGGAGGAAGACGAGGCCTACGGTAGGCGAGAACCGGAGTCGCCGGAGCGGGTGGTGGTGGAGTTCGTGTCGGCGAACCCGACGGGCCCGCTCCACGTGGCCCATGGCAGGGGCGCGGCGCTGGGGGACGGCATCGCCAGGCTCCTGGAGTGGACCGGCCAGGTGGTGCACCGTGAGTTCTACGTGAACGACGCAGGCGTCCAGATCGATCGGCTCGCCGCGTCGGTGGACGCGCGCTGGCGCCAGCTCCAGGGCGAGAATGCACCCATACCCGAGAGCGGCTACCACGGCGACTACGTGGGGGGGTTGGCCCGGGAAGCGGACGAGGAGCTGGCGGACCGGCTGGTGGACGCGTCTGATCCCGACCGGCTGGACCTGTTCCGGGAGTGGGCGGTCGAGCGGCTGAAGGCGGATCAGGACCGGGATCTAAGAGACTTCGGCGTCGCCTTCGACGAGTGGTACCCGGAGAGCCGCGTCTACGAGGAAGGTCTGATCCAGGAGACTTTGGCCGACCTGACGGGCCGGGACCTGGTCTATGAGGCGGACGGCGCCACCTGGCTGCGGACCACCACCTTCGGCGACGACAAGGACCGGGTCCTGGTCAAGCAGGACGGCACGTACACCTACCTGGTCCCGGACATCGCCTACCACCGGGAGAAGGCCCGCCGGGGGTACGATCTGGCCATCAACGTCTGGGGCGCGGACCACCACGGTTACGTGCCCAGGATGCAGGCGGCGCTGGCGGCCCTGGGCCTGGAGGACTTCCTGGTCGTGGAGATCGTGCAGATGGTCCGCATCCTCCGGGGCGGACAGGAAGCGAAGCTGAGCAAGCGGGCGGGCGACTTCATCACGCTGAGGGAGCTGTTCGAGGAGACGGGCACGGACGTGGCCCGGTACTTCTTCCTGATGCGTCGCGGGGACACCCAGATGCTGTTCGACCTGGACCTGGCCCTGGACCATTCGGAGAAGAACCCGGTCTTCAAGGTACAGTATGCCCACGCCCGCATGATGAGCATCTTCCGGAAGGGCGGGGTGGAGCCGGCCCAGCGGTGGTCTGGTGAGCTTCCGCTGGATCGGCTCGAGACCGACGACGAGCAGGACCTGGTCAAACAGCTGGCCCGCTTTCCCGAGGTGGTCCGGCGGGCCGCTGCCGGCCGTGCGCCCCACCTGGTCTGCGACTACCTTGAGGAGACCGCGGGGATGGCCAACGGCTGGTACCACTCGGGCAACCCCAGCCGGAACCCTGAGCTGGCGGTGCTGGCCGATGACCCGGACCTCCGGGAGGCCCGCCTCGCCCTGGCCCGGGGCGTCCGCATCGTGTTGCGCAACGGGCTGCGGGTACTGGGTCTCACCGCGCCCGACCGGATGGAGCGAGAGGAGCAGGGATGAGCATACTGGTGGTGGGGAGTGTGGCTCTGGACAGGATCGAAACGCCCTTCGGTTCCGCGGAGCGTGCCCTGGGAGGGGCGGCGACGTACTTCGCGGCGGCGGCATCGCTGTTCCAGCCGGTGCAGCTGGTGGGCGTGGTGGGTGACGATTTCCCCACCGGCGAGCTGGCCTTCCTCGAGGAGCGGGGCGCGGACCTGGCCGGGTTGGAACGGGCCAGGGGGGAGAGCTTCTTCTGGTCCGGCCGCTACGACTACGACATGAATACCCGGACCACCCTGGAGACGCGGCTCGGTGTGTTCGCCGATTTCCGGCCTCGCATCCCGCCATCGTTCCGGCAGGCTGACTGGCTGTTCCTGGCTAACATCGACCCGGACCTTCAGCGCGAGGTCTTGGACCAGGTCAGTGCGCCGCGGCTGGTGGCCTGCGACACCATGAACTACTGGATCGAGTCGAAGCGGGAGTCGCTGCTCGAGCTGCTGGGGCGGGTGGACTGCGTGCTCCTGAACGACAGCGAGGCCCGGGAGCTGACGGGCGACTACAACCTCAGTCGCGCTGCCCGCTGGATCCGGGAGCGGGGGCCGTCAATCGTGGTGGTGAAGAAGGGTGAGCATGGAGCACTGCTGTTCACCGAGACACACACCTTCTTCGCCCCTGGCTACCCGCTGGAGGAGGTCTTCGACCCCACGGGCGCCGGCGACGCCTTCGCCGGAGGGTTCATGGGGTGGTTGGCATACACCGGGAACATGGATGAGGACGAGCTATGTCGGGCCATGATCTATGGCTCGGCCACCGGCTCACTGGTGTGCGAGCGGATGGGTATGGAACGACTGAGAGAGGTGGGCGTGGAAGAGGTGCACGAGCGGGTCCGGGCGTTCCGCCGGCTCACCGCCTTCGACTCCCCTGTGGCGCCGGTCCATGGCTGAGGGGCTGAGCTACCGGGAAGCGGGCGTGGACCGGGCCGCTGCGGAGCGGGCCAAGAGCCGGATCGCCGCACTCGTCGCCTCCACTGAGGTGGACGGCGTTCTCTCCAAGGTGGGCTCCTTCGGCGGGCTGTTCCGGACGCCCACCGGGATGCGGTCTCCGGTGCTCGTATCCAGCGCAGACGGCGTGGGCACCAAGCTGAAGGTGGCCATCCGGGCCGGCCGCCATGATACCGTTGGCCAGGACCTGGTCAACCACTGCGTAAACGACATCCTGGTGGAGGGGGCACGGCCTCTCTTCTTCCTCGATTACGTTGGGATGGGCACCCTGGACGAGGGGGTGGTGGAGTCCCTGGTCGAGGGGCTGGCCCTGGCCTGCCGGGAGAACGGCTGCGCGCTGCTGGGCGGAGAGACGGCGGAGATGCCCGACTTCTACGCTCCAGGCGACTACGACCTGGCTGGCTTCATCGTGGGCGTCGTCGAGGAGGACGGGCGGCCCGGAGCGGGACGGGTATCGGAAGGCGATCGGCTGGTGGGCGTGGCATCCAGCGGGTTCCACACCAACGGCTATTCCCTGCTCCGAAAGCTCCTCTTCGAGAGACTGGGCCTGGAGTTGGGCGATGAGTTCCCCGGCTCCGACACCAGCGTGGGTGAGGTCCTGCTCCGGGTGCACAGGAGCTACCTGCGCTCGGTGCACCCGCTGGTCCAGGAGGGCAGGGTGCTGTCGCTGGCCCACATCACCGGCGGGGGGATGCCGGGGAACCTGAACCGCTCCCTGCCGGAAGACCTCCAGGCACGGGTCGACCGGTCCAGCTGGGAGCTGCCCGGCGAGTTCAGAGGCGTGATGGAGGCTGGTCGGATAGACGAGCGGGAGATGTTCGAGACCTTCAACATGGGCGTCGGCCTGGTGCTCGTGGTCCCGGAGGAGGATGCTGACGGGGTGGTTGGCGCTCTCCACGGCGCCGGCGAGAGCGCCTGGGTGCTGGGAGACATCCGGAAGCGGCAGGGTGATGATCCGCAGGTCCTCCTGGCGTAGCAGACAGCGCTGGCGCCCCTGCCGGGACGGTCGCCTGGCGATGCTGCTTGCCGTGTCAGCGGCGATGGCTGTGCCAGGCCCGAGCGGAGCGCAGGCCTGCTCGCCGGGCACCTGCGCAGCTCCGTCGCTCACCGGTGGCGCTGCCGCGGACCGGCAGCTGGCGATCGCTACGGTCCAGGCGGTGCAGGAGCGGGTGGGCACCGCTATCTGGGGCGGCAACCCCGTACCGGGGACGGCGAGCACGTTGGGCTTGAGGATCGGGACGACGCCCCGGGTCAGCCTCTCCGGTCAGCTCAGACTGGTGCCGGCCGAGCTGCCGCCGCTCCTGGACATGACGGCGGTGCGCGGTCGGCGCACACTGCTGCCCGGGCTGTCAGCCCAGGCCAGCCTGGGCATGCTGCCAGGCTGGTCGCCAGTTTCCACGGTGGGCGGTGTACTGTCAGTGGACCTCATCGGGCGCCTGTCCGTGGTGCCCCTGTCGTCGGGTGCCGGGTTCGAGACGGGTGCGGCGGTGGGCGGCTCCGCCGGCGTGCGGCTGGGGTTGCTCCGGGAGTCCTTCACCATGCCCGGTCTCTCCCTGACCGGCTCGTACGGCCGGAGCTCCACCATCAGGTTAGGCGATCGGGACCTGGAGGATGCGGACGGTTTCGTGCGCGGTGCGGTCACCGACCTGAACGGCACGTTGGCGGCCAGCAGGCGTTTCGGCGGACTCCGGCTCGCTGTCGGCGTTACGGCGGACCGCTACAGCACCCGGGCGCAGGTCGGCTACCGTCCCCGTGAGCCGGTCGAGCTGGTCGAGCCGGCGGGGGAGCGGGTCCGGGTCGTCACGCACCGGCGCTCCCTCTTCGCCAACGCCGCATGGACGTTCCTCATCTTCCACGCCTCCACCGAGCTGGGCTGGCAGCGGGTCCCAGCGCCCACCGGTTTGCCAGAAGGTGTCAGGGTAGACCCCACCGGCTGGTGGGTCGGCACGGCCTTCCGCCTGTCGATCTGACGTGGGCCTCCGGACTCTTCCGCGGGTGGAGCCATGAGCCAAGACAGGGTCCACCCTGACCTGGTGTTCATGCGGCGCGCCCTGGAGCTGGCGGAGCTGGGCTGGGGCAAAGTCCACCCGAACCCGCTGGTGGGCGCCGTGGTGGTCAGCGACGGGGCCGTGGTAGGTGAGGGCGCCCACCGTGAGTACGGCGGCCCCCACGCCGAGGTGGAGGCACTACGGGCCGCGGGGGATCGGGCCAGGGGCGCCACGCTCTACGTGACCCTGGAGCCGTGCGCCCACCACGGCAAGACGCCGCCCTGCACAGACGCGGTCCTGGCAGCGGGCATCCGTCGGGTGGTCTTCGCCGCCGGGGACCCTGACCCCGCGGCGGCAGGTGGCGGGGCTCTTCTCTCAGCGGCCGGACTGGAAGTGATGGCGGGGCTGGAGCGGGAGGCGGCCAGGCGGCAGAACGCCATCTTCCTCCACTACCTGGAGACCGCCTCGCCCTTCATAGCCCTCAAGTACGGCCTCAGCCTGGATGGCCGGATCTCCCGATCCGCAGGGGAGCGGACCAGGGTGACGGGGCCGGCGGCGGAGGCGGAGGTGCACCGACTCCGGGCCGGGTTCGACGCCGTGCTGGTGGGCGGCCGTACGGCCCGCACCGATGACCCGTTGCTCACCGCCCGCGGGGCCGTCAAACCGAGGAAGCCGCCAATTCGTGTCGTCGTCTCGGCCAGCGCCGACCTGCCGCTCGACAGCCGGCTCATGGGTTCCCTCGCGGAAGGGCCGGTGTGGCTCGTGACAGGGGCCGACGCTCCCGACGCCGTCGTCGCCACTTTCGCCGAGCGCGGTGCGCGCGTGATCCGGGTGCCCGGCGTCTCCGCCCAGGCAAGTGGTCCCGGCGGCCCCGGCGGTCTTGACCCGACGGCAGTCATGGGAGCACTGGCGGACGAAGGCATCCAGTCGGTCTTCTGTGAGGGGGGCGGCCGACTGGGATCGGCCCTCCTGGCGGCGCGTCTGGTCGATCGGTTGTACCTTTTCTTTGCGCCCGTGATCTACGGCGAAGGCGGGGTGCCCGCTTTCTCCGGCCCGGACCCGGGTTTCCGCGGTCGCGTGGTCTCGGCGCGGGCGGTAGGCGATGACATACTGACTATTGTGGAACGGAGTGATAGATGTTCAGCGGCATCGTAGAAGCGGTTGGTCGGGTGAGGGAGTCGGAGCCCATGGACAACGGGCGTCGGTTCCGGATCGAGGCCCCGTTCGCAGCGGAACTGCGGGTGGGCGACAGCGTGGCGGTGGAAGGTGTGTGCCTCACGGCCACAGGTGTGGGGAGCGACTGGTTCGAGATGGACGCGATCGCCACCACCCTGTCACGGACCACGCTGGGGGGACTAGTCACCGGGTCCGGGGTAAACCTGGAGCGGGCCCTTGCCCTGGGAGACCGCCTGGGCGGACACCTGGTGCAGGGGCATGTGGATGGCGTGGGCGAGGTGGTGGGACTGGAGCGGGTCGGCGAGCACGTGCTCCTGGACGTTGGCCTGCCCGACGTGGTGGCGGAGGTGACCGTGCTCCACGGCTCCATCGCCATGGCCGGGGTGAGCCTCACCGTGAACGCCATGCCCAGCCCGGACGTGGCCCAGGTGGCGCTGATCCCGTTCACCTGGGAGCAGACGACGCTCAGCCAGTTGGAACCGGGTGACGGCATCAACCTGGAGGGAGACATGCTGGGCCGATTCGTGGTGAGCTACCTGGACAGGAGAGGCCTGGGGAGGGGGGGGTGACAGCAGTGGATCCCGTTTTCGATACCATCGAGGAGGCGATCCGGGACATCCGGGACGGGAAGATGGTCATCGTCGCCGACGACGAGGACCGCGAGAACGAGGGCGACCTGGTCTGCGCGGCGGCGAAGGCCACGCCAGACATAATCAACTTCATGGCGACCCACGGCCGTGGCCTGATCTGCGCCGCGATCACCCGGAGCCGCGCCGATCAACTCGATCTGCCCCTCATGTCTGAGCACAACGAGGAGGCCTTCAGCACCGCCTTCACCGTCAGCGTGGATGCCCACCCCCGCTTCGGCGTGACCACCGGCATCAGCGCAGCGGACCGTGCCAAGACCATCGAGCTCCTGGTGAACCCGGAAACCAGCCCCCGTGACCTCCGCCGGCCCGGCCACATCTTCCCGCTCAGGGCCGTGCCCGGCGGGGTGCTGCGGCGGGTGGGCCAGACGGAGGCATCGGTGGACCTGGCACGCCTCGCCGGCCTGCCACCGGCAGGCGTCATCTGCGAGATCATGAACGAAGACGGGACCATGGCACGGCGGGCAGAGCTGGAGGAGTTCGCCAGGCGCCACGACCTCCGGTTCATCACCGTGGCACAGATAGTGGCCTACCGGCTCGCCAACGAGCGGCTGGTGCGCCGGATCGCGGAGGCCTCGCTTCCCACCGAGTTCGGCGACTTCCAGGTGGTGGCCTTCGAGAACCAGGTGGACGGCCGGGAGCATGTGGCGCTGGTGGCCGGCGAGATCGACGGCCGGGAGGACGTGCTGGTGCGGATGCATTCCGAGTGCCTCACAGGCGACGTATTCCACTCCCAGCGCTGCGATTGCGGCGCCCAGCTGACCGCGGCCATGCAGCGCATCCAGAACGAAGGCGGCGGCGCCATCGTCTATCTCCGACAGGAGGGTCGGGGTATCGGGCTGGTTAACAAGATTCGGGCATACGCCCTCCAGGAAGGGGGGCAGGACACGGTCGAGGCAAACCAAACCCTGGGCTTCAAGCCTGACCTGCGAGACTACGGGATCGGCGCGCAGATCCTCCTGGACCTGGGCCTCAGCTCGATCCGGATCCTGACCAACAACCCCCGCAAGATCGTGGGCCTGGAAGGCTACGGCCTGCGGATCACGGGACGGGAAGCTATCGAGATCGAGCCGACCAGCCACAACCGGGCGTACCTGGAGGCCAAGCGCAGCAAGCTGGGCCACATCCTGCCGGTGCCTGTGGAGCCCGCACTCGGCGATGCGCCGGGCGGGGCGCCACCGTCGCCTACTTCGCCCGCAGCCAAGGCCATGGGGGAGTGAGGGGAAGATGAACGTCAACCAATACGAAGGCGCGCACCAGGGCGCGGGCAGGCGCTTCGCGATCGTGGCGTCCCGGTTCAACGAGCTGATCACCGAGCGACTCGTGGACGGAGCCCGGTCGTGTCTGCTCCAGCACGGCGTCAGCGCCGGCGACGTGGATCTGGTCCGGGTCCCCGGCGCGTTCGAGCTGCCGGCGGCGGTGGCCGCCCTCCTGCGCAGGGGTGGGTACGACGGCGTGATCGCCCTGGGTTGCGTGATCCGGGGTGAGACGTCCCACTACGACTTCGTCGCGGGCGAAGCGTCCCGGGGGCTGCAGGAGCTGTCTTTACGCTACCCCGTGGGCCTCGGGTTCGGGTTGTTGACCACCGATACCCAGGAGCAGGCGGTGGCCAGGGCCGGCGGCGACCGGGGGAACAAGGGCTGGGAAGCGGCACTGACCGCCCTGGAGATGGTGGACCTGATCCAGCACCTGGAACCGCATGCGGGAGCGTAGTAAGGCCAGGGAGTGGACGCTCCGCGTGCTCTATGCATGGGAGTCACGCCAGCGGCAGGACGAGCGGGCCGACCTGGTCACGACCATGGAGGACTTCCTGGCCCGTCTCAGCGTGGGGCCGACGCGACGGCCCTACCTCAGGCGGCTGGTGGAGACGCTCGACTCGAGCCTGCCTGAGATCGATGCCGAGCTACAGCGCTGCCTCACCAACTGGCGGCTGGAACGGGTTTCGGCGGTGGACCGGAACGTCCTCCGGATCGCCGCAGCCGAGATGCTGCGGCTGGACGACGTGCCGCCCCGCGTCTCCATCCAGGAGGCCCTGGCGCTGGCAGAGAAATACGGCACCGAACGCAGTCCTGCCTTCGTGAACGGGGTGCTGGACGCCCTGATGCGACGCCTGCCCAGACGATGAACATCCTGGTCCTCAACTGGCAGGACAGGCTCAACCCCCAGGCAGGGGGCGCGGAGATGCACCTGCACGAGGTGTTCGGGCGCCTGGCGAGCCGGGGCCACCAGGTGACGCTGCTGGTATCGGGCTGGCGGGAGGGGACGGCCCGCGCCGAGCTCGACGGTATGGACGTGCATCGGACAGGCAGTCGCTTTACATTCAATATGGCAGGCCCCTCCTACTACAGGCGGCGGTTGGCGCACCGGGACTATGACGTGATGGTGGAAGACCTCAACAAGGTCCCACTCCTGGCGCCCATCTGGGCGCGGCACCGTTTGGTCCTGCTCGTGCATCATCTCTTCGGCGTGACCGCTTTCCAGGAGGCCTCGGCAACGGTGGCGGCGGTAACCTGGCTGTTGGAACGGCCGCTGGGCCGTCTCTATCGCCGGGTGCCGACCATGGCCGTGTCTCGCAGCACCGCCCGGGACCTGGGCGAGAGGGGGCTGCCCGAGGATGAGATCGCTGTCATCCCGAACGGTGTGGACATGGCCCGTTTCCGGGCCGCAACGCCGGAGGACCGCTTCGAGACACCCACGATCCTGTACCTGGGAAGACTCAAGCGCTACAAGCGCGTGGACCTGCCCATCAGGGCCGTGGCACAACTGCGGGCGGAGGGGTTCCCCGTCAGGATGATAGTGGCCGGTACGGGCGACCATGGCGCAGAGCTGCGCAAGCTACGGGACGAGCTCGGCCTGTCCCCCGATGACGTGGACTTCCGCGGCTTCGTGGACGAGGCGGAGAAGGTCGAGCTGTTCCGCCGGACCTGGTTACATGTACTGACCTCGCCCAAGGAGGGCTGGGGTATCACCAACCTCGAGGCCGCGGCGTGCGGGACGCCGACGGTGGCGAGCGACTCACCGGGCTTGAGGGACTCGGTGGTCGACGGCGAGACGGGCTACCTGGTCCGCCATGGCGATGTGGCGGCGCTGGCAGGCCGGATCCGCCGCGTGGTAACGGATCCCGCATTGCGGGACGCGCTGGGCCATGGGGCCCTGCAGTTCGCACGGCGCTTCACCTGGGACAGGGCGGCCGACCAGACGGAGGACTTCCTCCGTCGCGCCGCTCGTGCCACCTGAGCATATCGAACAGGGAGGATGAAATGGACGTTCGGATCACCACCCGTCGGGCAACGGTCGGCGACAGCTTCGTTCGACAGGCCGAGGAGCGAGCACGGAAGCTCGAACGCTATGAGCCCCGACTCCAGGGAGTGGCCATCACCGTGGACGAGGACCGTGGCCGTGTCTTCATGGAGGTGCGGGCTGACGTGGCGGGCACGCCGACGGTGGTCGCTAGCTCGGATGGTGATACGACCCGGAGCGCCCTGGACCGGGCGCTGCAGAAGGTGCAGCGCCAGCTCCGGCGGAAGCGATCGAAGAGGTTGGACCACAAGGCACCGCCCGCGGCGGCGGTGGCTCCCGAAGCGGAGCCGCAGCCGGAATAGGACGGTAACACCGTGCAGAAGCTGACCGTCGAGACGCTGTTCGAGGACAAGCGGGAGGTCCTCGACCTCGAGCTCCTGTCGGGCGGGGGCCTGGACAGGAACATCGAGGCGCCCACCCTGTCCAGTCCCGGCCTCGTGCTGACCGGATACGACGGGCGCGCGCCTCGCGGTCGGCTCCAGGTCATGGGGGAGACGGAGATGTCGTTCCTCCGCTCCCGTGGCCCCCAGGGCATGCAGGAGTCACTGGATCGCCTCTTCGCCCTGGACATGCCGGCGCTGGTGGTCACCAAGGCCATGGAGGTACCGGGCCCGCTCCTGGAGACGGCGCGTCGGCGTGGCGTGCCCGTCTTCCGGACATCCCTCAAGACTGGCGAATTCTACCGTCGGATCCAGCCCTACCTCGAGAGCATGTTCGCGCCGACTACTACGCTGCATGGGTCCATGGCGGATGTATACGGGGTTGGGTTGCTGATCGTGGGTCGGAGCGGGATCGGCAAGAGCGAGTGTGTCCTGGACCTGGTGGAGCGTGGACATCGGCTGGTGGCCGACGACCTGGTGTACGTGAGCCGCAGGGGGAACGACGTCCTCATCGCCCGTGGCCACGAGCTCCAGCGCCACCACATGGAGATCCGGGGCGTGGGTATCGTGGACATCCCGTCCCTCTTCGGCATCCGGTCGATCCGTCAGCAGAAACGCATCGAGGTGGTGGTCCGTCTGGTGGACTGGAACGAGAAGGACGCCTACGAGCGGACTGGCCTCGAGTTGGAGTTGGTGGAGATCCTGGACGTGAAGCTGCCGCAGGCCACCATCCCGTTGAACCCGGGCAAGAACGTGACGGTCATCGCTGAAGTCATCGCCATGAACCACCTGTTGAAGTATTCGGGCGTGCATACGGCGGAACGGTTCAACGCCAGTCTGCAGGCGGCGATGCGTCCGGTGCGAGACTACCTCGAGCAGGATTATGAGTGATCCGGGACATCGGGGCGTGGTAGTGTCCCATGGCGAGCTGGCCCGCGGGCTGCTGAGCGCGGTGCAGCGTATAGCTGGTGTCGACGAATCGGTCCTGATCGGCCTCAGCAACGATGGCCTGGGCCCAGACGCCATTCGTCGGCGTCTGGATGAGGTGCTTGGTGAAGGCCCTGCAGTCATCTTCTCCGACCTGCCGGAGGGTAGCTGCGGGCTGGTGGGCCGCAAAGCCTGCCTCGGAAGGGTTGACCGCCTGCTCATCACCGGGGTCAATCTGCCAATGCTGCTGGACTTCGCCCTGCACAATCACCTGCCGCTGGACCAGTTGGCGACACGGCTCCTGGAGCGTGGCCGGGCCTCGATCACGCTATTCCCAGAGGTCGGCTGAAGTGAGCGTCATCCTGTATCGCGTCGATGAGAGACTGATCCACGGCCAGGTAATGGTCGGCTGGGGCGCCCGACTCCGGCCGGACCGGATCGTGGTGGTGGACGACGAGCTGGCCAGCTCACAGTGGGAGCAGGAGCTCTATTCCATGGGCGTGCCCGATGAGATGGAGGCGGAGTTCGTACCCGTGGACGAGGCCATCGAGCGTTTGCCGGACTGGCAATCGAATCCGGAGCGGGTGATGCTCCTGACCCGCGACATCGCCACCATGCGCCGGACGGCGCGGAGCGGATTGCTACACGGGCAGCGGGTGAACATCGGGGGCATCCATCACGCGCCTGGCCGTACGCGCGTGCTCCGCTACGTATTCCTGAGCGAAGCCGAGCGGGAGGAGCTGAGGGAGCTGTCCTCGGAGGGTGTCCGGATAACGGCCCGGGACCTGCCCGGGGCGCGGGAGGTCCCGCTGGAAGAGCTGGTGCGCGCGTCATGACTGGCTGGCTGGGGGTGGCCCTGTGGGGCGGGATAGTGGGGTCGGACAGCACGTCCTTCCCCCAGGTAATGGTATCACGCCCGCTGGTGGCAGGCGCCGTTACCGGGCTGATCTTCGGCCGGCCTCTGGAGGGGGCGGTGGTGGGATTCCTGGTCGAGGTCTTCTCCCTGACCACGCTGCCCATCGGCGCCGCCCGCTACCCCGAGTCGGGAACGGCTACGGTGGCGGCGGCAGCGGCCTATTCCGCCGTGGCGCCGGCCGGGCTGGATCCAGGCTACCTGGTCTTGGCCCTTGCCTTCGCCCTGGCCTGGGAGCGGCTCGGCTCCGTTACCGTGGTGCTCCAGCGCCGTGCCAACGGGCGCATGCTGATCCGGGCGACAGCCATGGCCGCTGGCAAGCTCGAGCGCCGGCACCTGGCTGCCATGACCCTGGACTTCCTGCGCGGCGCCGCGCTCTGCCTTCTGGGCGGCCTGTCGGGCGCCCTCCTGATCGGGCTGGTGGGGCCGCTCTGGGGTCTGGACTCTGGTCCCACCGCCGCCCTGTTGGCGGTGCTGGCCGCGGCCATGGTGGGGACGTCTCTCCCCCTGTTCAGCGGGCCGGTGAAGAACTGGCTCCCCGTCCTGGCAGGGGCCGCCGCGGGCATCCTGGTGGCGATGGCGCTGCTGCCATGACCATGGATCGGTCCGTCTGGTGGGCAGTCCTGGCCCGGTCGCTGGCCGTACAGGGCTCTTGGAACTACGAGACGTTGACGGGTACGGGGTTCGGGTTCGCTATCCTGCCGGCGCTGCGCAGGCTCTACCCGGACCCGGCGGCCCTGGACGCAGCGGTGGGTCGGCACGAAACTCCGTTCAACAGCCACCCGTACCTGGCCCCTCTGGCCCTGGGCGCGGTGATCCGGCTCGAGCTGGATGGCGAGCCACCGGAGGTGATCAATCGCTTCAAGGCGGCCTTGAGAGGCTCGCTGGGGACGCTGGGGGACCAGCTGGTGTGGGCCGGCTGGCGACCGCTCTGTGTACTGGCGGCGCTGGCCCTGATGGTGGCGGGAGCGCCCTGGTACGTGGCAGTGCTGGCGTTCCTGGTCGTGTACAACATCGGGCACCTGGCCCTCATGATGTGGGGGCTTTCCGTAGGGTTCAGTGAAGGGCGATACGTGGCGGAGCGACTTCGTGGCTCGGTCGTCCGCCACACGCACGGCCGTCTGATGAAGGCAGCGGCGTTCGTGGCGTCGTTGACCTTCGCGCTGGTGGCAGTGGCAGGGGTGCCCGGCCTGGCGGCACCGACCTCCACGATGGCCACGGTGGCGCTCGTCGGCGCGGTGGCCGGTGCCGGTTGGGGTGAGCGAGCGCGGCGAGTAGGTTTCGCGGCGGTGGCTGTGCTGGTGTTGATCGGGGTGCTGGCGGGGACCATGGTATGAGTGATAAATCTGGCGATCGGGCGGTAGTCATCCAGAACAAGTACGGGCTCCACGCGCGGCCAGCGGCAGAGTTCGTGAAGATTGCCCACGGGTTCGACTCCGAGATCTGGGTACGAAAGGACGATCTCGAGGTGAACGGCAAGAGCATCATGGGCATGATGATGCTGGCTGCGGAGCAGGGCTCGGAGATAGTGATCCGGGCGAGCGGCTCGGACGCTGACCAGGCCCTGGACACGCTCTGCGAACTCGTTTCCAGCAGATTCGGGGAGGATTGAGTGGGACGACGTCTGGTCCGGGAAGGAACGGCGGCATCGCCGGGGATCGTGATCGGCCCGGCCCACGTGGTGGCGTGGGAGCGCCCGCGCGTCCCGCACCAGGCGATCACCGATGACCAGGTGGAGGCGGAGGTGGCTCGCTTCCGGGAGGCACGGGAGGCGACGCGGCTGCGGATCCAGGAGATCCAGGCGGAGACGTCGGAGCGGCTGGGGTCCATCGAGGCACAGATCTTCGAGCCACAGCTCATGATGCTCGAGGACTCCGACCTGATCAGGGACGTGGAGGCCTACATCGGGGAGAACCATATCTCCGCGGCTCGCGCCCTCGAGATCAGGATGCTCGAATTCCAGTCGGAGTGGCGCCAGACCGGTCACCCAATGGTGATGGACCGACTGAACGACCTGCTGGACCTCGAGGCCCGCCTCATCCGCCAACTGCTGGGCACGGGTGACCCGGACGGCGTACTCGGCGGGATCACTGAGCCGGTGATCCTGGTGGGCCGGGACTTCGCACCGAGCCTCACGGTCCAGCTCGACCCCACCCGGGTGCTGGGCCTGGCCACGGACGCCGGGACACGCACCTCCCATTCGGCCATCATCGCCCGCGCCCTGGGCATCCCCGCGGTGGTGGGCCTGACGGACCTTGCCAGGGAGGTGGAGGAGGGCGACGAGCTGGTGCTGGACGGTCGGGTAGGCACCGTGATAGTGCTGCCCACCGAGGAGGAGCGGCGTATCTATCGGGCCCGGGACGTGCGCGTGCGGGAGTGGGAGCAGGAGCTGGTCCTGCTGGCCCATCTGGAGCCCGTCACCCCCGATCGGCAACCGGTCCTGCTCCGGGCCAACATCGACCTGCCTGGCGAGGCGAAGACGGCCAAGGAGCATGGGGCCCAGGGAATCGGACTGCTCCGTACCGAGTTCCTCGTGATCGGCCGCCGGTCCCCGCCCGACGAGGAAGGCCAGTACCAGGCGTACAAGCGGGTGGCGGAGAGCTTCCGGAACCAGGCGGTCCTCATCCGCACCTTCGACGTGGGCGGCGACAAGTTCCCCCACTTCCTCCAGATGCCGCCGGAGGAGAACCCGTACCTGGGATGGCGGGCGATCCGGATGTGTCTGGACATGCCCGAGCTGTTCCGTACCCAGTTGCGCGCGTTGCTCAGGTCCACGGTCCATGGCGATGTCCGGATCATGCTGCCCATGATCTCCGCGGTGGAGGAACTGAGGGCCACCCGCCGCATGCTCGAGGAGGAGGAGGACCGGCTCAACGCCGATGGCATCCCGTTCAATCCCGGCTACAAGCTGGGCATCATGATCGAGACGCCCGCCGCCGCCCTCACGGCGGCGGAGATGACCCGCTACGCCGACTTCTTCTCCATCGGGACGAACGACCTGACCCAGTACGTCCTGGCCATCGACCGCAACAACGCCAAACTGTCTTCCCGCTTCACCTCCTTCCATCCGGCCGTGCTGCGCCTCATGGCCAGCACCGCGGCGGTGGGGCGCGAGGCGGGGCTCGAGGTCAGCATCTGCGGCGAACTGGCCGCCAGCCCGTTGGGCGTCTACCTCCTCCTGGGCCTGGGCATAACGGCGTTGAGCGTGGGGCCGTCAGCCCTGCCGGAGGTGAAGAAGGTGGTCCGGTCCGTGCCCGCTACCGACGCCAGGGCACGGGTCTCACAGGCCCTGGAGGCGCCCGACACCGCCACGGTGATGGCCATACTCGAGGAGGGCATATCCCACTGGCTGGACCTGTCGCTGTTCTCCGGCCGGTGGAACCTGTCCGAGTCGGAATGAGGGAACCAGACTTGCACGCGCCCGCCTCACCTGTACCCGACGACACGGTCATATGACAACCAGGCTGTTCACCTCCGAGTCGGTGACGGAGGGACATCCGGACAAGATAGCGGACCAGATAAGCGACGCGGTGCTGGATGCCGTCCTGGCCGAGGACGCTGGCGGGCGCGTGGCCTGCGAGGTGCTGGTCACCACTGGGCTCGTGGTATTGACCGGCGAGATCACCACCGATACGCCGCCAGACTACGCCACCCTGGCCCGGGGGACGGTATCGTCCATCGGCTACCGTGATTCCAGCTGGGGGATCGACGGCGATACCTGCGGTGTGCTGGTCTCCATCGACCGACAGTCGCCGGACATCAGTCAGGGCGTGGACCCGGGCGGCGCCGGCGACCAGGGCATGATGTTCGGCTACGCGGTGGACGAGACGGCGGAGCTCATGCCCGCGCCCATCGTGCTGGCCCACCGGCTGACCCACCGGCTGGCGGAGCTGCGGCACGAAGGCCGGTTGCCCTGGCTCCGGCCGGACGGCAAGGCCCAGGTCACCATCGAATATGGCGGGGACCGACCCCTCCGGGTCCATACGGTGGTGGTGAGTACACAGCACTCGGCGGACATCGGGCTGGACGACGTCCGGGAGGCGGTGATCAGGGACGTGATCACCCCCGTCATGCCTGCGGAGCTCTACGACCCCGATCACTGCATATTCCACGTCAACCCCACGGGCAGGTTCGTCGTGGGCGGCCCCCACGGCGATGCCGGGCTCACCGGCCGCAAGATAATCGTGGACACATACGGCGGCGCTGGCCATCATGGGGGTGGCGCCTTCAGCGGGAAGGACCCGACCAAGGTGGACCGGTCCGGCGCCTACGCTGCCAGGTGGGCGGCCAAGAACGTGGTGGCCGCCGGGCTGGCCAGGCGGTGCGAGATCCAGTTGGCGTACGCCATCGGGGTGGCGGAGCCCGTATCGATCCACGTGGACACGTTCCGGACGGGCAAGCTGCCCGACCAGCAGATCGCCGATGCCGTGGCCGCGGTCTTCGATTTCCGGCCCCGAGCCATCATCGAGACGCTGCGGCTGGACCAGCCCATCTACAAGCCCACGGCCGCATACGGCCACTTCGGCCGGCCACCGCGGGAGAGGTCGGTGAACGGCATGCAGGTCATGCTGTTCCCATGGGAGCGGACGGACCGGGCGGACGATTTGCGGCAAGCGTCGGCGGTGGGCTGAAGAAAGTGCCGGGTGACCGGTAGGGGTCCCGGCGGCCCAGTCAGGCGGTGCGGGCCGAGCTGGCCCGGACGAAGGGTGCTCCGGTGAACCTGGCCACCATTGCGGAGTACCCATCTTTGGAGGCGGGCCCACCGATCGCGGCGGCCCCGACCATGAGGATTGCGAACCCCGGCGCGACCCAGAGCCGCGCAGCGGCAGCGGAGGGCCCATGATAGAAGTCACCGTACAGAGCCTCGGCCTCGACCGGAACTCCAACACGCCGGTGGTGATCCTGCAGGAGCGAGACGGCTCCAGGGTACTCCCCATCTGGATCGGTCCCGGAGAGGCCAGCTCCATCGCCATGGAGCTGGCGGGCATGAACTTCAGCCGGCCCCTGACCCACGACCTGTTCGCGTCCGCCATTGCCGGGTTGGGCGGGTCGCTGAAGCGCGTCATCATCACAAAGGTGGTGGAGAACACCTACTACGCCGAGATGATCATCTCCCGGAACGGTGAGTTCTTCAGCCTGGACGCTCGACCGTCCGACTCCATAGCCATCGCCCTGAGAATGGACGCCGGGATCTACACCACGGAAGACCTGCTCGAGCACACTTCCATAGAGATCGCCGAGGCCTCGGACTTCGAAGAGTCCGGCGCCGAGGAGGAGGGCACCGAATCCGAGGAGATCCCCAAGCCGGAGGACCTGAAGGAGTACCTGCGCCGGCTGCATCCCGAGGACTTCGGCCGGTTCACCCCGTGACCAGCAGCCTCCTCCTGCTCGCCTCGCTGCTGGTGCTGGCGACGCTGGGCACGCCCCATGCTTCCCGTGCCCAGGAGATCCAGGGCGTGGCAGTGGACGCGCGGGGTGAAGCACTGCCGGGTGTCACCGTCGCCCTCCATCGCGTGGACGAGGCGGCCGGCGGCTCGAACGTGGCAGCCACCACGACCGACGACCACGGTCGCTTCCAGTTCCAGGTAGAGCCGCCCGACTCCGCCCTCTACTTCGCCGCCATGCGCCACGACGGGCGCATGTACATCGGGTCGCTGGCGCTGCCTGGGATCGAGCGGGTGACCGGCTACGTGCTGTCAGCCGACCCGTCGGCGGAGGCGGGCGCGGTGGCATCGGCCCTGTCCCGGGTAGGGGCCGCAGCAGCTCCCGACCAGCGTACAGGGACTGCGGGGCAGGGCGCCGCCCAGCTCACCGGTCAGGCAGCGGCCCTCGTGGCACTCCTGGCCCTCACTGCCGGGCTCCTGCTCGTCTTCACGGTCCCGCGTTACCGCCGCCGACGGACACGAGAAGCGTTGATCGAGTTGGCGTCGCTGGAGAATCGCCTGGCCTCGGAAGCCGACCAGGAGGACCGTGGCGAACTGGTCCTGAGACGAGACCAGTTGAGGGACCGCCTGGCGCCGCCCGCCTGACATGGCCCTGGCAACGCTGGACGCCATCATCCTCCAGGCGTTCCCGTACAGCGAGACCAGCAAGATCCTGCGCCTTCTGACCCCCGGCCACGGCGTACAGTCGGTCATGGCGAAAGGGGCCAGGCGACTGCGTAGCCGATACGGCGGCATCCTGGAGCCCTTCACCGACGGCTTCGCCACCTTCTACCTGCGGCAGAACCGGGAACTCCACACCCTCAGCGACTTCGAGCTGGTCCGCCCGCGGCAGGCCCTGGGCCGCGACCTGGTGCGGTTCGGCGGCGCCTCCCTGCTGGCGGAGATCATGCTCCGCACCGCTAGCGAAGAGGCGGCCCCCGAGGTCTTCAGCCGCGTCCGCTCCGCCCTGGACAGGCTGGAGGCGGCTTCGCCCGAAACGGTGGAGGCCACTGCACTGGCCGAGACCTGGGCCCTGATAACCGCCCTGGGGTTCGGGCCGTCCCTGGATCGGTGCGTGGAATGTGGCGAAGCCGTGCCCGATGAAGGCGAGCTGTTCCTGGACTACGCCGCGGGAGGCGTCTTCTGTAAAGCTTGCCAGGGCGGCGGCGGCGGCGGGCGGGTCCTGCCGGAACCGGCGCGGGCGGACCTGCGGGCTCTCTCGGCGGGAGTCGTGGTGGAGTTGCCCCGCACTGGCGCCCACTGGCAGCTCCTGTCCCGGTTCCTGGCCTTCCACCTGGTGGATGCCGCCTCCCTCAGGTCTTTGGACTTCCTGTACGGAGCGCGAGGGGCTCAATGATCAGATCCATCATCGGGACCGGTGGCCACATTGACCACGGCAAGACAGCGCTGGTGGAGGCCCTCACCGGCGTCCGCACCGATCGTCTGCCCGAGGAGAAGCGCCGGGGCATCACCATCGACCTGGGCTTCGCGCGCATGGACCTGGAAGACGCGGCTATCGGACTCGTGGACGTGCCAGGCCACGAGGACTTCGTCCGGAACATGGTGGCCGGCGCATCCGGCTTCGACCTCCTGCTGCTGGTGGTGGCGGCGGACGAGGGCGTCATGCCCCAGACCCGGGAGCACGTGGCCATTGCCCAGCTGCTGGGCGTGCCACGCGCCGTCGTCGCCCTGACCAAGACGGACCTGGTGGAGCCCGAGTGGCTGGAGCTGGCGCGTGATGACGTGGCCGAGTTCATGGCCGGTACGGGCTTCGCCGACGCCCGCATAGTCTCCACCTCCGCCGTCACCGGCGCCGGGCTCGACGAGCTACGGGCAGCCATCCGCACAGCCCTGCCCCCGAACCGGGGCCGAGCCGACGACCTGTTCCGTCTCCCCGTCGATCGCGTCTTCACCGTCCGCGGGACCGGGACCGTGATCACCGGTACCGTCTGGAGCGGATCCCTGGCCCGGGAGCAGCACGTCCGGGTCCTGCCCGGTGAGCTCACCGCCAGGGTGCGCGGACTCCAGGTCCACGGCGACGACGTGGAGCGCATCGAGCCCGGGCAACGGGCCGCCATCGCCCTGGCAGGGGTCGAGCGGGCTGAAGCAGGGCGGGGCAGCACGCTGGTCACCCACCGAGCCTGGACACCCACCAGGGCCACCACCATCCGGCTGCGGGTGATCCCCGGCTCGCGCTGGAGCATCAAGCACGGCCAGAGGATCCGCGTCCACCTGGGGACCGGTGAGACCATGGCCAGGGCTTTCCTCATCGGCCATGAGCGCCTCGAACCGGGTAAGGGTTGCTGGGCCCAGCTCCGGTTCGAAGCGCCGGTGGTGGCACGCGCCGGTGACCGGGCCGTCATCCGGTCATACTCACCAGTCACCACCATCGGAGGGGGGATCATCGTGGAGCCATCGGCCCGGCGACGGCGGCGCCTCGAGCCCGCCGATGCGGCGTTCCTGGGCAAGCTGCTCGAGGCACCGCCCCTGGACCGCGTCGCCGGCCTGGTGACCAGGGCCGCCGTGGCCGGAGCCGACAGGGCCTCACTACCCATCATCACCGGCGCCACCCCGGCCCAGGTGGACGACGCGGTCACGGAGCACCAGATGGCCGTGGCGGGCGAGAGGTGCTTTTGCCGTGATGCCGTGGACCTGGTGGACCAGGCGCTCCGCGACGCTCTGGACTCGTATCACCATGAGCACCCGCTCCGGAGCGGCATGGAGGTGGAGCAGTTGAGACGCGCCGCGCCCAGGGGGGCAGACCCGGCCCTGATCGCCCACGCCCTGGCTCTGCTGCTGGACCACGGTGAAATGGTGATAGCGAAAGGACGGATCGCCCGCACCGGCTTCGCACCCACTCTCACCGCCGATCAGGAGGCGATCCGGCAACGGATCCTGGCCACCTTCCATCAGGCCGGCTACGCGCCCCCGAGATCGGATCAGCTGCAAGATGAGCTCGGATCCGTCGACCGCCTGGAGGAGCTGATCGCCATCCTCGAGACGGAGGGAAGCCTGGTGCGCCTCGAGCACCAACTCCTCATACACCGGGAACACCTAGAAGCCATCGTCCGGGACGTGCGCGCCAGGTTCGCCGGCCGCCAGGATGTCAGCCCCGCCGAGTTCCGGGAGGTGGTGCCCGCCTCACGACGACACCTCATCCCCATCCTCGAGCACCTGGACCGCACCGGTGTCACCGTGCGCGCAGGCGAGGGCCGGGCCGTACCCGGCCCCTGACTCCAGGGGCCCGCTCCTTGCAACCGGCGTCTGCACGAAATCCTTGACCAGCAGCAGTGGGGATCTGTACAATGGACGTGGGCAAGAACTCTTACCTTCCGGAGTAGTTGGAGGGCGATCGGACACTCTGTTACCGAAATAGCTTCATGCAGAGGATACAATGAGACGCCGCATGATAGCGGGCGTCATCTTCTGCTGCTTCCTCGCATTCTCCGGACTCTCCCTGACGGCGCAGGAAGCGGCGAGCGACGAGCCTGGTCGGGTAGCCGACGCCGGCTTCGAGCTCCAACAGAACTATCCCAATCCGTTCACCACCAGCACGCGGATACCCTTCCGTCTCGACCCGGTCCTGTTCGAGACCGGTCAGCCGGCAGTGGCGACCATGCGGGTCTTCAACGTGCTCCAGCAGCTGGTGGCGTATCCCACCGCCATCAACCACCCCACGGGTGAGGGCGCCGCCGTCCAGGGACTGGAATATTATTCGCCAGGCCGCCAGGAGGCGTTCTGGGACGCCCACGACCTGAACGGCAGGCAGGTGGCCGCCGGCATCTACTACGTCCAGCTAACGGTGAACGGTCGCCGGCAGACCATGAAGATGATGGTGTCGAACTAGTACTTAGTTGCACAAGTTCGTAACATGACGTATCTTGCTTTCCCATGGAGTTCGAGTACACC